>CAZGDB010000018.1:0-12775 GCA_964524705.1 uncultured Francisellaceae bacterium
TCAAAACTTGATACAGGAAGCGTATTCATTCATCTCTGATGAACAACAAACCCAAGAGAACACACAATTCTTCACAGAAACCTTACAAGACTCATCAATTGCTGCTGCAAAAACTCTGTTAACTGACCTCATTAATCTGGGTAAAAAGACAACCTCCTCATTAAAGAGCACCCCGGAGAATGCCAACGAACTTTCGCGCCTTAAAAGCGCACTTGAAAAATCACTTAATCCTAACTCTTTCGCTCTTGAGGCTGCCCTAGCTACACTGGACACACTCATATATACCACAGACAACCAAGGCAACCAGACTTATTTATTAGACATCGATGGTGCTAATTTACACGATCTTAAAGACTCCTTAGCCGCCTGCACAGCACAGTGGCAAGATTTAGAAAGTATTGCACGGGGAGTCTCAACAGATCCAAACGACATTCTATTACAAGCACTCGATGCCTTAGCTGCAGAACAGAAACTAGCAATCACTCCCCCAGTATCTGCTTCTTTACCAGGCACCCCCTTACCCCATGAGACTCCTATAAATCCTCGTGCCTCTAGTGTAGCGAGCCAACACCAATCTCTTACTAGTAGTGTTCATAACACAGGTAGTGTGATTCCTTCACCAAAAGGCTCTAGTACGTCGCCCCACGGCCACGGCACCTTAAGAGTCTTAGAGTCTCCCGCTAGTTCCGGTGCAGCATCTGTAGTCAGTGAGCGCTCAGGTTCTCAAACACATATAGGCAGACCTCCTTCTATTAACACGGATACGCCCTCTGCAAAAAGCAAACATAGTAAAGCAGCTTCTTTACTCTCTGAAGAAGATGCAGCTCGCATTAGTTTTAGCACAGAACACACCCCTGCAGATCATGCATTTTTAAGTGAATTGCGCACTCAGTTCTTTAATCAGATAGAAGAATCAACTCACAATTTATTAGATCCACATCCACCCTTTGGTTCCAAACCAAAGACTGATGAGAGGGCTAGAGAGCTCGTAGTAAAACATCCTATTAAGGACGACACCTTAACCTGTTCTGTGCAAAGCAAACAACCTAAAGGCTCTACCACTGAAGTCAGCGCAGTTAAAGTCGCACAAGTGGATGGCGCTTATCATTTAACCCAAGAGAACCCTTTCACAGATACTGGTTTTGCGGGAATGTTAGAAATGGCTTCCGCCTATATTACGACCGCGCAAAGCAAGGGTAAGAAGGTGCATGGCTTTGAAGTAGACTATGCGCCTATTACAGATAAAAACCTTCAGGATGTTATTCAGTATGCAGCCAAGATGCAGACTGTATTAGAAAAATGGGGCATACAAGCACCCTTATCCCAGGAACTCACAGCCCATAGGGTCGCTATAGAGGGGGCTAAAAAAACCATACAAATAGATGCCCTACCTCAGATACAACAGCCTGCAATCACCCAACGGCCAGCTACGCCACGCATCTAAACAACAAAGCCCATACCCTGTTTTAGCAAGGTATGGGCTTTGTCGACACCAAAGAACTGCTTAATTAAACAGCTTCAGTTGCCTTATCTACAAACTGAATGATCGCAGCAGGCGCGGTATCACCATCACGGTATCCGCACTTCACGATACGTAGGTAGCCACCTGGACGACCTGCAAAACGTGGTGCAATTTCAGTAAACAACTTATGCAATAAGGTGTCATCGTTACGTAGTAAGCGACGCGCTTGACGACGGTTAGCAACCGTATCCACACGGGCCAAGGTGACCAGCTTTTCTACGATAGGACGTATAACTTTTGCTTTAGTTACAGTTGTTTTCATTGTCTCATGTGTTAACAAGGACTTTGCTAAATTCTGCAATAATGCCTTACGGTGGTCTGAGGGACGCCCCAGATTAGTTCCAGCACAACGGTGACGCATAACTTACTCCAAACTTAATTTTTTGTGGTTTCTAATTGCGCAGGCGGCCATCCTTCCAAACGCACGCCTAAAGACAACCCTTTGGTCGCTAATACTTCTTTGATTTCCATCAAAGACTTTTTACCAAGGTTAGGGGTCTTTAACAGTTCCATTTCCGTACGCTGCACTAAGTCGCCAATATAATAAATATTTTCTGCTTTTAAGCAATTTGCAGAACGAACGGTGAGTTCTAGCTCATCTACTGGACGCAACAATAAAGGATCTATCTCTATCGCACGTGCATGTGGCAAGCCTTTTTCATCGGTCTTCAGATCTACAAACACAGCAATTTGTTCGTTCAAAATAGTAGCCGCACGACGAATAGCTTCTTCAGGTTCTAAAGTGCCATCAGTCTGTAACTCTATGATCAACTTATCCAAGTCAGTACGGTTTTCCACACGGGTGTTTTCTACAGAGTAGCTCACCTTACGCACAGGGGAAAAACTCGCATCCACTTGTAAAAAACCAATAGGATTTGGAGTGTCTAAATCTTGTAACTGACGTGTTTGAACTGGATCGTATCCACGTCCACGTTCCACAACAATCAGCATGTCCAAAGTAATGTCTTTATTCAATGTAGCAATCACATGATCGCCATTGATAATAGTAACACCACTTTCTGTTGCCAAATCTTGCGCTTTGAGCACACCAGGACCACGTTTGCTGACCTTCAGCTCTACACGGTCTTTTTCATGCAAAATGATTGCTACTTCTTTTAAGTTCAACAAGATATCTAAGACGTCTTCTTGAACCCCTTCCAAAGCAGAATACTCATGCAGTACCCCTTCAATTTTCACTGAAGTAACGGCAGCGCCAGGCATAGAAGATAATAATATTCTACGCAGCGCAGCACCCATGGTATGGCCAAAACTCCGTTCTAACGGATCCAAAGTAATAATGGAATGAAATGCATCCACTACTTGGACTTGAATAGAACTTGGCTTCAAAAATCCTGTTACCGGGCGTGGCATATTTTCCCCTCCCATTATTTCGAGTATAACTCTACGACTAACTGCTCATTAATATCAGATGGCATATCACTTCTATCAGGAACGCGCTTTAAAACACCTTCCATCTTTTTGTGATCTACTTCAATCCAATCTGGAACACCACGCGTATCCACATTTTGGATAGCTTCTAAAATACGCGCTTGTCCACGACTCTTTTCACATACACCAACTGTATCCGTAGGCTTCACTTCATAAGAAGGAATATTAATACGACGGCCATTCACCATCACAGCACCGTGGGATACCAACTGACGCGCTTCTCTACGTGTGGAAGCAAAGCCCATACGGTAGATCATACTGTCTAAACGGCATTCTAAGAGTTGTAATAAAATCACACCGGTAGGACCACGACGACGCGCAGCTTCACGGTAAAAACGTCTAAACTGTCTCTCTAACATGCCGTATTTAAACTTCAATTGTTGCTTAGCAATCAATTGCTGACCGTAGTCAGAACCCTTTTTACGGGCTTGCGCATGCTGTCCAGGTGTATTATTTAGCTTACACTTAGACTCTAATGGTCTAGTTTTCGCATCTAAATCTACCCCGTTATATCTTCGAGATTTGCGGCAAATTGCCCCTGTATATCGTGCCATTCTTTTTTCCTAAATAAGCTAAATCACAGAACTACATTCGGCGCTCTTTGGATGGGCGACACCCATTAAAAGGAATACCGGTAACATCATAAATGCCGCTCACAATCACATAATCACGCGCGGTTTTAATCGCAGAATCACGGCCTGGACCAGGTCCATCAACACGGATTTCTGCATTTTCTATACTATAAAGATCTTTTGCGGCTTCGCAGGCTTTACGCATTGCCATCCCAGCTGCCAATGGAGTTGGTTTTTTAGACCCTTTAAATCCACATGCACCAGCAGAAGAAGCAGTGAGTTTCTCACCCTTGATCGTCGTAATAGTGACAAGAGTGTTATTAAAAGAAGCCTTCACGTGAATAATGACATCCGTGACGACTTTCTTAGACTTAGATCTTGGTTTCTTAACTTGAGTACTCATATTATGCTCTTAACCTATAACCTATGCTTTTTTATCGGATGGCTTTGTAACCATCTTCTTACCCGTAGGACCTTTACGCGTGCGTGCATTAGTACGTGTGCGTTGACCACGAACTGGTAAGCCCTGTTTATGACGACGTCCACGGTAACAATTAATATCCCGTAAGCGCTTAATATCCATGGATACTTTACGTCTTAAATTACCTTCAACCACATACCCCATCGTTTTAATGATGTTTTGTATGCGTGTAATCGCTTCTTCATCAAGATCTTTAACTTTTCTTGAGGTAACCAGCTCTGCTTGGCTGCAAATTTGCTTAGCCAAAGTAGGACCTATCCCAAAGATGTTCTGCAAAGCCATAACAATATGTTTATTTGGCTCCATGATGACATTTTCAATACGCACCGTTGCAAGCGCCATTATAACTAATCTCCAACCCTTCTGGGCAAAATAGACGAAAATAATACCTGACTCTTATTTTTGAATCAAGCTAACCACCCTCTTACACCTACACTTTAAGCTTTTTGTTCTAAAAACTTGCTCAAAGCTTATCTTTTTTGCTGATTAGCTTAAGCTAACCAACTCTCTAACCTTGTCGTTGTTTATGACGTTGATTACGTGCACAAACAATAAAAACTGTATTCACCGTACGACCCGTAGGGCGTCTTTTCTTACGGTTAACTACTTTACAATGCTCACAAATCTTTTTTACAGACGGACGAACCTTCATATCTTACTCCACTTAACCTAGCAACCCCATGTTTCTCTGAACCGAGTTCGGAGAAATCATAGACTTGCGCATCAAAGACTCATATTGTCGTGACAACAAATGCGCTTGCACTTGTGCCATAAAATCCATCACTACCAACACCACTATCAGCAAAGAAGTGCCCCCAAAATAAAAGGGAACATTCCATCCTAAGACAAACAACTCTGGCAACTGCGCAACAAACATAATGTAAAGCGCACCCACCAACGTCAAACGCGTCATAACGGTATCAATATACTGTGCCGTTTGCTCACCAGGACGTATGCCTGGAATAAAAGCACCGGACTTTTTCAAATTCTCTGCCGTATCTTTAGGGTTAAAAATTAAGCCCGTATAGATAAAGCTAAAAAAGATAATCGCTACACTAAACAGTGCCAAGTACAAAGGTTGCCCAGGGGCTAACATTAACCCTAGATCTGACAACCAACGCATACCTGGGGTAGCGGAAAACCACTGACTCAAGGTCACTGGAAACAAAATAATACTGGAAGCAAAGATAGGCGGAATCACACCAGCCATATTGAGCTTCATGGGTAAATGTGTCTTCTGTGCACCAAAAACAGTCTTACCCTGCTGTCTTCTGGCGTAGTTTACTGGAAGACGTCTTTGACCACGCTCCACAAACACTACAAACGCAATAATCGCAAAAAACATTGCCAACAATACAATCAATACTAACGGTTGCAACAACCCTTGTTTTACTTGTTCAAAGGTCTTGGCAACAGCCTGCGGTAGTCCTGCAGCAATCCCTGAGAAGATGATTAAGGAAATACCATTCCCAATCCCTCGCTCTGTGATCTGCTCCCCTAGCCACATCAAAAACAACGTACCGGTCACTAGAGTCAAAATGGTGACCCCATAGAACATAAAATCTGGCACATAGGCAATACCGGAGGAGGCTAAATAACGCGCCATCCCCAGCGCCTGAAAACTCGCAAAACCCAAGGTTCCATAACGCGTATACTTGGCTAGCTTACGTCTTCCTGCATCCCCTTCTTTTTTCAGCTCTTCTAAACGAGGAATAACCGCGGTTAAAAGTTGTAAAATAATAGAGACCGAAATATAGGGCATAATCCCTAACGCAAAAATCGTCAAACGCTCTAGGGCACCACCAGAGAATAAGTTAAATAACCCAAAAATGCCTTGGTTCGAATGGGAGAACACTTCTGCCAATCGAACCGGGTTCAGGCCAGGAACCGGAATATGCGCACCTAAGCGATACACTAACAGCGCTACTAGCACAAACAACAAGCGCGCTTTTAGTTCTGCCAATCCAGACAAAGCACCCTGACCTTTAACAGCCATTTTTGATTCCCTATACTCTCAAATTAAGACGCAGCAGAAGCTTCCACTTCAACACGGCCACCAGCTGCTTCAATCGCTGCTTTTGCACCCTTCGTGCAAGCAATCTTCACAACAAAAGAACGTGTGATTTCGCCACGCAACATAATCTTTGCGCTACGAGCATTCTTCGGCAAAAGATTTGCATCTTTCAAAGTATGCAAACTCACTACATCACCTGCCAATTTATTCAATTCGTTCAAACGAATCTCATAATGTTTTAAAGCAGTTAAAGAAGTAAAACCAACTTTTGGTAATCTTCTTTGCAAAGGAGTCTGACCACCTTCAAAGCCTACACGATGGTAACCACCGGCACGTGCTTTTTGACCTTTATGACCCAATCCGCAAGTTTTACCTACGCCAGTACCAGGGCCACGTCCAACACGACGAGCTTCTTTTTTTGAACCCCACGCTGGTGCTAATTCATTTAAAAACATGATTACTCTTCCACTTTTAGTAAATATGATACCTGTGTGATCATCCCGCGAGTCTGAGGTGTATCCTCAACTTGAACAGTATGTCCAATCTTGCGTAGACCAAGACCTTTAACGCTTAGACGGTGATTTGGCAATCTACCGGCCGTACTACGCACTAAGGTTACAGTAATTAATTTTTTAGCCGTATTAGACATTTGCTGCCTCTCCTGCATTAAACAGCTGATGTACTGTCATGCCACGCTTCTCTGCAATCTGCTCTGGAGAAGACATAGCAAGCAACGCTGACAAAGTCGCACGCACAACGTTATCTGGATTACGGGAGCCATAGCTCTTCGCCAGAACGTCTTTAACGCCTGCTAACTCTAACATCGCACGCATAGCGCCACCGGCAATAATACCAGTACCTTCAGAGGCTGGTTGCATATAGACGGTAGAAGCACCAAACGCAGCACGCACAGGGTGATGTAAAGTACCTTTAGATAAAGGAATCTCTACAATATTTCTACGCGCAGCTTCAATTGCTTTACGGATCGCATCAGGCACTTCTTTAGCCTTTCCGCGTCCAATCCCAAACTTACCATTGCGATCACCAATAACAACCAAGACTGCTATACCAAAATTACGACCACCTTTTACAACTTTGGTAGTACGTGCAATTTTGACAATCTTTTCTTCATATTGACCGTCAATTTTCTCTTTTTTATCTTTATCTGCCGCCGGATGATTTGCCACCGCTTACTCTCCCTTAAACCTCTAAACCTTGCGCACGCGCAGACTCAACCAAAGCCTTTACACGGCCATGGAACTTAAACCCAGCACGGTCACAAGCCACTGCTTGCACGCCTGCTTTCTTTGCACGCTCAGCTAACAACTCACCGACTTTATGCGCAGCTTCTGTCTTGGTCATTTTTTCCCACTCAGGAGTCTTTTTTAACTCTAAAGTAGAAGCATGAGCCAAGATATCGCCGCCAACAGGGGCAATAATCTGTGCATAGATATGGTTTAAAGAACGATGCAACGCCAAACGTGACACACCGGTCTCTACTCCTAAACGTTTAATCTTAAAACGCGTACGCGCTGCGCGCTTAAGACGTTTTTCCTTTTTACAAGCATTGGAAGGTATCATGACTTATTTACCTATTTCTTCTTAGTTTCTTTCAAAAGAATAACTTCATCGCTATAACGTACACCCTTACCTTTATAGCACTCTGGCGGACGATATCTACGAATCTGTGCAGCAACCTCACCCACAACCTGCTTATCAAACCCACTGATTTCGATATCAATCTGGTTATCGCACTTAAAGGAGATCCCTTCAGGTGCAACATGATAGATGACATGCGAAAAGCCTAGGTTTAATTCCAAAGCTTGAGCGCCGGTCTTGGTTTTAACCACTGCCGCTTTATATCCAACCCCAACCAGCTTTAACTTTTTCACATAGCCGTCAGTTACCCCAACTACCATGTTTTGCAATAAAGCACGCGCCGTACCTGCTTGCGCATGCGCTTTAGCTTGTTTTAAATCTGGACTTACTAAAATTTGACCATTTTCTGTTGCTAATTGCACAGCAGAATGTTTTTTCAAAACTAAAGATCCTTTAGGACCCTTCACAGCCACTTCTGTTGGACTTATCTCAACAGTTACTCCCTTAGGAATATTTATTGGCTGTTTATGTACGCGCGTAGACATCGTCTAACTCCTTCAGCTTACGCAACTTCACAAATGATTTCGCCACCCTCATTCTTCACATTACGTGAAGAACAAATACCTTGAGGTGTAGACAATATCGCAATCCCATACCCACCCATTACGCGTGGCAACTCAGTTGCACGACAGTAACGACGCAGTGAAGGCTTACTGACACGTTTAATCATTTGGATGACCGGTCTACCTTTATAACGCTTTAAAGTTACCTTTAAACGTAATTTAGGCGCATCCCCAACAACTTCATACGCAGTTAAATAGCCCTCTTCTACGAGAACCTTTAAAATGCCTTCTTTCTGCTTTGAAAACTCACACTCAATTGTTGGTTTACGGGCAGACAAAGCATTCCGTATCATTGTCAACATATCCGAAATCGGATCTTGCATACTCATAGAATTCTCCTGTCTACCAGCTTGATTTAACCATTCCTGGCACTTCACCATTCAATATACGTCTTCTTAACTCACCACGGGCAAGCTTGAACCAACGTAAAACCCCATGCGCACGACCCGTTACTTGGCAACGGTGAGATAAACGTGCATAGCTAGAATCACGTGGCATTTTTTCAAGTTTTGCTACAATTTCAAACTTTTGATCTAAATCTAAAGCTGGATCTTTTAGCTGAGCCTTGAGCGCTTCACGTTCGCTATATAATTTATTTACCAATGCGATTCGTTTCTTTTCTCTACGAACCATTCTTTGACTGGCCATCTATCCCCTCTCTACTTTGCTGCTTCAGTCGCGGTTGCTACTTCACGGAACGGGAACTGCATTGCTTTCAACAGTGCATGCCCTTCTTCATTGGTAGTAGCAGTCGTGGTTATTGTAATATCCATACCGCGGATTTTTTCAATCATGTCATAAGCAATTTCCATAAAGATTAATTGCTCTTTAATGCCCATGGTGTAATTTCCACGCCCATCATAAGAACGAGGGTTTAAACCTCTAAAGTCACGCACACGTGGTAGAGCAATAGATAACAACTTATCCAAGAACTCCCACATACGAACGCCACGCAAGGTAACCTTACAACCAATAGGCCAGCCTTCACGGATTTTGAAACCCGCAATTGAGCTTTTAGCATAAGTTGAAACAGGATGTTGACCAGCGATCAACTTTAATTCTTCTAAAGCCTTAGTTAAGTGCTTTTTATCTTCAGCAGCTTCACCAACACCCATGTTAATGGTGATCTTGGAAAGACGCGGCACTTCCATAAGGTTTTTATAGCCGAACTGCTTTTTTAACTCAGCAACCACAGTCTCTCTATAGTATGCCTGTAATCTTGGCATGTCTCTCTTATTAGATACGCTCACGGCTGATCTCCCCTTGTGTACTACGATAAACACGAACGCGATTACCGTCCGCTAAGGTCTTGATCTGAACCTTATCACGCTTACCTGTTTCACTATTGTAAATAGCAACATTTGAAATGTGCACAGGAGATTCCTGAGACACGATCTCACCGGCTTGTTCCATCTGCGGATTAGCCTTTTTGTGTTTTTTAACTAGCTTTACGCCTTCTACAAGCAAACGTCTTGGATTGCCAAGCGCATCACGCTCAACGCTCAATACCTTACCTGTCTTTCCTCTATCTTTTCCAGTTGTTACTACAACTAGATCTCCACAGCAAATCTTCTGCATGTTCTCACCAAAAAATAATTAAAGCACTTCCGGAGCTAATGAAATAATCTTCATAAACACGTCGCGTAACTCACGAGTAACTGTACCAAAAATACGCGTCCCGATGGGCTGACGCTGTGCATTCAGCAAAACTACCGCATTTTCATCAAATCGAATCACCGTTCCGTCATCACGACGGACGCCAGCAGCAGTACGAACCACTACGGCTAACAATACCTCACCTTTCTTCACCTTGGCTTTAGGAATGGCATCCTTAATAGACACCCGTATCACGTCCCCAACCCTTGCATACCGGCGCTTGGAGCCTCCCAAGACCTTAATGCACTCTACGGAGTTGGCGCCACTATTATCTGCTACTTTGAGCCTCGTGCCC
Source organism: uncultured Francisellaceae bacterium (assembly GCA_964524705.1). Classification (GTDB taxonomy): domain Bacteria; phylum Pseudomonadota; class Gammaproteobacteria; order Berkiellales; family Berkiellaceae; genus CAZGDB01. The sequence goes on from CAZGDB010000018.1 coordinate 10,212, forward strand.
GTGCTGATCATGGTAACTCTCCAAAAAAACAGGACTCACCGTTGTAAGCTCGCCCTATTATGCTTAAATTATAAAAAAATTCAAATTGAAATTTTAGTAATACAATATACTAACTCAATTTCCTTCCACTATACGTAACAATCTCCAGCTCTTCGTCTTGGAAACTGGTGCACAAGCAATAATTTCAACTTTTGCTCCAACTTTTCCTAAAGACTCAGGATCGTGGACCTGATACTTCGTTTTTTGACGCACCACTTTACCATAACGTGGGTGCGGACGCGACCAAGATACAGAAACTGTAACGGTTTTTTCACGACCAGCCTTTACCACTTCACCAATAACAGTACGCTGAATAGCTTGTTCTGTTGTACTCATGCTACCGTCCTCCGCTTTTCGCCCAATATAGTCAGAATTCTAGCTATTGTCTTGCGCAATACGCTAAAACGATGGGTTTGCTTAAAGTCCGGCTTTGCACGTTCCATTCTTAAAGAAAACTCTTCATGATAAAGTTCTTGAAGACGTTTTTCTAAAGCCAGCGGATCTAATCCACGTAATTCTGCTGCTTTCATACTACATCACCGTCCTTTGGACAATTATTGTTTTAACCGATAACTTAGCCATCGCCAAGTGTAACGCTTCTTTTGCAACTTCAGCAGGAACCCCTTCAATTTCATAAAGGACTTTACCTGGTTGAATCTGCGCTACCCAATACTCGACGTTACCTTTACCGCTACCCATACGGACTTCTAAAGGTTTTTGAGTAATAGGCTTATCCGGAAACATACGGATAATAATTTTTCCACCACGTTTAATATAACGGCTCATTACACGACGTGCAGATTCAATCTGACGTGCAGTAACGCGACCGTGTTCAACAGCTTTTAACCCATATTCACCAAAGCTAACTTTGTTGCCATTTTGAGCCAAGCCTCTTAAACGACCTTTGTGTTGTTTACGATATTTCGTACGTTTAGGCTGTAACATTTTTCAATCCTTACCCAGCTAACTCTTCAGTGGAGCCAACTTTAGCTGTAACTTCGCCCTTAAAGATCCAGACCTTAACCCCTATGATACCATAAGTAGTTGCTGCTTCACTGTGCGCGTAATCAATGTTAGCGCGCAAAGTATGCAAAGGAACTCTCCCTTCTCGAACCCATTCTCTTCGGGCAATTTCAGCGCCGCCTAGACGACCTGAAACCGCAACCTTCACGCCTTTGGCTCCCAAACGCATAGCGTTGGAAACAGCACGCTTAATCGCACGACGGAACATCACACGCTTTTCTAAAAGCTCTGCAATCATATCTGCTACTAAACGCGCATCTAATTCAGGGCGCGCAATTTGTTCCACTGCAACCTGTACAGGCAAGCCTACAAAAGCAGAAATAGAAGCTTTTAATTTTTCTATTTCTTCACCTTTACGACCAATTGCCACCGCAGGACGTGCCACGTGGATCATAATCAAAATATTATTATTGGCTAAACGCTCAATTTGAATCCGTCCAACAGAAGCTGCTTTCAAAGCAACGCGGACCATTTCACGAATCTTAATATCTTCGAATAAAAACTTAGAATAACTCTTCTTGTCTGATGCGTACCATACTGATCTATGGGTCTCAACAATACCCAATCGCATGCCAGTAGGATGAACTTTCTGACCCATTACGCCCTCTCTTTACGTGCTTTAGCTTTAGGTGTGGTGGTAACCGTCACCTGAATATGACATCTGCGCTTGCTGATTCTGTTAGATCTTCCTTTTGCACGAGGCATCATACGCTTCAAGGTGATCCCTTCATCCACACAAATAGTACCTATACGTAAGGCGTCGACATCCGCACCTTCGTTATGTTCTGCATTTGCAATTGCAGAGTTCAAAACCTTCAATACAATAGCCGCAGCCTTCTTAGGCGTATATTGCAAAAAATGTACGGCTTGTTGTGCGGGTAACCCACGCACGAGATCTGCAACCAATCGCGCCTTTTGTGCGGAAATTGTTGCATTTCTTAAGGATGCTGAAACATTCATTCTTTAAGCCCCCTTGCGCTTAGTTTCTACTTTTTTATCGCCAGGATGCGCACGGAACAAACGTGTCATCGCAAACTCACCGAGCTTATGCCCAATCATCTGTTCTGTAACCAAGACAGGAATATGCTCTTTCCCGTTATGGACCATAAAGGTCACATTTAAAAATACTGGAAATATAGTACTGCGGCGTGACCAAGTCTTGATCACAATACGTGTACGCGCTCCAGACTCTTCAACTGCCTTCTGAACTTTTTTATATAACTTCGGACACACATAGGGTCCTTTTCGTAATGATCGTCCCACGATACCCTCTTAACTAGCTTGTTTTCCCATGATTTCTACGACGCACAATCATGCGGCTAGAAGCCTTTTTACGATTGCGTGTCTTCTTACCTTCTGGCAACCCATTACGGTTACAAGGTGGACGACCTCCAGAAGTCTTACCTTCACCTCCCCCTAAAGGATGGTCCACAGGGTTCATAGCAACACCACGCACTGTTGGACGAATACCCAACCAGCGTTTCGCGCCCGCTTTACCATAA
>CAZGDB010000018.1:12785-34879 GCA_964524705.1 uncultured Francisellaceae bacterium
TGCTCATCGTTACTTACTGAACCAATCACTGCACGACAGTCAGCAGGTACATTTTTCATTTCCCCAGAGCTTAAACGTAACATTGCTAAGCCTTGCTCTTTTGCTAACAATACCACTTGTGCGCCCGCACTACGTGCCACTTGTGCACCTTTACCAGGCTTTTCTTCTACACAATGGATAACCGTACCCAAAGGGATATTATTCAACGGCAAACAATTTCCTACAGCAATGCTGGATTCAGGACCAGATTCAACAGGCATACCCGCCTTTAAACCTTTAGGCGCTAAAATATAACGACGTTCACCATCTTTATATAATAACAAAGCAATATGCGCGGTACGGTTAGGATCGTATTCAATACGTTCAACAACCGCCGGAATACCATCTTTATTACGTTTAAAGTCCACTAAACGTATACGACGTTTATGTCCGCCACCTTTATGATTCACAGTCACACGCCCGAGGTTATTTCTTCCCCCGCTGCTGTTCTTTTTCTTGGTCAAAGCCTTATGGGGCTTTCCTTTATGTAAACCTGGCGTCACGACTTTAACGGTAAATCGTTGTCCCGGTGACGTTGGTTTTAAAGCAATCACTGCCATGACATATCCTCTTTATTCTTAAGTCGCGCTTTCAATACCAAGATCAATAGTCTGACCTGGCATTAAACGCACATACGCTTTTTTACGATCTGAGTGTCGCCCCTCTATTTCACGAAAACGACGGGTCTTCCCTTTTAGGGTCGTCGTACGCACACCAGCAACCTTTACTTTAAAAAAGTGCTCTACTGCGCGTTTAATTTCTTGTTTGTTCGCCGTGGTCTTCACCCAAAATGTCGTAACATTGAAAGGATTCTGACTTACAGACTTTTCAGACACGATAGGCGCAATTAAAACCTGACTAATATGCCGGCTGATCATGCAAAAGCCTCCTCTAATTGACGTACTGCATCAACAGTTGCTAATACGTGCTCATATTTAATCAAACTGACAGGATCAACTTCAGTCGCTAATCTATATTCCGCACCAGGCAAATTGCGTGAAGCAAGATATACATCTTCATTAAAGTCTTTCTCGATAATCAAAACCTTGTTGCTCAAGTTCAAATTCGTCATCATTTCTACGAACAAGCTGGTCTTTGGTTGTGCAAGCGTCAGGCTTTCTACAACTTTCAAACGATCTTGACGCACCAACTCAGACAAAATGCTCTTCAAAGCACCACGGTACATTTTCTTATTTACTTTTTGGACAAAAGAACGTGGAACAGCCGCAAAAATACGACCCCCTTTTCTCCATAAAGGCGAACGGATAGTCCCAGCACGGGCACGACCAGTTCCTTTTTGTTTCCAAGGTTTAGCACCACCCCCACGGACTTCCGAACGGGTCTTTTGTTTCTTAGTACCCGCTCTGGCACCAGATAAATAAGCCACTACAACCTGGTGAACCAAAGGTTCATTAAAGTCTACCCCAAAAGTCGTATCAGCAACTTCAATTTGGCGCGGGGTTTCTGAAGGCGTCAAACACAGTGATAAATTCATAGTTATTCCCTCTACGCAGCAACAATATCAGCTTTGGCTTTCGCCGCAGGCTTGATAAAAACCATTCCGCCATTCGCACCAGGAATAGCCCCAGTCACTAAAATAACGTTCTTTTCGGCATCTAAACGGGCAACACTAAGGTTCTGAACAGTTACTCGCTCATCACCCAAATGACCACACATTTTCTTATTCTTAAATACGCGACCTGGAGTTTGGTTTTGACCAATAGACCCTGGCACACGATGCGAACGGGAGTTACCGTGAGACATATCCTGGGTTGCAAAGTTCCAACGTTTTACAGTACCTGCAAAACCTTTACCTTTACTAATCCCGGTTACATCAATAGCTTGCCCTTCTTTAAAGACATCCATATTTAATGATTGACCCAAAGTGATCGTGGAAAGCACATCTGCAGAAACTCTGAATTCCCACAATCCTGCCCCTAGACCCGTGCCTGCTTTAGCATAATGTCCCGCTAAAGGCTTAATCACACGGTGTGCTGCTTGCTCCCCTGTAGTGACTTGCACCGCAGAGTATCCATCCGTTGCTTCTGTCTTTAGCTGTGTAACTCTATTAGGTAATACTTCGATTACAGTAACAGGCACTGCTTGCCCTGTTTCTAGAAAGATCTTAGTCATTCCTAACTTTCGTCCAACCAACCCTAATTCGTGCTTTACTTCCGCCATAACTCTACCCCTTTGGGCCTAAATATTTATCTTTTATTTACATCAATTTCTACGTTCACGCCCGCAGATAAATCTAACTTCATCAGCTCATCCACTGTCTTATCAGTAGGACCCACAATGATGATTAGGCGCTTATAGGTACGTCTTTCCATTTGATCCATCGCACTTGCATTCACGTGCGGAGAAGACAAAATAGAAATCTTCATGATCTTAACCTTTAAAGGCACAGGACCACGGACAACCGCACCAGTACGCTTTGCTACTTCTACAATTTGCATCGCCGACTTATCAATCAATTTATGATCGTAGGACTTCAATTTAATCGTAATACGTTCTTGTTCTTTCATTGCATATACCTCAAATTAATTTCCCTGGCGCCGTTCTATAACTTGTTCCGCAATATTTCTAGGCGCTTCTAGGTACTTCAAAAACTCCATCGCATACGTTGCACGCCCTTGCGATAAAGAACGTACTGTAGTCGCATACCCAAACATTTCAGATAAAGGCACTTCTGCAGAAATGGTTCTACCCACTGGGGTTTCATCCATACCTAAGAGAACACCACGTCTTCTATTCAGGTCACCCATGATATCTCCCATGTATTCTTCAGGAGTTACCACTTCAACCTTCATAATAGGCTCTAATAATACAGGACTTGCTTTAAGCGCACCCTGTTTAAAGCCCATAGACCCAGCAATCTTAAATGCCATTTCATTGGAGTCCACTTCATGGTAGGAACCATCAAAAATAGTGACTTTAACGTCAACTACTGGATACCCTGCCATAACCCCATTGAGCATTTGCTCTTCCACACCTTTTTGTACAGCAGGAATATATTCCTTCGGTACCACACCACCGGTAATTTCGTTTCCGAAAATAAACCCGGTACCAGGCTCTTGTGGCTCAATACGCAACCAAACATGCCCGTACTGACCACGACCACCAGACTGACGCACAAACTTACCTTCTTGCTCAACACTCTTACGAATGGTTTCACGGTAAGCTACTTGCGGTGCCCCTACGTTAACCTCTACCCCAAACTCACGCTTGAGACGGTCCACAATAATATCCAAATGCAACTCACCCATCCCAGCGATAACGACCTGACCAGATTCTTGATCAGTACGAACTCTGAAAGAAGGGTCTTCACGCATTAAACGCGTCAAGGCCAAGGTCATCTTTTCTTGGTCTGCTTTTACCTTCGGCTCTACAGCCATGGAAATCACAGGTTCTGGGAACTCCATTCTTTCCAAGATAATAGGCTTATCACCATCGCACAGCGTATGACCGGTGATGGTATATTTTAACCCTACCACCGCAGCAATATCACCCGTACGGATCTCTTTAATTTCTTCACGCTGATCTGCGTGCATCTTTAAGATACGACCAATACGCTCAGTCTTACCTTCAATCGTATTCTCAACAGCAGTACCAGAAGCCAACACCCCAGAGTACACACGAATAAAGGTCAAGCTTCCCACATAAGGGTCGTTGATAATCTTAAATGCCAACGCAGAGAACGGTTCTGCATCATCAGGCTTTCTGTACAAAACGACATCTTTATCGTCTACATCACAACCCTTAACTGCATCCACTTCTGTCGGAGAAGGCAAATACATCACAACAGCATCCAACACTGCCTGCACACCTTTGTTTTTAAAGGCGGAACCACACAGCACCGGAACAATTTCATTTTTAATAGTACGTACACGCAAACCAGCAATAATCTCTGCTTCAGACAACGTACCTGTTTCTAAGTACTTGTTCATTAAGTCTTCAGAAGACTCAGCTGCAGCTTCAACCATTCTTTCACGATATTCTTTTACTTTCGCTTCTAAATCAGCTGGCACAGGACGAGACTCATAGGACATACCTTTAGTCGTTTCATCCCAGTAGATGCTAATTCCACGAATCAAGTCTACCACACCTTCGAACTTATCTTCAGCCCCAATTGGCACTTGAATAGGAATAGGCTCAGCACCAACAAGACGTGTTCTAATTTGCTCTACAACGCGATAGAAGTTAGCGCCCGCTCTGTCCATCTTATTAATGAAGGCAATACGTGGAACTTTATACTTGTTCGCTTGACGCCATACTGTCTCAGATTGAGGCTCAACCCCACCCACAGCACAGAACACCCCAACAGCACCATCCAATACACGTAAAGAACGCTCTACTTCAATAGTAAAGTCTACGTGTCCAGGAGTATCAATAATATTGATGACATGCTTGGCAAATTGCTTATCCATACCCAACCATGCACACTCAGTTGCAGCAGCCTGAATGGTTATACCACGCTCTTGTTCCTGAACCATAAAGTCCATGGTAGCTTCACCGTAGTGCACTTCCCCAATCTTATGGATCTGGCCAGTGTAAAATAAAATACGCTCAGTTGTAGTAGTTTTACCCGCATCAATATGCGCCATAATACCGATATTGCGAACCCTATCGAGAGGATGTTGTCGCGGCGTAGCTGTAGACACGATCTGTGCTCCTTAAAAATCCTATTACCAACGGTAGTGGGCAAATACTTTATTGGCTTCAGCCATACGATGGGTATCTTCTTTCTTCTTCACCGCACCGCCACGACCACGACCACCACTTTCTTCATCTGCTGCATCCAGCAACTCACCAGCTAACTGTAATGCAAACCCACGCTCACTACGTTTACGTGAGAACGCAATAATCCAACGCATTGCCAAAGCAATACTACGCGCTGCACGCACTTCTACAGGAACCTGATAAGTCGCACCACCAACACGGCGTGATTTTACTTCAGTCACTGGACGTACGTTTTCAATCGCTTTTAAGAAGACATCCAATGGATCTCTACTGGTTTTTTTCTTTATAGTTTCCAATGCAGCGTAGATCAAACCTTCTGCTACAGACTTCTTTCCGTCATACATTACATGGTTAATAAACTTTGCTAATAACTCATTTGCATACACAGGATCCGAAGCTATCGCTCTGCGCGCAACTACTCGTCTTCTAGGCATAACTCTCTTTTTCCTTAGCCATCAAAATATTGTTCAACTTGCTTATGCTGCCTTGCCGTCTTTTCCGTCTTTAGGACGCTTCGCACCATACTTGGAACGAGATTGTTTACGCTTGCTTACGCCTTGCGTATCTAAACTACCCCGAACTACGTGATAACGCACACCCGGCAAATCCTTTACACGGCCACCGCGCACGAGCACTACGGAGTGTTCCTGCAAATTATGACCTTCACCACCAATGTATACGGTAACTTCTTCACCGTTGGTTAACTTTACACGGCAAACTTTACGTAATGCAGAGTTAGGTTTCTTCGGTGTCATAGTATAAACACGTGTACATACGCCACGTCTTTGTGGATTCGAAGCCAAGGCAGGGCATTTATTACGCCAAGTTTTACGCGCTCTTTTGCCTTGCTTTAAGCGAACCAACTGATTAATCGTCGTCATAATAAAGCTCACACTCCACATGTAATAAAAAAATCAGGGGGACTTTGTGTGTTTCATACACACTTCAATCCCCCAAGCTAAACCAAACTAAGCTGGCTTACAAACAAAGAGAGGTCAAGAAAAAAAACCTCTTTTCCTAAAGTTGAGGTATTTAAGCCTAATTCTCGGAAGAATTCAAGGCCTCACTCAACGCATGTTGTGCTTCTTCTGCTGTCATCGTCGTTTTACCAGTAGCTAACTGACGCACTCGACGCTTTTCTAGCTTGCGCTGACGATGATACGCCAATCCAGTTCCAGCCGGAATTAATCGTCCCACCATCACATTCTCTTTTAAGCCGCTTAATATATCACGTTTTCCACTCACTGCCGCTTCCGTCAAGACTCTTGTTGTCTCTTGGAAAGAAGCAGCAGAAATAAATGACTCTGTCGACAAGGAAGCTTTAGTAATACCTTGCAACACACGTTCCCCACGAGCAGGACGCAGTTCTTTAGCGAGTATCTTCTCGTTACACTCTGCTAACACCGGTAAACTCACCACTTCACCTTTCAACAAGGTCGTATCACCAGAATCTACAATAATAACTTTACGCAACATCTGTCTCAAAATGACTTCAATATGCTTATCGTTAATATGCACACCCTGTAGACGATACACATCTTGTACCGCATTGACTATATAGCTAGCCAACTTGCTCTCTCCTAATAAGCGGAGAATATCATGCGGATTCGGTGCACCATCGGAGATCACTTCACCACGTTGGATTTGTTCCCCTTCAAACACATTCACATGACGCCATTTTGGAATTAGCTCTTCATGTACTGGGCCTTCAGCAGGAGTAATAACCAAGCGACGTTTACCTTTGGTTTCTTTACCGAAACTAATAATACCTGAGATTTCTGCCAAAATAGCAGGCTCTTTAGGCGTACGCGCTTCAAGCAATTCAACCACACGTGGTAAACCACCGGTAATATCACTTGTACCTTTAGTTTCTTGCGGAATACGTGCTAACACGTCACCAGCTCTTACAGGTTGTCCATCTTCTACTAAGATAATGGAATCTGCAGGTAAGAAGTAATGCGCAGGAATACTAGTACCAGCAAGACATAAGTCATTGCCTTGATCGTCAACCAACTTCAACATCGCACGTAACTCACGTCCGCTGCTCAGACGCTGTTTAGGATCGATCACCACAATACTAGAGATACCTGTGATTTCATCCGTTTGACGGTGCATACTGACACCTTCTATAAGGTCTACGAAACGAATCTGACCTTGTACTTCTGTAATCACTGGATGGGTATGTGGATCCCAAGTTGCAACAGTATCCCCACCTTGTACAGTATCACCCTCTTTAACGGATAATAATGCACCATACGGTAGTTTATAACGTTCACGCTCACGACCATGCTGATCTATAACGGTTAACTCACCAGAACGGGAAGTGGTAATTAACTTACCATTCGCATTTTCAACCACTTTAATATTCACTAAGCGTAGTGTTCCACCAAACTTAATTTGAATACTATTTTCTGCAGTTGTTCTAGAAGCCGCACCACCGATGTGGAAGGTACGTAAGGTTAACTGTGTCCCTGGTTCCCCAATGGACTGCGCAGCAATAACCCCAACCGCTTCACCGATACCCACACGGGTACCACGGGCTAAATCACGTCCATAACATGACGCACAAGCGCCTTGTTTGGATTCACACGTAATAATAGAACGTACGGACAAGCTATCTACACTATGATTTTCTAAAACCTGAACGATTTTTTCATCAACCAACGTACCTTTCGGTAAAATCAAGGCTTGTGTCTTAGGATCGATAATGTCTTCCAACGTTACACGACCTAATACGCGCTCACTTAACGGCTCAACCACATCACCACCTTCAATTAATGGTGTCATGACTAAACCTAAAGTAGTGCCACAATCTTCTTCTGTAATCACTACATCTTGTGCCACATCTACTAAACGACGAGTTAAGTACCCTGAGTTTGCAGTTTTTAATGCGGTATCAGATAACCCTTTACGCGCACCGTGGGTAGAAATAAAGTACTGGAACACGTTCAAACCTTCACGGAAGTTTGCAGTAATTGGAGTTTCCATAACGGCACCATTCGGCTTTACCATTAATCCACGCATACCTGCTAACTGACGGATCTGAGCTTGAGAACCTCTAGCGCCAGAATCTGCCATCATATAGACCGCATTGAAGGAGTCTTGTTTGATGGTTTCACCCTTCGCATTTTGAACGTTTTCAGTAGAAATACCGTCCATCATCGCCTTGGTCACTTGGTCATTGGTTCTAGACCAAATATCCACAACCTTGTTATAGCGTTCACCGAAGGTTAACAACCCACCAGCATACTGAGATTGGATTTCCAAAACTTCTTTTTCAGCACGAGCAATGATTTCTTTTTTCGCATCAGGAATAACAAAATCATTAATACCAATGGAAATACCAGAACGCGTTGCGTAATGGAAACCGGCATACATAAGCTGATCTGCAAAGACAACAGTCTCTTTCAACCCTACTTTACGGTAAGACAAGTTAATAAGCTGAGAAATACTCTTCTTCACTAAAGGCTTATTAATCAAATGGAAAGATAAGCCTACTGGCAAGATCTTAAACAATAATGCACGACCAACGGTGGTCTCTACTAAAGTCGTCTCATCAGACACTGGCACATCATCTTGTAAACGATGTGTAGGCATACGTACTTTAATCGGCGCATGTATTGCAACAGTACCGGTTTCATACGCTCTATGCACTTCATCCATATTGGCAAAAACCATTCCTGCACCTTTTGCAACTACCGATGAACGGGATGCATAGTACAAGCCTAATACCACGTCCTGAGAAGGAACGATAATAGGATCTCCACTTGCAGGAGATAGAATATTATTAGATGCCAACATTAAAACACGTGCTTCTAATTGCGCTTCAATCGTTAAAGGTACGTGAACCGCCATTTGGTCACCGTCAAAGTCCGCGTTATAGGCAGAACAGACCAAAGGATGCAACTGAATCGCTTTACCTTCAATCAGGATAGGCTCAAATGCTTGAATACCTAAACGGTGCAAAGTTGGTGCACGGTTCAAGAGTACAGGATGTTCGCGGATAACTTCTTCTAAGATATCCCACACCACTGCTTCTTCACGCTCTACCATTTTCTTAGCTGACTTAATCGTCGTTGCTAAGCCACGCGTTTCTAACTTGTGGAAAATAAAAGGTTTAAACAGCTCAAGTGCCATTTTCTTAGGCAAACCGCACTGATGCAAGCGTAAGGCTGGCCCCACCACGATTACAGAACGTCCAGAATAGTCTACACGTTTACCTAAAAGGTTCTGTCTAAAGCGCCCTTGTTTACCTTTAATCATGTCTGCTAAAGATTTCAAAGGTCGTTTGTTTGTACCCGTAATTGCACGGCCACGTCTGCCATTATCTAATAAGGCATCCACAGCTTCTTGCAACATACGTTTTTCATTACGTACGATGATATCTGGTGCGCTAAGCTCTAATAAACGTTTTAAACGGTTATTACGGTTAATCACACGACGATAGAGATCGTTAAGATCTGAAGTCGCAAAACGACCCCCATCAATAGGCACCAATGGACGTAAATCAGGTGGCAATACCGGTAATACGGTTAAAATCATCCACTCAGGTTTATTCCCAGACTCCAAGAACGCTTCTACAATCTTGAGTCGTTTGGTGTACTTTTTAATTTTCGTTTCAGAACTTAAAGTCGGCAGTTCTGCGCGTAAACGTTCTGCTTCTGCTTTCAGATCTAAACGTTTAAGCAACTCACGGACCGCTTCAGCCCCCATGCGTGCATCAAATTCATCACCATATTGTTCAAAAGCTTCTAAATAAGCTTCTTCACTCAACAATTGGTAAGGCTCTAATGGTGTCATTCCACCATCAATAACCACATATGCTTCAAAATACAGCACCCTTTCAATGTCTCTTAAAGACATATCCAGCAATAGCCCAATACGGGAGGGTAGAGACTTTAAGAACCAAATATGCGCAACAGGCGTAGCGAGTTCCACATGCCCCATACGTTCACGACGTACTTTGGACAAAGTAACTTCCACACCACATTTTTCGCAAATCACCCCTCTGTGGCGTAAACGTTTATATTTACCACATTGGCATTCATAGTCTTTAACCGGACCAAAGATCCGAGCATCCATTAATCCGCCTTGCACTGTACGCAAGTTACGGTAATTAATCGTATCAGATTGTGTGATCTCACCATAAGAATCTCGTTTGATATCCTCAGGTGAACACAGTCCTACAAAGACGCGATCAAAATCTAATTTCTCTTTTTTAAATACAGGTAAGTTAAGCAACGCAGTATTCAAGGCTTTCTCTCCAGAGTTATGTTACCGACAGGCCCGATTCACTCTTCACTCTCTAGTTCCATACGTAAACCAAGAGAGCGAACTTCCTTAACTAACACATTGAAAGATTCAGGCATGCCTGCATCCATATGATGATCCCCATCGACAATGTTTTTATACATCTTCGTACGTCCCCCTACGTCATCGGACTTAACCGTTAACATTTCCTGGAGGGTATAGGCTGCACCATAAGCTTGTAATGCCCACACTTCCATTTCCCCAAAACGCTGACCACCGAACTGAGCTTTACCACCTAGCGGCTGCTGGGTTACCAAGCTATAAGAACCAGTGGAACGTGCATGCATCTTGTCATCAACCAAGTGATTTAACTTCAAGATATACATACAACCCACGGTCGTAGGACGATCAAAAGGAACACCTGTACGACCATCAATCAATTGGATTTGACCAGTTTCTGGTAAATCCGCCAACTTCAACAACGACTTAATTTGTTTTTCGCTCGCTCCGTCAAATACCGGTGTAGCCACTGGCACACCATTTTTGAGGTTAGAAGCTAAAACTAATAATTCTGCATCTGACAAGACATCCAAATCAACTTTTTTGGAACCAGTCTCTTCATTGTAGATTTTATTCAAAAATGCTTTGATTTCAGAAATTTCATATTTCTGTTCTAACATTTTACCAATTTTAATCCCTAAACCTTTCGCAGCCCAACCTAAGTGGGTTTCTAAGATCTGCCCTACGTTCATACGAGAAGGCACACCTAGAGGATTTAAAACGATATCAACTGGCGTACCATCGGCCATATAAGGCATATCTTCTACAGGAACAATCCTGGAGATAACCCCTTTATTACCGTGACGACCCGCCATCTTATCCCCTGGCTGTATACGACGTTTAACCGCCAAGTATACTTTGACAATTTTTAACACACCTGGTGCTAAATCATCGCCTTGAGATAGTTTTTGACGTTTTTCTTCTAAGGATTTTTCATAACCCTTTTGAAGCTGCATATAACGCTCTTGTGCTTTTTCAAGCTGTGTGCTCAATGCATCATCTTTTAAACGAATCTCAAACCATTGCTCAGGCTTTAAGGTATCTAAATAAGTTGCAGAGATTTTATCTCCGGATTTCAACTTGTTAGGGCCGCCTTGGGCAGTTTGACCCACCAAAGCACCACGTAAACGTTGGAACATATCTAATTCACGAATACGCAGCTCATCGCTAAGATCTTTTTTAATCTTTTCGATTTCCATTTGCTCAATTTCTAAAGCACGGTCATCTTTCTTTAACCCATCTCTGGTAAAGACCTGAACATTAATCACTGTCGCATACATGCCCATAGGTACACGTAAAGAAGTATCTTTAATATCAGAAGCTTTTTCACCAAAGATAGCACGTAAAAGTTTTTCTTCAGGTGTGAGCTGTGTTTCACCTTTAGGCGTTACTTTACCAACTAAAATATCACCAGGCACAACTTCCGCACCGATATAAACCACACCGGAACTATCTAACTTAGATAATGCAGATTCACCTACATTAGGAATATCCGCTGTAATTTCTTCAGACCCTAAAGTCGTATCACGCGCCACACAGACCAATTCTTCAATATGAATAGAAGTAAAACGATCTTCTTCAAGTACACGTTCAGAAATCAAAATGGAGTCTTCGAAGTTATATCCGTGCCAAGGCATGAACGCAACTAGCAAGTTTTGACCCAAAGCCAATTCACCTAAGTCAGTGGAAGGACCATCCGCTAAAATGTCACCGGCTTCCACCACATCCCCCATCTTCACCAAAGGTCTTTGGTTGATGCAAGTATTATGGTTAGAACGTACATATTTGGTTAAGTTATAAATATCAACGCCCGCATCCCCTTCTTGGGTTTCGCTATCATGCGCACGAATTACGATACGTGCTGCATCTACGGAGTCAATACGACCACCACGTTTGGCAACTGCTGTTACACCCGCATCAGAGGCCACCACACGCTCCATACCAGTTCCTACTAACGGCTTTTCAGCACGTAAGGTCGGGACTGCTTGACGCTGCATGTTCGAACCCATTAATGCACGGTTAGCATCGTTATGTTCCAAGAATGGAATCAAAGAAGCCGCAACAGACACGATCTGCTTTGGAGAAACGTCCATATACTGAACTTCGCCCTTCAACATCATATTAAATTCATTTTTATGACGAGAAGGTACCATTTCTTCAGATAAATAGCCTTTGCTATCAATCACTGCATTCGCCTGCGCAATCACAAACTCTTCTTCTTCTATTGCAGAAAGATAAGTAATGTCATTGGTGACTTTGCCATCATGCACACTACGATAAGGGGTTTCTAAGAACCCATATTCATTAATACGTGCATATACTGACAACGAGTTAATCAACCCAATATTTAAACCTTCAGGCGTCTCAATCGGACATACGCGACCATAATGGGTAGGATGCACGTCACGAACTTCAAAGCCCGCACGTTCACGCGTTAACCCGCCTGGCCCTAAAGCCGAAACACGACGCTTGTGCGTAACTTCAGATAAAGGATTGTTTTGATCCATAAACTGAGATAATTGGCTAGAACCGAAGAACTCTTTGATAGCCGCAGAAACAGGTTTAGCGTTAATCAAATCTTGTGGCATTAAGCCTTCAGAATCTGCTAAGCCCAAACGTTCCTTAACCGCACGTTCTACACGCACTAAGCCAACACGGAATTGGTTTTCTACCATTTCCCCAACACGACGTACACGTCGGTTGCCTAAATGGTCAATATCATCCACTTCACCACGACTGTCACGAATATCAATTAAGATCTTCATTACATCAATAATATCTTGTTCTTGTAAAACTGTCGGACCAGTAATGTCTTTACGTTTTACACGACGGTTGAACTTCATACGTCCTACCGCAGATAAATCATAACGATCTGCTGCAAAAAAGAGGTTATGCACTAAATTTTCAGCTGCATCCTTTGTTGGTGGCTCACCAGGACGCATCATACGGTAGATTTCTACCAATGCTTCTAATTTTGATTTCGCAGAATCACTCTTCAATGTGTCAGAAATATAAGGCCCACGATCTAAATCATTGATATAGATATGTTCAAACTCAGTCACACCCAAAGTTTTTAACTTTTCTAATACTTCAGCTGTAATCTCAGTATTGGCTTCATAAACCACTTCGCCAGCGGTCTTATCAATAATATCTTTAGCTAACATTTTGCCATACAAAGTATCTGCTGGAACAACCAGTTCAGAAATTCCTGCACGCTCAATTAATTGGATATGTCTAGCTTTAATGCTTTGACCTTGCTCCACAATTACTGTACCAGCTGCATCTTTAATAGTAATAGGTGCAGTTTCACCACGTAAACGTTGTGGCACTAAAGTCAAATGGAATGCATTGTCTTTAATACGCACGGTATTGTTTTCATAGAACAACCCTAAAATCTGTTCAGTATTTAAACCAAAAGCTCTCAACAAGGTTGTCGCATACATCTTACGTCTACGATCTAAACGTACATATAAAATCTTATCGAGTTCAAACTCAATCCAAGTTCCACGATTTGGGATAACACGTGCAAAATAGACCACATTCCCGGAAGCATGGGTTTTACCATCATCATGGTCAAAAAACACCCCAGGGGAACGGTGTAACTGAGAAACAACCACACGCTCAGTACCATTAATTAAAAAGGTACCGCTATCGGTCATCAGGGGCACTTCCCCCATATAGACTTCTTGTTCTCTAATATCTTTAACAACTTTCGCATCTTGCGCGGATTCTTTTTCATAAATATATAAACGGACTAACACGCGTAAAGGAGACGCATAAGTTAAGCCACGTTGCTTACATTCAGGAACACTGAATAAAGGCTCACCCAAACGGTAACGTACAAAATGTAATTCGGCATTGCCAGAAAAACTCGTCATGGGGAACACGGACTGAAATGCAGCTTCAAGACCTACTAAGGTCCGCTCATGATCTGCTTTGTCCGATTGTAAAAAATCTTTATTGTAGGAATCCAACTGAATAGCCAGCAAGGAAGGTACCTGCAAGGGGTCAAAACGCTTAGCAAAATCGGCACGAAAGCGCATCTTCTCGGTAAAACTGTATTTAGTTGCCATCGGATTCCTCTTTTACATTGACTAAAAAAAGGTCAATTTTTCACCATTAAAAAAACAAGAAGGAATGGGCTATACCCATTCCTTCCACAAACAGCGTAGTACGCTTATTTGATTTCAGCTTGTGCACCAGCAGCTTCAAGCTTCTTCTTCATGTCTTCTGCATCTTTTTTGGATACAGATTCTTTCACTACAGAAGGAGCAGCTTCTACTAGGTCTTTAGCTTCTTTTAAGCCTAAATTGGTCAACGCACGGATCACTTTAATCACTTCAACTTTGTTTTCGCCGAAAGCTTTCAAATGAACAGTGAATTCGGTTTGTTCTTCTACAGCAGCAGCAGGCGCAGCGGCAGCAGCAACTGCAACAGGAGCAGCAGCGGTAACACCGAATTTGTCTTCCATCATTTTAATCAGGTCACAAACTTCCATAACGCTCATGCTTGCGATGGAATCTAAGATTTGGTCTTTGCTCAAAGCGGACATCGTAATATTCTCCTAAACTTTCAAAAATTATGCTTGGGACTCTTTTTGTACACGAACTGCATCCAAAGTACGAACCAACGTACTTGCAGGTGCTGCCATTGTGCGTACAAAACGGGTCACAGGTTCTTGCATTAAAGCCATCAACTGACTCAAAGCTTCTAGCTTTGTTGGTAAGCTTGCAACTTTTTCAAGATGCTGAGCACCATACAACTGCCCACCCACGGATAAAGCTGTTACTTTCAACTTATCTGTAGTTTTGGCAAAGTCACGTAACAAACGCGCAGCAGAACCAGGCTCTGCACCAGCAAAAGCCAGTACTAAAGGTCCGGTTAAGATTTCAGTGGCGCACGCAAAGTCAGTATTTTCAACGGCACGACGCGCTAAAGTATTGCGCACCACCTTTAAATATACACCTTGACGTCTTGCTTCTTGACGCAGCTTGGTCATCTCAGCGACTCCCAACCCACGGTAATCAGCAGCAACCAAAGAAGTCGCTTGTTTTGCAACAGCAGAGACTTCGGTCACGATAGCTTCTTTCGCTACACGATTTAAGGCCATCGTTTTCTCTCCTCCATTGTAAGCTTATTTTCATAAGCCCATTTGGTCTTGAACATCAGTTCTCGACCGCCTACGCAGGCCACCTGTTTTTTTCAAAACAAGCAATTAAGTCGCCACCTGCGGTCTTTGACGGTTACTGCAGCCTTTCGCTACCACAACAACCCAAAGTTTTTGTTATCCCGCTAAGGACGATAAATCCACTACCAATCCTGGGCCCATAGTGGTGCTCAGCACTAGCTTTCTCAAATAAACACCCTTTGAGGTGCTTGGCTTTGCTTTACGTAGATCTCGAATTAGCGCTTCTAAATTTTCTTTTAATGCCTGAGCGTTAAAATCAATCTTACCAATACTGCAGTGAACCAACCCTGCTTTATCAGTACGGAAAGTTGCTTGACCTGCTTTAGCATTTTTAACCGCTGTTGCAGTATCCATAGTCACCGTTCCTACTTTAGGGTTAGGCATTAAACCTCTTGGCCCTAAAGCACGCCCTAGCGGCGCCACAATACGCATCGCATCCGGCGTGGCAATCAAGATTTGGAAATCAATTTTCCCAGAATCTAACTGCTGTTTAATTTCTTGTGCAAGATCTTCAAAACCAACATAGTCTGCACCCGCTTGGCGTGCTGCATCTGCTTGCGCACCTTGCGCCAACACTGCAACCTTCACTGTACGACCTGTACCGTGTGGAAGCAAAGTGGCACCACGCACACCTTCAGAACGCTTTGGATCTACACCTAAACGAATAGCTGCATCACAGCTTTCTTTAAACTTCACTTTAGAGTTCGCTTGCAAAACTTCTATTGCTTGCAGGACGCTATAAACTTTACTGGTATCTACTTGCGTTGCGATCGCCATCATTCTTTTTGACATTGTCGCTCTCCTTATTCCACTACATCCACGCCCATACTGCGCGCGGTTCCAGCAATTGTACGTAACGCAGCTTCTTGATCTGCAGCAGTCAAATCAGGTTGTTTGATCTGCACAATTTCTAACAGCTGTTGACGAGTAATCTTACCCACCTTCGTAGTGTTAGGAGTAGCACTTCCGGACTTCACGCCTAATTTTTGTAGGATCATAAAAGACGCAGGAGGGGTCTTAATAATAAAAGTAAAACTACGATCGGTATAAACCGTAATCACTACTGGTAAAGGAGTCCCTTTTTGCATATTTTGAGTTTGCGCATTAAATGCTTTACAAAACTCCATAATATTCACACCATGTTGACCTAATGCAGGCCCGACTGGTGGACTTGGGTTTGCTTCTTGTGCTTTTACTTGTAAACGTATAAGTTTACTAACTTTCTTTGCCATTCACTGCTCTCCTTTGGGTACAAACGCCGATCAGGCTCCCCGATTAACGACCACTCACTTTTTTACGTGATTTTTTCGATCTGCGTAAATTCTAATTCTACAGGGGTTGCGCGTCCAAAAATTAACACTGCAACTCTTAGTCTGCTCTTTTCATAATTCACTTCTTGTACTGTTCCATTGAAGTCCGCAAAAGGACCATCAATAACACGAATACTTTCCCCAACCTCAAACAAAGTTTTAGGCTTAGGTTTACCAACACCAGCTTCCAAACGATTTAAAATCGTCTTGGCTTCTTTGTCAGAAATCGGTGCAGGTCTATCACTCGTTCCACCAATAAACCCCAAAACTTTTGGGGTATGTCGTACGACGTGCCAGGTTTCTTCAGTCAGCGCCATATGAACCAATACATAGCCGGGGAAAAACTTACGCTCACTCTTGCGCTTCTGCCCACCACGTACCTCGATCACTTCTTCAGTTGGAACAATGATCTCATCAAAATAATCTTCGAGCTTATGCGTATCAATCGCATCTTTTAAATTACGAATGACATGACGCTCATATCCAGACAAAGCCTGGACCACATACCAGCGTTTTTCAGGCACGGTCTGTTCGGTCATGTTATGCTCCATATCCAGTTAACCAGGCAATGACACGCATACACGCAATATCAAACGCCCATAATAAAATACCCATCACTACCACCATCGCAACAACCGCAAAAGTTGCCTGCATGGTTTCTTGACGGGTTGGCCAAACTACCTTACGTAGTTCTCCATAAGATTGCGCAACAAAAACTTTCGCCTTTGCGCCATTTTTTGTAAAAGACAATAAACTCAAAGAGACCCCTACGAGCCCCAATAAAAAAACAACACGCCATCCTGTAACTAATGAAGTCGTATAATAGTAATCAGCAGCCAAGGAGGCCGCCCACAACGTAATGACCGTAACCAAAAGGCACGTGTCTTTCATATTATTCTTTACAGCTGTCATACGCCTTTTTTCATCACTATATATGGCAGGCCAGGAGGGAATCGAACCCGCAACCTACGGTTTTGGAGACCGTTGCTCTACCAATTGAGCTACTGACCTAAATACCTCAAAAAAGGGGCAGAGCCCCTTTTTTTGAGAAAGTCTATTTATTCTATAATCTGAGCAACAACACCAGCACCTACAGTTCTACCACCTTCACGGATAGCAAAACGTAGACCTTCTTGCATTGCAATAGGAGTAATTAACTCGACAACAATACTAATATTGTCACCAGGCATTACCATTTCAACGCCTTCAGGCAATTCAACAGAACCGGTTACGTCAGTTGTTCTGAAATAGAACTGAGGTTTATACCCACGAATAAATGGCGTATGACGTCCACCTTCTTCTTTGGATAACACATAAATCTCAGCTTTAAATTTCTTATGAGGAGTAACGCTCTTAACATGCGCCAACACCTGACCACGCTCAATATCTTCACGCTTAATACCACGCAATAAGACACCAACGTTATCCCCTGCACGGCCTTCTTGTAGAAGCTTACGGAACATTTCCACACCGGTAACAGTTGTTTTTTGTGTAGGACGGATCCCAACAATTTCAACTTCATCACCAACACGGATAATACCGCACTCTAAACGACCGGTTACTACTGTACCACGACCGGAAATAGAGAACACATCTTCGATAGGCAGCAATGCTGGTTTATCAATTTCACGCTTAGGAATTGGGAAGTAATCATCCATCGCTTGAACGAGATCCAAAATCGCTTGTTCGTACTTAGCATCGCCTTCCAGCGCCTTCAGTGCGGAACCACGAATAATAGGAATATCGTCGCCAGGGAAATTGTACTGTGACAACAAGTCACGCACTTCCATTTCAACTAAGTCTAATAATTCTGGATCATCAACCATATCCACTTTGTTCAAGAACACAACGATATAAGGAACACCAACCTGACGCGCCAACAAGATATGTTCGCGAGTTTGTGGCATAGGACCATCTGCAGCAGACACGACCAAAATAGCGCCGTCCATCTGAGCTGCACCGGTAATCATGTTCTTCACATAGTCCGCGTGTCCAGGACAGTCAACGTGTGCATAGTGACGAGTCTTGGAATTGTATTCTACGTGTGCTGTAGAAATAGTAATACCACGTTTTCTTTCTTCTGGGGTCTTGTCAATCTGATCATACGCAGTGTAAGTTGCACTACTAGGATCTCTGCTTGCTAAAACTTTCGTAAGCGCCGCTGTCGTTGTGGTCTTACCATGATCGACGTGACCAATAGTTCCCACGTTGATGTGCTCAAGCGTACGGTTAAATGCTTCTGCCATTAAAATCTCCTACAAAAAAAACCAAACCTAAAACCTAATGTAACTTAAAAACCCACTACATATATTGGAGCCCACAACTGGAATCGAACCAGCGACCTCTTCCTTACCAAGGAAGTGCTCTACCCCTGAGCTATATGGGCCTTCCGATCCGCTCAACTTGGAGCGGGTGATGGGAATCGAACCCACGCTATCAGCTTGGAAGGCTGAAGTTCTACCATTGAACTACACCCGCAATACCCATAAAAACATGGTGGAGGGGGAAGGATTCGAACCTTCGAAGGCTAAGCCGGCAGATTTACAGTCTGCTCCCTTTGACCGCTCGGGAACCCCTCCGACAACACGAAGCACGTATTCTGCTGAATTTATTAATTTCTGTCAACAAACTCTATAAAAATGGTGCTGGCGACTGGATTCGAACCCGTGACCTGCTGATTACAAGTCAGCTGCTCTACCAACTGAGCTACGCCAGCACAAAAAATAAAAGAGGAAACTCGGCATGTATGTTACTAGAACGCACAAACTATGCAATATCAATATGCGTAGAATACACTCTTTTTATGCCATTATTTGTGAGTAAGTTTAATGACCCGTCTGTATTTATACCTTTATCGATGCCATCCATGTTCTGAACACGCATTTTTTGATTATAAAATGCATCATATTCTGGCCAGAGCTTAATGTACTCTTGGGCGCGTGCTAAATCTAAATCAAGAACACGAGGCACCAAAAAATTTAAAAGTTTAGAAACTAACTCTTCTCTAGAAGGTAAATCTTGGGTGTGTTCCCACAAGCTGGTCGCCTGGGGCAATAGCGCTTGCTGTATAGGGGTCAATACATAATTCAAACCAACCCCCAAAATAAAACTATAGTGATCTGCGCTATAAAAAGTATCAATTAAAATACCACCTAATTTTTTGGACTCTAGCCATAAATCATTTGGCCATTTCAACTTCACAGGTAGCGCTGTGGTCTGTCTAAAAAAATCTGCTAGCAACAACCCACAGACTATGGATAAAGGAGGATAACCAGGCGTCTTAGGTAATCTGCCACTCATTGAAAAAGTAATATTTTGTGTAGCAAAGGAATGCCACTGCGTATTACGTCCTGCGCCGACTCCATGGGTCTGCAGATCTGCAATACATAAAAGTGGTAAAGCAGTATTCCCCAAGCGATGTAAGGCGTGTTGTGTGGAATCCAAGGTGGGGAAATAATGTATAGCTTCAAAACTATTTTTTAAGCTCTCATCACATGCTGCTAAAAAGCGCTCAAAATCAAAGTTTTTGGGTGACATGGATGGTTTCCTGTAGAAGGAAAAAAACAAACGCCTGGCAGCGACCTACTTTAGCCCTGCAAAAAGCAAAACGATCATCGGCGCGCATTGCTTTCACTTCCGTGTTCGAGATGGGAACGGGTGGGACACAATGGCTATGACTACCAGACGAGCTCATAATACCTGAACCCTATCAGAGTGCAAGACCTCTTCATACGTTTTTTCTCAATAAAACGTGGTCTTGCACGAAATTGTTAGCAAACTAATTAAAAAATTGCAATTAATGATTACTTATGATTTAATGAGTCAGTCTATTAAATATTAATAAAAACTATTAGGACTACTCTATGACAAACAGACAAACTAAAACTGCTGCCATCTTAGCCTTTACTATCACCTGTGGGCTTGCTTTAAGTACTTCTATCGCACTCACCACCCTGTTCAGTGGTTTTACAATATTTGGATTAGCGGTATTGTCTTATCGTCTTTATACCGTAGCCAAAGGCGCGCAACAAAAGTTAACAGCAGCTCAAGCAGACAATCAAAGGTTTACAACAGAAAATGCGAACTTAAAACAGCAACTCACAATAGCGAACCAAAATTTAAAGCAATCAAAAGCACAACAAGCAACCCTGACTAATACAATCGAATCATTACAAACACAACTCCAAAATGTTACTCAACAATTAGAAAAGGCCAAAACTTATATAAACGCAAATATAGACGTCTCCGCACACACCAACTATTTAACAACACAAGTTTCGCATCTAAAAAACGAACGAAACGCTGCGCAAGAGCACATAAAACAGCTACAAAAAGCCCTTCAAAATTGTGAAGAAAATCTAGCTACAGTAGAGCAAAAACGTCAAAGGCTAGTAAAAGATCACCAACGGATCTCAGTTTTACTACAGGCACAAACATCGCCGAAACTATTCTCGACTATTTCCACTCAAACCAATGCTCCTTATCCAGAACATGTGGACCAAAATGCTCTCTCCACAACCAAACGTTCCGGAACTCCCGATTTTGTATAAAGATCCAATATGATGCATTTACACTGATACTGAAACACAGGACAGCCTCTTAAATTAAAAGTTATATAATTGACTTTTGTTGACTGTCATGGTTAAATAGAAATGTGCACTATAAAAATAACAAAGGAGTCACTCATGACACATAAACGTAAAATACAATTTTCTATCGCCGGATATTTTATTGGGGCTGGAATACTATTTCTATCACCTTTAGCAGGCTTCAGTGTCATGGCAAGCGCTCTCGTTTCTTTCTGGGTTCTCTATGCATCGAAACCCTCCCAAACTGAAAACGCACTAACCTCTATTGGGAACGATATTTATGACTTTTTTACGGGTCGCTCCTGGGCAAAACGAAAAGTAGACAATGTCGTAACAGCTGGAAACACCTTCATCAATGATTTAACTGGCACACCGAAGCCGTCATACTTCACAACCTTTGCAGCAGGTGTATCTGACACCTTGGATTCTGTAAAAGAAAGCATTACGACGTGTTTCTCTTCTAAGCGTCACAAGAAGTAAACAACTCTGTTCGACATAAACAGCCTCTTCGGAGGCTGTTTTTTTTCACCTCAGCAAAATCTAAAGACTCTGTCCTGCTTAGGTGTAGTTTTTGAGGTTTGACCAGAATCAACGGGAGCAATAGTCCCAACATTTCTAATAGCCTCTTGACGCTGTTGTCTTGCAAGCGCTTTAGCACTAAAGACAAGCGAAGCCTGCAGCACTACAGGGTCATGATTAATAACAATTGGTTCAGTTCTTTCTGCTGAAGTAGGATCAATGTTCGCATAAGCGCTGTCGCAAGAACCATTTTTCAAATTACCCCTCATATAACCCCCTAGTTATTATTATTTTTTCTCTATAAATAAAAAATCCGCAATTAAGCGGATAATTATTCAACAGATTATATTGATTCGTAAAAAAGAAACGCCTGGCGGCGACCTACTTTAGCCCTGC
>CAZGDB010000019.1:0-15539 GCA_964524705.1 uncultured Francisellaceae bacterium
AACACCACCGGTACTAAAGAGTGCAACTCCAGAACCATTTAAATCACCCGTTAAAACCAAAGGCGTGGCGCCTCTATCAAAGGTACCACCATTTACGGTTAAGTTACGAATGGTATAAGCACCACCCCCAAACGCAAAGGCACCGGTTTGGTTAATCGTTAAATCAGCATTGGTGCCACTATAGCCAGGTAGGCTAATAATAGCTCCCCCTACCGTTAACTTAGCGTTATTAGACACTACTGCCTGGCTAAAAGTTAAGTTGCCGCCTGCATTTAAGGCTATATCAGAACCACTGTTACTAAAAGCCCCCGTAACCGTCATAGCCCCCGTACTCGCCCAAGTACCCGCATTAGCACCACTATGGGTAATAGTCGAGCCTGTTAAGCTTAAAGTCCCACCAGCGGTTAAATCACGCAAGATGGATAAAGCACCAGCAGTGGATAAGTTCATTAACCCAGTAGCACTTAGATTGTTATTTGCAGTAATAGAACTACCGGTTACATTTAAGGCTCCCCCTGCACTCAAGGTATGTCCTAAAGTCACCACACCACTGGTATTTAAAGTAACTGCGCCACCACTATTCGTCACATTAGCAGTTGTAGAGATGGCGCCACCGCCACTAGAGACTGCACTTAAAGCACCACCACTAACCGCAAAAGTGCCCCCTAAAGTAATATTACCAGCGGCAGTATTTAAGCTAACAGGTTGGTTACTCGTAAAGCCACCAGCTACAATCGCACCATTATTAATCACATTAAAGTTAAAGGCTGAGCCTGAAGAGAAGACGGCTCCATTGGCAATACTGACCCCATTGGCGCCTATACTAGTAATGGTAGGAACACTAATGCTGGAAGCGGTAAAGGTATAAGCGCCAAAGGAGAGACGATTCGCATTAATCGCTAATGCACCCGATAAAGTCACGTTGTTATTAAAATCTAACCAACCTGTACCCGTAGTACTCATGCTCGCAGCGCTCACAGGACCATTAAAATGAACTTCCCCTGCATTACCTGAAAGAACATTAAACGTGCCCGCTGTCGTATAGGTGCCACCCAGATTACCTACCCCAGTTCCTACATCTACCGTTAATCCTTGGGTTGCTGTAAAACCATTCGTCAGGTTCATGGAGCCAGAAGTGGTTTTAAAGGATAAAGTTCTCAATCCTGCATACCAGGGCAAAGCACTCAAAACAGTACTATCCATATTCAAAGCTGCACTCACTGTAGACAGTTCCAAGTCTTTTACCGTAGAAGGAATGCTCATCGCGGCTACATCAGCAGAAGCAAAAGTAACCGTACCTGTTCCCAAACCTAATAATCCACCTTTACTATTTAAGGTGGCATTAGAGCCATTAGAGAACCCATTGTATGCTGTGATCCGTAAAGAACCACCACCGGTGCTGATGTTAGTCGCTGTTGGGAAGGCACCACTAAAAGTTAAATTTAATTGAGGCACACTATAAGTACTACTAACTGGAAAAGTGCCCGTACCTAGATCTAAAGTAGCCGTGGCTAACGCATCCGTCCATACCCCATTGACATAACGCAACCCAGAATACCCATGACCATATACTCCAGTTACTCCGAGCAATCCACGAGAAGTTCCGCGATTCATTAGTAATGAACTACTAGAAGCACCTCTTAAATAATCTGGAGTCTGTAAATTTTGAGCATAATTAAAATACACTGAGTTATTAGCATTTAATCTATTAATTTGGACTGTCCCACCTGGCTTAATATAAAAATTGCTGCTGATAGTTACATCATTGGCAGCACTAGCACCAATAATCAAATCTTTCACCATCAAGTAACTATCAGAACGTAATGAAGCAGCAGCCCCTGTTAAAGTAATACTTTGCATACCTAGAGCTGAGCTTGAATTTAAGATATACAAATTAAGGTTCGTAGTAATAGAAGGATTAAAAATTTGCGTACTAGAACCCAAACTTAAAGTAGTTGTATAACCAGTGTTCATTCTTGCACCATGACGTATGGTATCAATTCCGTTTATTGTCAACGTGTCTTTTCGAATAGGTGTTGAAGAAGCAGGACCATACCCAGAAGTCACTGCGCTACCCATAACCGTACCACTTGGATTACCTACAGAAACAGTTTTAAAATAATCAAAATTGGTGCCATTAAAGAGCATGATAGAGGGTGCAGAAGAACCAATCACAGGTCTTCCTAGCGTAACAGAAGAGCCCCATCCAATCATTGCCTGCAATGCAGTAGAACTCCCCGAGTTTTGACTATAAGCACGGTAATGCGTGGGAATATAGATTTCAGAACCCCCATAATAAACATGGGTATCGGTGCCGGATAAACTCGAATCAGCAGCACCTGTTGCGTCTTGAATATTAATACTATTTCCACCATTGGTAGAAAAAAGGCCAGTAGGAACAAAAACAGATCGTATGCCACCTGCAACATCAAAATTTTCAAAACCACTTACAAAACTAGTGCTATTAAGCAAAGAGGGTGCATAATAAGTATTCATACTAACCCAGCCTGAACCAGTCATAGATATCCCGGAAGATCCCGGCCCCATCCAATCTGCGCCGAAATACTGCCCCACTAAAGAAGTATCATGATAGATGTTGCTACTATCTACACGGTTTGTGCATGTATCGTAACACACATAAAAAGTGCGATTGTTACTGCTGCTCCCTTGCCACACAACGGAACGCCCCACAGATCCTAATATACCATTAGATAAGATAACGCCACTGCTAGACTGCATTGCATAACCAATTGTTACTGAAAGCGACGTATTATTCCAAGCACTGGCACTTGGGTATATTGAAATTTCAAAAGAAGGATAGGATGCAAAATTATTAAATAACGTTCCTGAAATTTGATAATTGTTTTGTGTATCCAAACGACCGATCAGCCCCCCTGCTTTTACATTAGTTCCATTTGGAATATCCCCGCCCATAACCAGGGTCCCCGTAAACAAAACATTAGAAAAATTAGTCGAAATAGTACCATTGGTATTCGTAATCGCATATCCAACAATACCACCCAGACCCGCTGTAGCTAAACTACCATTCTGAGCTTGTATATTGGACTCTCTAGCATACACATAACCGGTACTCACAACATTGTTAATAGTCATGCTATTATTGCCTAAATACATCAACCCAAAAATACCACCAATCATATTTCTTCCAGACACACTACTGTAATTAGCAACCCTATTCATAGAGTGTGCCCAACTAAACAATCCTACTATGCCACCAAAACCTTCAGAATATATATTGATATCTGCAAGTCCAACCCCTCCCATATTTAATAAATCACTATAATTTCCACCACTCATTAACCCAACAATACCACCAACATAATTAGTGCCAGATACAGTGCCTGTATTCATCACGGTCGAAACAGTACCAAGAGAACTCAAACTAGCCTCTCCAATAATCCCACCAATGCGCTGAGAGCCGGAAACACTACCATAATTATAAGCAAAGGCGAAACCTGAATTTCCACTTAAATAACCAATAATACCCCCTGCGTAACTCAGATAATAAGAACCTGTATACGGGCCAGTAATAGACCCAAAATTACTCAAGTAAGCACCGCCACTATTGGTTCCGGATAACTGCCCAGCAATCCCCCCCATAAAATTCACACCACCTAAAGCTGTAACAGCGCCATAATTTACTAAGTTCCCTAAACCAGAACCACCTGAAACATTTGCATACCCAACAAAGCCACCTACAGAATCAGTCC
Source organism: uncultured Francisellaceae bacterium (assembly GCA_964524705.1). Lineage (GTDB taxonomy): Bacteria > Pseudomonadota > Gammaproteobacteria > Berkiellales > Berkiellaceae > CAZGDB01. The sequence continues at coordinate 3,732 of CAZGDB010000019.1, forward strand.
CGTTAGAGGTAGATCCAACCGAAACACCGACGTTACTAGTAGATGACTGAATGGTTGAGGCTGACTGAAAGTACCCCGCATAACCTCCAAAATAACTACCGCCAGCTGTAGGCGCATACAAACTTCCTTGTACCGAAGAATTATAAATTAAAGTTGCTGACATTTCACCAAAAACAAGACCTACACGAGAATTAGCACCAGTGCTCGTACTAATAGAACTATTGGTAACAATTAAATCATTTACGTATGAATTATTCGCAAGTCCCGCTAACAAACCTATGTATGAAAAAGTACCGCTACTCCAGTTCATAGCAATACCATCTAATCTAAGGTTATAGAAATAACCACTATTGATTTGTTTAAACAACCCAAAGTTGCTTGCATCAACTGTATAAGTGCGACCACCAATTGTTTTTTCATTCCCAAAAAATTGTCCTGAAAAATTATTAACAGGCGCCGTCCATGCCGTAATATTACGTGTTAAAAAAATATTATGATTATAAAAACCACCACCTGAATTTGAATCCGTCATAAACTTCTGACCATCGGCCGTACTAGAAATCAACTCCCAACGGGTTGTACTGGAGTTTGTAAAAGCACTAAAAAAAGTGCTTCCAAGGGTGTAATCTAAAGTGCCCGCACCATTAGACGAATAAGGTCTATAATAAAGTGTTAAAGAACCCCCACTGACATGAATACCGCTATTACCAACAATAGTACCCCTTCCGCCACTATCTTGTGCTGCACCCGTACTATCTGCCACCAAGTTCACAGTACCTGCATTCGTAATAACCGCACCAGCACCAAAAATAATGTCATTGTATGCTTTTAACGTTAAACTTTTTCCACTAGGAACAGTTAAACTACTGTTCATATAAATATTACCAGTGCCCGCACCTATTACTTCAGTTTCAATCATTACGTTCGTATTGGCTAACCCGGCCGTAATGGTCGCTGCAGCACCTGCATCAATCAAATAATCAGGTGGGTCTAACAACCAAGTCCCCACCCCACCATAAGGCGAATTCGTATTTACATAAGCCCCATTAATATCTAAAGTTCCATGACTGGAGGTTTCAATAAATCCACCATCCCCGCCTTGTTTACCACCCATGGCCATTAATTGGGCTCTGACTTCTGTGTGTTCATCTGAATATATGATGATAGACCCGGCATTGCCTACTTCATCTGCAGACACATCTACTTTGGCGGTAGAGGCTACTCTAATATCTCCACCTCTCACATCAACCTTGCCCCCATTGGCATTACGTACTGCTGCTAAATCTAAAATCCCAGCAATATCGACTCTTCCCATCCCCCCTTTAATCGCAACACTCCCTACATAGGTACCGGCTTCATCTTTAATAGAGGCAGCTTTTACTAACCCTGAAACATTCACCGCTTGGTCTAACACACTTTTAGCCGTATTAGCCTGAATAATCACTTGACCACCATTGTTGATAATCTGGCCTGAGCTATTTACCCCCAATGCATTCCCATTGGCATCAAAGAGTCGTGAATCATCAGCGAGTGCAAACAGTAATTTCCCATCTCCATCAAAATCTACCGTAGCTTTAGTACCCGCCCCTAAGACCACAGCACCTTTAGTCGCTGTAATTAACCCTTGGTTATCAATACTTGGCGCTATTAATGCCACATTCCCGTGTTCATCTGCTCTAATCGTTCCTTGGTTTAAAATCTTCCCTAAAAATTTCCCATCCTTTTGTGAAAACGCATAGACCCCGTTCATAAAATCTTGGTCTTTCATATCCAAAGTAGAAGCAAATAAACTATTTACATCTACCTCTGACCCATGCGCAAACACTATCCCATTAGGGTTAATGAGGTACATTTGACCATTGGAAGTTAATTTACCAAAAATCATAGAGAGGTTATTACCCACGACTCTATTTAAGGTGGAAGAGAACTGATTAGGGACCTGAAATGCCGTATGTTCCCCTGGCCCTACGCTAAAATCTTGCCAGTTAATGACGGCTTTATCGGTGGATTGGTTAATGGTGGTGTTAGGACCCTGATAGGTCACTGTGGCTTGACCTTGTACCACGTCAGCTCCTGTGGGCTCTGCACGCACATTTACAGGTAAACCTAAAGCTGTCAGGGATAAAAAAGCAGCAGTTAATGCACGTGATCCAGCTGGATTTCTGGTTCTTCGTGTTCTTTCCATTATTTCGTGCATATACCTCTCCCGCACTACATATCCTAGGTATTAGGCTAAAAAATGAAGGGAAAGTTCCGTGGATACACGAATATAAGACTGCAACTACAAGCGTGGATTATTGACTAATACAACGCATTAATCCAACATCATCACCAGAAACAAAAGAACAATTCAATCCCATCCTAGGTAAAAAATCAAACTTAGGAGTTTGACTCAAAGTCTTTGCTTGATTAGCATGCAAATCACTCACGATCGTTTGTATTTGTAACTGTGCCGCACTAAAAGCTTGGGGCGCTAATACTTTATTCGCACTATAAACCGTATCTGCTAAATTCGTTTGGAATAACGTCTTTACCCCAATATCTTGGAACAACGAAGTGCCGCCTACTTTAAATCCATTAATTAAGAACGTACCTGATGCACCACTTAATAACTTAGCGTAATTAACAGATAAAGAACCACCATACCCTAATACTGTACCAAAGAGGTTACTACCATTAGAACCGCCTAAGAATAACGTACCACCAGAGACGATGTTACCAGCAATAATGCCAGCTCGTGTTAAAGTCATATCTGTTTTACTATTAAATGTACCCCCTATACGAGAAGCACTGATACTAATGCTACTATTATTAGAACGTACTATAGAATCAAAGGCGCCCGTCACATTAGCATTCACGGCTCGGGTTGCTATCAATGTGGCACCGCGATAACTACCGCCAGTTGCTGTAATGCCCCCTCCCACTAAAATTTGACCACCCTGTATCTCTGCTAACTCTAACGTTAAATCATTTTCAGCGGTAATATCGCCTGTAAAGGCTTCTGCAGTCACTAAGTTAACATCCCCACCAGCCATCGTACCTGTGATATTTTGCGCAGATACCGATAAAAGATTAGTCGTAGAAACATTACCAGTGAAGTTACCTAACCCAACATAGGAAACTACTCCACCAGCAGTGATTGCGCCATTCCAGACCCCCATGCTCGTCAGGTTCACAGCGCCAGGAACCGTAACACCACCGGTACTAAAGAGTGCAACTCCAGAACCATTTAAATCACCCGTTAAAACCAAAGGCGTGGCGCCTCTATCAAAGGTACCACCATTTACGGTTAAGTTACGAATGGTATAAGCACCACCCCCAAACGCAAAGGCACCGGTTTGGTTAATCGTTAAATCAGCATTGGTGCCACTATAGCCAGGTAGGCTAATAATAGCTCCCCCTACCGTTAACTTAGCGTTATTAGACACTACTGCCTGGCTAAAAGTTAAGTTGCCGCCTGCATTTAAGGCTATATCAGAACCACTGTTACTAAAAGCCCCCGTAACCGTCATAGCCCCCGTACTCGCCCAAGTACCCGCATTAGCACCACTATGGGTAATAGTCGAGCCTGTTAAGCTTAAAGTCCCACCAGCGGTTAAATCACGCAAGATGGATAAAGCACCAGCAGTGGATAAGTTCATTAACCCAGTAGCACTTAGATTGTTATTTGCAGTAATAGAACTACCGGTTACATTTAAGGCTCCCCCTGCACTCAAGGTATGTCCTAAAGTCACCACACCACTGGTATTTAAAGTAACTGCGCCACCACTATTCGTCACATTAGCAGTTGTAGAGATGGCGCCACCGCCACTAGAGACTGCACTTAAAGCACCACCACTAACCGCAAAAGTGCCCCCTAAAGTAATATTACCAGCGGCAGTATTTAAGCTAACAGGTTGGTTACTCGTAAAGCCACCAGCTACAATCGCACCATTATTAATCACATTAAAGTTAAAGGCTGAGCCTGAAGAGAAGACGGCTCCATTGGCAATACTGACCCCATTGGCGCCTATACTAGTAATGGTAGGAACACTAATGCTGGAAGCGGTAAAGGTATAAGCGCCAAAGGAGAGACGATTCGCATTAATCGCTAATGCACCCGATAAAGTCACGTTGTTATTAAAATCTAACCAACCTGTACCCGTAGTACTCATGCTCGCAGCGCTCACAGGACCATTAAAATGAACTTCCCCTGCATTACCTGAAAGAACATTAAACGTGCCCGCTGTCGTATAGGTGCCACCCAGATTACCTACCCCAGTTCCTACATCTACCGTTAATCCTTGGGTTGCTGTAAAACCATTCGTCAGGTTCATGGAGCCAGAAGTGGTTTTAAAGGATAAAGTTCTCAATCCTGCATACCAGGGCAAAGCACTCAAAACAGTACTATCCATATTCAAAGCTGCACTCACTGTAGACAGTTCCAAGTCTTTTACCGTAGAAGGAATGCTCATCGCGGCTACATCAGCAGAAGCAAAAGTAACCGTACCTGTTCCCAAACCTAATAATCCACCTTTACTATTTAAGGTGGCATTAGAGCCATTAGAGAACCCATTGTATGCTGTGATCCGTAAAGAACCACCACCGGTGCTGATGTTAGTCGCTGTTGGGAAGGCACCACTAAAAGTTAAATTTAATTGAGGCACACTATAAGTACTACTAACTGGAAAAGTGCCCGTACCTAGATCTAAAGTAGCCGTGGCTAACGCATCCGTCCATACCCCATTGACATAACGCAACCCAGAATACCCATGACCATATACTCCAGTTACTCCGAGCAATCCACGAGAAGTTCCGCGATTCATTAGTAATGAACTACTAGAAGCACCTCTTAAATAATCTGGAGTCTGTAAATTTTGAGCATAATTAAAATACACTGAGTTATTAGCATTTAATCTATTAATTTGGACTGTCCCACCTGGCTTAATATAAAAATTGCTGCTGATAGTTACATCATTGGCAGCACTAGCACCAATAATCAAATCTTTCACCATCAAGTAACTATCAGAACGTAATGAAGCAGCAGCCCCTGTTAAAGTAATACTTTGCATACCTAGAGCTGAGCTTGAATTTAAGATATACAAATTAAGGTTCGTAGTAATAGAAGGATTAAAAATTTGCGTACTAGAACCCAAACTTAAAGTAGTTGTATAACCAGTGTTCATTCTTGCACCATGACGTATGGTATCAATTCCGTTTATTGTCAACGTGTCTTTTCGAATAGGTGTTGAAGAAGCAGGACCATACCCAGAAGTCACTGCGCTACCCATAACCGTACCACTTGGATTACCTACAGAAACAGTTTTAAAATAATCAAAATTGGTGCCATTAAAGAGCATGATAGAGGGTGCAGAAGAACCAATCACAGGTCTTCCTAGCGTAACAGAAGAGCCCCATCCAATCATTGCCTGCAATGCAGTAGAACTCCCCGAGTTTTGACTATAAGCACGGTAATGCGTGGGAATATAGATTTCAGAACCCCCATAATAAACATGGGTATCGGTGCCGGATAAACTCGAATCAGCAGCACCTGTTGCGTCTTGAATATTAATACTATTTCCACCATTGGTAGAAAAAAGGCCAGTAGGAACAAAAACAGATCGTATGCCACCTGCAACATCAAAATTTTCAAAACCACTTACAAAACTAGTGCTATTAAGCAAAGAGGGTGCATAATAAGTATTCATACTAACCCAGCCTGAACCAGTCATAGATATCCCGGAAGATCCCGGCCCCATCCAATCTGCGCCGAAATACTGCCCCACTAAAGAAGTATCATGATAGATGTTGCTACTATCTACACGGTTTGTGCATGTATCGTAACACACATAAAAAGTGCGATTGTTACTGCTGCTCCCTTGCCACACAACGGAACGCCCCACAGATCCTAATATACCATTAGATAAGATAACGCCACTGCTAGACTGCATTGCATAACCAATTGTTACTGAAAGCGACGTATTATTCCAAGCACTGGCACTTGGGTATATTGAAATTTCAAAAGAAGGATAGGATGCAAAATTATTAAATAACGTTCCTGAAATTTGATAATTGTTTTGTGTATCCAAACGACCGATCAGCCCCCCTGCTTTTACATTAGTTCCATTTGGAATATCCCCGCCCATAACCAGGGTCCCCGTAAACAAAACATTAGAAAAATTAGTCGAAATAGTACCATTGGTATTCGTAATCGCATATCCAACAATACCACCCAGACCCGCTGTAGCTAAACTACCATTCTGAGCTTGTATATTGGACTCTCTAGCATACACATAACCGGTACTCACAACATTGTTAATAGTCATGCTATTATTGCCTAAATACATCAACCCAAAAATACCACCAATCATATTTCTTCCAGACACACTACTGTAATTAGCAACCCTATTCATAGAGTGTGCCCAACTAAACAATCCTACTATGCCACCAAAACCTTCAGAATATATATTGATATCTGCAAGTCCAACCCCTCCCATATTTAATAAATCACTATAATTTCCACCACTCATTAACCCAACAATACCACCAACATAATTAGTGCCAGATACAGTGCCTGTATTCATCACGGTCGAAACAGTACCAAGAGAACTCAAACTAGCCTCTCCAATAATCCCACCAATGCGCTGAGAGCCGGAAACACTACCATAATTATAAGCAAAGGCGAAACCTGAATTTCCACTTAAATAACCAATAATACCCCCTGCGTAACTCAGATAATAAGAACCTGTATACGGGCCAGTAATAGACCCAAAATTACTCAAGTAAGCACCGCCACTATTGGTTCCGGATAACTGCCCAGCAATCCCCCCCATAAAATTCACACCACCTAAAGCTGTAACAGCGCCATAATTTACTAAGTTCCCTAAACCAGAACCACCTGAAACATTTGCATACCCAACAAAGCCACCTACAGAATCAGTCCCGTTAGAGGTAGATCCAACCGAAACACCGACGTTACTAGTAGATGACTGAATGGTTGAGGCTGACTGAAAGTACCCCGCATAACCTCCAAAATAACTACCGCCAGCTGTAGGCGCATACAAACTTCCTTGTACCGAAGAATTATAAATTAAAGTTGCTGACATTTCACCAAAAACAAGACCTACACGAGAATTAGCACCAGTGCTCGTACTAATAGAACTATTGGTAACAATTAAATCATTTACGTATGAATTATTCGCAAGTCCCGCTAACAAACCTATGTATGAAAAAGTACCGCTACTCCAGTTCATAGCAATACCATCTAATCTAAGGTTATAGAAATAACCACTATTGATTTGTTTAAACAACCCAAAGTTGCTTGCATCAACTGTATAAGTGCGACCACCAATTGTTTTTTCATTCCCAAAAAATTGTCCTGAAAAATTATTAACAGGCGCCGTCCATGCCGTAATATTACGTGTTAAAAAAATATTATGATTATAAAAACCACCACCTGAATTTGAATCCGTCATAAACTTCTGACCATCGGCCGTACTAGAAATCAACTCCCAACGGGTTGTACTGGAGTTTGTAAAAGCACTAAAAAAAGTGCTTCCAAGGGTGTAATCTAAAGTGCCCGCACCATTAGACGAATAAGGTCTATAATAAAGTGTTAAAGAACCCCCACTGACATGAATACCGCTATTACCAACAATAGTACCCCTTCCGCCACTATCTTGTGCTGCACCCGTACTATCTGCCACCAAGTTCACAGTACCTGCATTCGTAATAACCGCACCAGCACCAAAAATAATGTCATTGTATGCTTTTAACGTTAAACTTTTTCCACTAGGAACAGTTAAACTACTGTTCATATAAATATTACCAGTGCCCGCACCTATTACTTCAGTTTCAATCATTACGTTCGTATTGGCTAACCCGGCCGTAATGGTCGCTGCAGCACCTGCATCAATCAAATAATCAGGTGGGTCTAACAACCAAGTCCCCACCCCACCATAAGGCGAATTCGTATTTACATAAGCCCCATTAATATCTAAAGTTCCATGACTGGAGGTTTCAATAAATCCACCATCCCCGCCTTGTTTACCACCCATGGCCATTAATTGGGCTCTGACTTCTGTGTGTTCATCTGAATATATGATGATAGACCCGGCATTGCCTACTTCATCTGCAGACACATCTACTTTGGCGGTAGAGGCTACTCTAATATCTCCACCTCTCACATCAACCTTGCCCCCATTGGCATTACGTACTGCTGCTAAATCTAAAATCCCAGCAATATCGACTCTTCCCATCCCCCCTTTAATCGCAACACTCCCTACATAGGTACCGGCTTCATCTTTAATAGAGGCAGCTTTTACTAACCCTGAAACATTCACCGCTTGGTCTAACACACTTTTAGCCGTATTAGCCTGAATAATCACTTGACCACCATTGTTGATAATCTGGCCTGAGCTATTTACCCCCAATGCATTCCCATTGGCATCAAAGAGTCGTGAATCATCAGCGAGTGCAAACAGTAATTTCCCATCTCCATCAAAATCTACCGTAGCTTTAGTACCCGCCCCTAAGACCACAGCACCTTTAGTCGCTGTAATTAACCCTTGGTTATCAATACTTGGCGCTATTAATGCCACATTCCCGTGTTCATCTGCTCTAATCGTTCCTTGGTTTAAAATCTTCCCTAAAAATTTCCCATCCTTTTGTGAAAACGCATAGACCCCGTTCATAAAATCTTGGTCTTTCATATCCAAAGTAGAAGCAAATAAACTATTTACATCTACCTCTGACCCATGCGCAAACACTATCCCATTAGGGTTAATGAGGTACATTTGACCATTGGAAGTTAATTTACCAAAAATCATAGAGAGGTTATTACCCACGACTCTATTTAAGGTGGAAGAGAACTGATTAGGGACCTGAAATGCCGTATGTTCCCCTGGCCCTACGCTAAAATCTTGCCAGTTAATCACTGCTTTATCGGTGGATTGGTTAATGGTGGTATTAGGACCCTGATAGGTCACTGTGGCTTGACCTTGGACCACGTCAGCCCCTGTGGGCTCTGCACGCACGTTTATGGGTAAACCTAAAGCTGTCAGGGATAAAAAAGCAGCCGTCAGGACATGGGCGCCCCGCCGTGATGTTTTTTTAATTCTATCCTGAAGAATTCCATGCATATACCTGTTCCTTAGATCTAACCCCTTGTATGAGTGTTAGACTTTCAGGTCAGGCAATGGTTCCTTAAAGTATGCAAAAAATAATTCTAGCGTTATTCTTTAACCCAGACCTCATCATTGGAGGTTGCACGTGTACTAGATTTTGCGGGCATCTTGCTGGATATTGGGGGATGTTTGCGGTCAAAATACTCAAAAATCTTTACGACTTTTTTCACATGAGGGATTTGGCTTGCTACTTCAGCAGCAATCTCTTCTTCATCCGGCGTGACTAAGCCTAAAAGATAAACAATACCTTGCTCTGTAATGACTTTAAAACGTGTAGGGTCTATTTCTTTATGAACTAATAACTGGCTTTTCACACAGGCTGTGATCCAAGCATCTTGGCTACGCTCGGCTAAACTAATAGGTGCTTCTACGGTAATTTCATCATATAGGCGTACAATCTTTTCAATCCCATTAATGCGTTCTACGATTTTTTGTTTTTCTAAGCTAGAAGGTGCTTGCCCTACTAACAAGACTATTCCATTATACGAAGCCACACTGATATGATAATCCGTGCTTTGTTTCGCGATTTTTCTAATATCCTGGTAGGCAGTAAGCTCTATATTCTTATCATCTAAAAAAGTATGTGTACCCCGTCTATCACGCATCACCCCAACACCGGTTGCAGCGCCAGTTGCAACCACTGCAGCACAACCTTGTAGGAAAATCATCCCCGCTACTATCGCTATTTTGACGTTCATTGGGGCCCCCAGGCATGATCGATCATTTGACACCAACTGTGGATCACAAATTGTTGTGCTTCTTGAATACGCGCCGTATGGTTAGAAGGGATCCGTAATTCCATATCTCCTTTACCTAATGCGCCAGCAACTAGCCCTCCCGTTTTACCGGTTAAGGCAATCGTTTTCATTCCTTTGGCTTGTGCAACTTTTAAAGCTTTCACTAAGTTCGTAGAATTACCACTGGTTGTTAAAATCACTAACACATCCCTAGGATCTGCCAGCGCTTCCAATGGTTTTGAAAAAATCTCTTCATAATGAAAATCATTGGCAATCGCCGTTAAAGCCGCAATATCTGCCGCAAGCGCAAGCGCTGGCAGAGGTGGGCGTGTATGGGATTCAAAACGACAGAGGATTTCACCGGTAAAATGTTGCGCATCTGCAGCAGAACCACCGTTCCCACAGACCAGTAACTTTCCCCCTGATTTTAAAGCCTCCACCATCACTTCACCCGCCTGAATAATGTTTGTTAACAAACTCTCTTTTATAAGTGTAAACACTTTCAGCGTATTATCCAAATTTTCAGCTAAAATCTGCTGCATATTTATTCCTTAACAACTCTATTTTTAACAGTTGCACACTGCAACTGCCGTTTTATTTTACCGTTGACCAACTGCAATACACCTGTTGCACCATGATAGGCGCCCAAGGTTCCTTGGCTTAATGCAGGAAGATTTTGCGATAAAGCGTAAGCATCCATCCCTAAAGCAAACAACCGACCATAATAGGCATCTAAAGCCGGCCAATGTTGATCTGCTTGCGCTCTCGCTGCTGTAAAAGTGCCTTGTTCATTATTCATAAAAGGCATATCACAGAGAATAAGCCCTTCTACATCCAAATCTGCGGCTAGATTTTTACGTCCAGAATACGCAGCCGTTGTCATAAAGGTAGGATAATGTCCTGCGTAATAAAATTTGATTAAAGGCCACACCTGACGGGTATGTTCAGTATTTAACCCTAATACAATGGCTTGTATATCCTGACGGACACTTGCACCATGTCCTTTATGTTCCTGGTATTGCAATAAAAGTTTGAGCTGTTTACCCAGATCTTGTTCTGGTTTTAACTCAGCATAAATTGCTCTACCTTGAAAGGCTGCCTGAAAGGCTCTCCATTGTCGTTGTCCTAAAACGGAAGGCATGCTGATATACAGCACCTGCTGTAATCCCCGTCCTTTGAGTTCTTCAGCAATAGCCTGAATTTCTTCTTCAAGATTCAGTGAAAACTCTATCACTTTAGAACTGACAGCATGTCCTGGTGTTTCATTCAACAACAACACGGGTGCGGTAATGCTCCCAGAACTCATATTTTTAAGGGCTTGAACGTGATCTTTCAGTAAAGGCCCCACAACTATGCCTGCCGTTGTAGCTGCTTCCCTATAGACCCGAGAGACTTCTTGAGCATTATGTAGTTGATACGCATGGTACGCGATAGGCTCTCTCAATCCTGCCTCTTCAGCAAAATTTTTGGCATATACAAAACCAGCTGTAATGGCTGCTGTCTTATGGGGATGCGCACCTGGCAATAATAACGCCACTTCTTGAGTATTATAAACCAGAGGAACCTGGGTATTAGAACGCCCAATTCCTAAAGGCAGTGTATTACTATGCTGTGCCGTACATCCTGACAGCAATGCGGCACACAACAGTCCCCAGATTTTAACCATAACATTTACTCGTCTCGGCTAGGAGGTTCAGAATCCTTCACTAAGGATAGATGAGACTTACGCGGTGCGGTAGTGGTCTTCTTTGCAGTAGTGGATGCCGGCGTAGTCAGCGTTTCTGCTTCCAAGTCCTCTTCTTCATCCTCAGGTTCAGGATGAAAAACCATACCCTTGCCATTTTCATTGGCATAGATCGCTTCCATGGCAAACATCGGTACTCTTAAAGTATGAGATATTCCAGAAA
>CAZGDB010000019.1:15549-16251 GCA_964524705.1 uncultured Francisellaceae bacterium
GCTTTAAATTGAATGCTATTGGGTAAAATTTTAAAACTTTCCACTGCCTCAGGTGCAATATTTAAAACAATGATCCCATTTTGAACATACTGCTGAGGCACCTCAACGCCACGCAAAGTGGCGTTGACACGAATATACGGCGTTAATTGGTTATCAACCATCCAATCTAAAAACGCACGAAAGAGATATGGTCTAACAGACTTCACGCGACCCCCACTCCTAATGCACGCTCAGGTTCAGTCAAACTGCTAACAAAAGAGTCTCTTTGAAAAATCCGTTGCATATAATCTAGGATAGGCTTAGCTTCTTTGGGCAACTCTATTCCGGCCGCATGTAAACGCCAGAACAATGCCCCTAAGGCTGCATCCAAGAGTGAAAACTCTTCGCTCATAAAATAAGGTGTATCACTAAACAAAGGCACTATCGATAACAAGCTATCTTTAAGCTCTTTACGATATTTATCGCCATCTGCTTTTTTAGCGGTATGGATTTTATCAAAAATACTGCACCAGTCATTGTTGATATGATGCAACATCAAGCGATTTTTTGCTCTGGCTACTGGATAAACCGGTAACAAAGGAGGATGCGGAAAACGTTCATCCAAATATTCCATAATCAAATCTGAGTTATAGAGCACTAAATCTCTATCTACTAACGTTGGCACAGAATGATAAGGGTTAATCGGTGCTAAATGTTCTGCAC
>CAZGDB010000019.1:16261-17128 GCA_964524705.1 uncultured Francisellaceae bacterium
GCCAACACAATACGTACACGGTGACAGTACATATCATCTGCCATTCCGTACAAAGTCATAATAGAACGTTTATGCGTAATCATAGCCATAATATTTTTTTATCCTTTAAGGTTAGTGTTTAGGCTTATGAACATCTTTCCAATATTCGCGCTTAAGTAAGTAAGCGAACACCAGAAAAACAACCAAGAATAAGAGTACCCAGCCTCCCAGGCGCTTCCGCTCCAGTTTAACGGGTTCACCTACGTAGTCAAGGAAATTTGCCAGATCTGCAGCTACCTGATCGTATTGCGCAGGGGTTAAGGTGCCTGGCTTGTCTAAGGTAAAGCCCACGATGGTATGTCCATCCTCACCAAAGACTGGTTTTTGAATCCCTTGCAAATTTACTAAAACATGTGGCATCCCAACTTGTGGGAATACAGCGTTATTCACCCCAAACGGACGACTGTCGTCTTGGTAAAAAGATTTAAGATAGGTATAAATCCAAGCCTTGCCTCTCACCCGAGCTGTCAAACTTAAATCTGGTGGAGGCGCCCCAAACCATGCTGCCGCACTTACAGGACTCATGGCGATAACCATAGGGTCTGTCACCTTATCGGTAACAAAGTTCAAATGCTCTTTAATCATTTGGTCTAGTACAACCCCTTGGGTATCTACTAATCCAATCCCTTTGGCTAAAGAGTTATAACGTACATACTGTAAGGAGTGACACCCCATACAATAGTTTACAAATAACGCAGCACCCCGTTGTAAAGATGCTTGGTCACATAACTGAGTATCGGGATTTTCTAAAGGATACGCGGGTGCGTTCGCCATGGCCCCTGCACCTGCTAACAAACTCCAGAACAACACAAACACTCTTATCATGTA
>CAZGDB010000019.1:17138-33865 GCA_964524705.1 uncultured Francisellaceae bacterium
ATCCTTCCCTTACTATCCACAAAAATATGGCATATACCACCTGCAATTTTCCGATTTTAACCTAAAACGTGCGCAGTTGCATGTATCGTCGAATGGCAAAAAATATTAATACACCATATGAGTCTTTCAACTTACAAACATATCCTCTCACCATCAGCGTACTTAAAACTACATCCCGTCAAATTATCCGCACCACTAGCAATGACGCGGAAAAATATGAAAAATTCAACCTTCGTTCTAAAGCTAGCCAAATCGAATACTGGGCCCAAAATGATGAATCATCCCTGTGAGCTCCCTGCCAGTGCTTTCTTCAAGGCTTGAAATGATTCAGTATATTTCTGCGTATTCGTTTCTATTAGCTTACGTATGTTTAATAATTTCCACTGAATAGCCGGCATATCCCTCAATTTAGGCATGTTAAATAAATCCCATTCTGGTTTGCCACTCTTAAAACTTAACAGGAAATTTTTATCTTGATCCGTTAACGCTCTTTTAATCTCATCTACCAAACGAATTCTTGTCACCTCAAAATTTTCATAGTTAAATGGTTCTAGGGTCATCCCAGAAAATTGACGAATAAAAGCTTCACGTTGGTCAACAAAATTAGGATTGAGCATTTCATTTATCGGTCGGGGATGACTTAAAATTGCTGCTATAAAACCCATTCTGATTTCATCAGTAAATCCTTCATTTTTAAGCAAATAGTGAATATCAAATAAATCGCGAGGATGTTGTCTGTCTAAAGCCGCACAAATTTTTCCTCCAAATAATTCGCCATTCGAAATAACCTTGATTTCGGCAAACCATTCAAATTCAGCTTGTACTTTGTCGACGACACTCATAACACGTGGCTCAAGTAAATGACCTCGCATAGTGGTGTTAGCTTCAATTATAATTTTTGTCTGATCAAGCTGACAGCTAAGCTTAGCATCATTACCCACAATGGGGATTGCCGTAACCTGAATCCCTAATTGTCCCCCTTCAATACGTTTTTTAATTCTTCTCAATGCAGATGCTATATTTGCAAGTGCCGTATTTCGATCATCAAAGGGTAAATAGCTGAGATCGATATCAACGGACATTCTGGGTAAATTGCGAATAAAGAGATTTATCGCTGTTCCTCCCTTTAATGCAAAAACTTGCTCTTCTGCAACAAAGGGTAATACTCGCAACAGTAAATCAACTTGTGCCCTATAAACTGGATTTATTATCATCATCAAACAACTCTTTTGGTAAGATTAAGCCATACTTGCCATTATATTGCCCATTGTCGACAACGCTACGATCTCCTTTCCCGAGATTGATATTATCCAATTTCAAATGTTTCATCACAGGTAAGCGAGCTTTATCTGCCATGAATAAAAATAATCGCTTCACTTTTATTGAAGCACATGACTCCAATAGATTTTGCATTACTTTTGGTCGTAATCCCTGCAAGCTCTCCATAATCTGGTAGCACTCTAATAAATCAAATTGTTTCGGACTTAAATAGAAACACTCCAAGATAGCACGCTCTACAGTTGATATGCATATCTTCAGATCACCATAAGGATAAATATTTGTGCCTAAGTAACTCGGCAAGAATGCTGTTTTAGTATGTACTATCGGTTGCTTCCAGTCATACTCATGGAACCACTTTGGCAAACGAATTTTTAATGGTGTAAAGAGAAATATGGGTTCTGTTCCCATCCGTGCATAGTGCGCTAAACCCTGAAATGTTATTGCCGATGGCCCCCCTAAATGAATAGGTAGCGCCATCTGCGTTTGTAATGTACTTAAAGCCCCCTGCCATTCAAGAGTTTCGTTCGGCCTTTTAAAGGCTCCCTGACCTATTGGTTCTATCCAACCACTTTTCACATAACGCTTTACTAATTGGGGAGATATGGCAAGCGAGCGCAGCCATGAGGATGTACCCACAGTCTTAGGTGTCCAGCTAGCTAGGACTCTCTGTAATTTAGTATCATTTTGTATACTCATAGTTTATTTATACAATTCTTTTTAATGAAAATCAAGTACCTATGCACACACTTCATTAAAAATAGTATTTATAATAAACCTACAGTATATATTTTATATCTTTATTAATGAAAAAAGTATTATGCAATGCTGACATCCTCCTCCTACAGGAAGGGGACTACTACTGCGCCTAGCATGTTACTGCTAGGTCAACCTCAGTGGGTTCCTGCTTCATGGAGCGGCTTACGCGCACCAACCCTTCACATGCTAACAAGCGGTGCCGCCACTTCATCATCTGGATCCCAACACTGTGAATGTAATATGACACGTCCTGGTTGCACAATCTCAGTAAAAATAACCGTACTGTCACTACTCTCATAACTTTCTGCATCACAACTGGCTAAAGACAACCCATCTATAGCCCGTAACTTTCTCGTAATCTTTTTATCCCATTCAGAATGAGTACTATAAAACCGGCTAAACGATGCAGGTCCTATATTGTGGATCTGAATTCCTGGCGTATCCAAAATTGTTTTGCAAATTCGTCCCGCTGATCTTGGGCTCTCATATGTTTTTCAGGCACAAGGCCTGAGAAGGTATAGGCCCTTTTAAAGGATTTTGCGAATTCGCTCAAAAGCCTGCTTTTACCAATCCGCCAACGACCTTTAATCACACACAAGCTGCCCTGTCTGAGTTTGCGTAAGGCAGTTAATTCTTCTAGCTCTCTTGTTCGACCAATAAAGTTTTTCATCCCTACCTCTATCAAATCCGTAAATCTGCATTTGTAGATTTGTGGATGTATTATGGGGTATATTTACACATCTACAAATCTGCATATTAATAATAACTTATTGTTTTGTTTGAATTATTTTTGATTTCTGATGCAAAACAGACCGCCAATTTAACTTAGTTTTGGAGGGGTATTTAGGCAGTAGATTTTTCCCAAATAAAAGCCTCATTAAGAACCCATCACGCTATAGGGCACGCTAAATCAAAAATAACGCCTTCCGCCCTTGTAAAAAATAAGTTAAAAAACTCATTTCAGGGCTAGGAATGGTCAATTTTTGCATATTTCTCAATAATTGGCTAAAATTACCCCCATAAATGAGCCAATAGTTGGCTCAAATAAGGGGGGTGTTTCGTGCATAGACTCGCAGAACAAGATCTACGACAATGGAAAGATGACCCTTTTAGGCTCCCTCTCATTGTGCGTGGCGCACGTCAAGTAGGCAAAACCTTCCTCATTGAGTCCATTGCTAAACAACTATTTGAGAACTCCATTACTATTAATTTTGAGGTTCAACCGCAATTTCACCAATGCTTTGCTGGAGAATTAATCCCTCAAACCATTATTAAACAAATAGAAATACTCTCTAATCAGCAATGCAACCCTGGAAAGACGTTATTATTTTTAGATGAAATCCAAGAATGCCCACGTGCCATTTTAAGTCTACGGTACTTTAAAGAACAGTTACCAAACTTACATGTCATTGCAGCGGGTTCTTTATTGGAATTTACGTTGGCTGATACAAGCTTTAGCTTCCCAGTAGGGCGTGTTAGTTTTTTACATTTAAAACCTTTATCCTTTATAGAGTTTTTATACAGCTTAGATAAAAAACAACTCATCTCCTTTTTATCTGAAGTCAAACTCTCTGATACCAATCCTATTCCACCTGTAATCCACGATATGTTGTTAGATCTGATCCGACACTATGTCGTATTAGGCGGTATGCCTGCGGTTGTGCACCGTTATGCAGAAACACAATCCTTATTAAAGGCAAATGAAGCACAACGCGCACTAATGCAAAGTTATATGAACGACTTTGGTAAGTATGCGACACGCGCTCAACAACCTGCTTTACAACAACTCCTACAAGCAGCACCTGCGCAAGTAGGAAAGCAATTTAAATACAGTAGTGTTCACCCAGACATGCGTGCACGCGAAGTTAAAACAGCCCTAGAACAACTACAATGGGCTCAAGTATTATCACTCGTGCATGCAACACCAGCATCAGGACTGCCCTTATTTTTTAATGCAAAACCTAATAAATTTAAAATATTATTTTTAGATGTGGGTTTAATGAATCACAACTTTAATGTAACCGATTTGATTATCTCGCGTGATAAATCCCTCTTACATTGGGGAACACTCATGGAACAAATGGTAGGACAAGAACTCTTAGCCTATCAACCTCGTAATATGCCTGGTGAACTTTTTTATTGGGTGAGAGATAAAAAAGGATCAATGGCAGAACTGGACTATCTCACCACCATCAATAACCAAATTATTCCGATTGAAGTGAAAGCTGGAAAAACCGGACGTTTAAAATCATTGGCACAATTTTTAGAAACCAGCCAGGCCCCCATAGGGATACAAATATCCGAAGCTCCACTGGCTTTGAATGGGAAAATACTCTCTATACCCTTTTATTTAATACATGAATTAGAGCGCTTAATTTTAGAAGTCACTAATTAGTCAGTCAAGCTTGCCCTATTTCTTTTTAGAACCGTCAATTCTCCGATAATGCGTATTTTTCGTTTCCCCTATTCTTTCAAGCAAGCCCGCATCTATTAATTTATTTAATCTTCTCAACGCTGTTTGGCGTGATATCGCAAATTTTTGGGTGACGTGATGGGCAGTAATGTTTTCATGGATGAAGAATAAGTCTAAAATAGCATCCTCATCATTTTCAGTCTGTTGTTTCTCTACTTGACTGCCACGAGGAAGAATACATTTAATAAAATCATCACCCTCTATCACCTGCGGGGTTTGCAACCCCCTTTTTTGATAACTCGAAAAAATAGTAATAAATCCACTCCCTAGTTTTTCCACATATCCTGATTCCCTTAAAATTTTACAAATAGCTGGATTTCTAAGATAAGTAATCCCTGCACATAAACTCTCAGAAGAAATTATTCCGGGAAAAGCGCCGGGGCTAAATATTTCAATTCTATCATCGTAAATGGCAATTTTTGTTGGCGCTTTTATATGATAATTTCGATGTACAATAGCATTTAATAATGCTTCACGTATAGCTTCTGTTGGGACTTCAGGCTGAACCTCCCGCTTCAATGCTTGAATAGTAAACGAGTGATAAATACGCTCCGTAATAAAAGCATAAGCTTGTTCAAATTGATTAAATAAAGTTCCTTCACAATCTACTGTAGCAATCACCTCTCGACCTGCCACACCCCGAAAATGAGTACAAATAATCATCGCTTCAGAAACATAAGATTGCGGTCTTTTTCCAAATAATAAGAGCCCAAGAATACTTGGATAGGTTTGCGACTGGTCAAAAGCAATGATATTATACGATCTCAAAAGTGTTTCATCGACTTTATGTGCGCTCTCATTTTTTCGATTATCCAAAAATTTTTGTACTGCATTTAAATCTAAATCATCCAGTGTTGTTCGGTAGACAGGTAAACATTCAAAATCAATGCCTCTGGATTGCCATTTCAACTCATCAATCAATGCTGCAGTAGCACGCACCGTATGACTCCCCACACGAATATAAACACCCTTTTCCACACCTTCAGAACGTCGAAAATACGGTTTGTTCATTCCCTCAGAGACTTCAATGACGACAATAGTCTTGTCTTCTATTCTTTGTGCATAAACTCTTGGCAGGATAGGTGGCGCGCAAGCTTTATAAATGGAATCTCGGATTAAATCCATACATGCTTCAATCATCATTTCTGGCAATCCTATAATCTTACGATCATTCGCAACACCAATAACTATTTTACCGCCATGGAGATTACAAAAACCTATAATCGTTTTAACAATCTGGTCCGATCGTGATAGCTCGACCTTCAGTTCTAAGGTGTTGGACTCAGAAGCGGGATAATACATGCATTTGACTCATTTGCCCCATTATTCTCACCAGTATAGTAGAATTGGTTCAAATGAGTCAATTAATTTTAAAATTAATTTTATTCTAACCATTCAAACCAAAATTCCGCCAAAACGATAAAAACCTTACTCCTGCTTGGGAATAATAGGGTTTAGCCTGACGTAAATGCACAACACTCGAGGCTTAATAGGGACCTTTCCACCAATTTGGTTCAAATGGGTCAATTAATGTAAATTTTAAAATTAATTGACCCATTTGAACCAAAACCTCACCTTTGAGTCAAAAGTGGCACGAATGCGTCAATGCTTGGATTCTCTGAACCCTAATCGAGGTAAAAATTAGCTTTTCAACTTAATGAAACGCCTGATAATTATTACTTTCGTGTGGGTTGTGGTTCTGGGATTGAGAGGTAGGATTCTGCTTCCTACTCATCTCAGCATTAGCATCCTGCAATCCCATTTGATTAAACATCTGTGTCATCTGTGCAACCGGCGTTAGTGATACACGAGCCATGTCAATTTGTTGTATCAACTGAATCGTATTGGTATATTGTCGTGCTTGTACGCAGGGTAATAACTGCACTTCACCATCCT
Source organism: uncultured Francisellaceae bacterium (assembly GCA_964524705.1). Classification (GTDB taxonomy): domain Bacteria; phylum Pseudomonadota; class Gammaproteobacteria; order Berkiellales; family Berkiellaceae; genus CAZGDB01. The sequence goes on from CAZGDB010000019.1 coordinate 23,545, forward strand.
TGAGAAGCACTGATAACCCTGCCATAGGCGATGTTAACACGGTAGGATCTTTCTGGACTTCACACAAAATCTGCCTTAGCACCTCCGATAAAAGCAGATCACCATTTGATAAGTGCTCCACTGTAATCCACTGCAAGCGGGCACGTATTTGATCTAATAATTGTATCAAGATACGCCCCCCTTAATCGTTTATTGTACAAACTCTGGTACTGGCTTTGTTTTTTCACGTGCAGTATAAAATGGCATGAGTAGAAAAAAGCCAAAATAGACCACGGTACACGTTTGTGCTAGCAAAGTTTTCATAGGCGTTGGTACTTCAGAACCCAAATATCCCAAAACCAAAAAACTAACCGTCAACGCAGTTAAAGCAATCTTATAACTGTTCCCACGATAACGTATGGACTTCACAGGGCACTTATCAAGCCACGGCACCACAAACAAAATCGCAATAGCCGCAGCCATTGTAAGCACGCCAAAGAGCTTATCCGGGACAGCCCGCAACATCGCATAGAATGGGGTCATATACCAAACGGGTGCAATATGGTCTGGCGTTACCAAAGGATTAGCAGGAATAAAATTAGGTGCCTCTAAGAAGTATCCTCCCCCTTCCGGGAAAAAGAATAAAATCACAGCAAACACAATCAAAAAGACTGCCAATCCAAAAAGGTCCTTCACGGTATAATAAGGATGAAAAGGGATACCATCGACTGGATTACCTTCTGCATTCTTCTTATTTTTAATTTCTATGCCATCTGGATTATTAGAGCCGACTTCGTGCAAAGCTAAAATATGCAACACTACCAACAATAAAAATAATAAAGGTATCGCAATGACATGCAAAGCAAAGAATCGATTTAAAGTCGCATCAGAGACCATAAAGTCTCCTCTTAACCATTCGACTAACCCTGAACCCACCACTGGAATAGCCTCAAAAAGTGAGGTAATGACCGTTGCGCCCCAAAAAGACATTTGTCCCCAAGGCAACAAGTATCCAAAAAATGCTTCTGCTAATAAGCACAAATAAATACACATGCCAAACACCCAGATCAGCTCACGGGGTTTTTTGTAAGACCCATAAAGCAAACCTCTGAACATATGTAAATAAACTACTGCAAAAAAGAAAGACGCCCCTGTGGAGTGCATATATCGTAGCAACCATCCATACGGGACATCCCGCATAATCCCTTCTACAGATGCAAAGGCTTCTGCCGCAGAAGGTTTATAAAACATCACTAACCAAATACCCGTTAAAAGCTGGTTAACGAGCACCACTAATGCTAGAGATCCAAAGTAATACCAAAAATTAAAGTTTTTAGGTGCATAATATTTAGCCAGATGTTCATTCCACATTTTTGTAAGCGGAAAACGGTCATCTATCCATCCTAAAAAAGAACCGTTGCCTTGCATTATGCTGTCTCCTGATCTTGACCAATAAGTATTACTTTTTCTGATACATATTTATGAGGTGGCACTATTAAATTAGAAGGTGCGGGAACCCCTTTATAAACTCGCCCTGCTAAATCATACTTTGACCCATGACACGGACAAAAGAACCCACCGGGCCATTGTGCATCAATCCCCCCAATATCTGGTCTATAGGTCGGCACACAGCCTAAGTGTGTGCATAAGCCTACTAACACTAAATATTCTGGTTTAATAGAACGATAGCGATTTTGAGCATACTTGGGTTGCTGTGCCTCATCCAGAGACTCTGGATCACGCAAAAAACTGTTTAAGGATTCTAACTTATCAAGAACAGCTTGAGGTCGATGGATAATCCAAACCGGTTTACCACGCCAAGCATAAGTAATCTGAGCACCCGCTTCTAACTTACTCACATCAATTTCTATAGGTGCCCCTAAGGCTTTTGCTTTATCACTGGGAAACCAGGATTGGATAAAAGGAGCTGCGGCGCACACAGCACCCACGCCACCCACGAGGGTTGTTGCGCGCACTAAAAAGCGACGTCGCTCTAAATCTACTGTATCAGACATATAATTCTCCCAACTCCACTCCTGTAGAAACCCACAGAGATTTTAGCACGTGAAGGAGAGGCGTTGGCAAGTGTATATAGTCTTTATTTGTAGGTTTTATTCAATGTTAACTGGCTAACAATACTTTAGGTCTGGGCACTAAGCCTTCAACGCCCTTGTACACAGAAACAATCGGTGACCAATTATTCACGCATGCTGAATTAAACCTTTTAGTAGCCCCAGTACATAAACCAACAATGAAGTGCACACTGAGCGAATAAAAAAATACCCAAAACCGAATGATCGATTTTGGGTAGAGTAATGGATGAGTCACTGCATGCACTATAGTTCAAGTATCGTTAAGTCAAAGCTGATTTTTAAATACCATTCAAAGACCCCGAGCTCAAACCCTCTGGCGTCACAAGGTCTGATGGTGTCTTCATCCAGCGATCCGCCGTGCTCCCTACTGGAGCAAAACCAAATATCACAGGTTTTGAAGGGATTGTAATCGAATCAGACACTAAATTTCCTTGCGGTTTTTTGCTAACAGTCTCAGTAAAAGCCGTTGCTTCACGCGGACTCTCATCCTTCGTAAAAGGAAATATACATCCGGACTCAGCGCTGACTTTCAAAACGCCTAATTTTTTTTTCAGTTCTGAACCGAAAGTAATCAACGTATCATCGTCAAACGTATCATCATCTGCATAAAAACCTGGTGGAGGCACCCCAATGTCCTGTCTCGCAGGAATAGTGACAGGAACAGCTGAGGTCCTTCGACGCACCTCAGGGACTTCAACGGTTAGGATTGGTAAAACCTGTGTCTTTTCAGCAAAATGCATATTCATAAGCGTTGCATTTAAATTCACAAAATATTCTTTCCATTTCTGAAATTGTCCCATCAACGGACCAGTGTCAAAAGCCATTCCTTCTAAACTTTTAGATTGCGCATCGCAAATTTCTGCCAAAAACAATGCTTGTGTAGCATAATTAATAATTGCTTGGTCAAAAATGGTGTGTAATCTATCAATACTAGTAGAGGCGGAAACACAAGCATATCTATTAGTCGTATTGGGTAATGAAATATTCGCAGGGCTTTTCGGACTAGAAGGGGTACAATTGACTAAAATATCTAAAAAATAAGGTGCTGACTTCACACCCTCACGATGTTCCGTTCTAGCAACATACATTTGTAAGAAATTCAATTCATCATAAGCTTGTATCTTTTGTATGTGTTCCAAAATATCCCAAAAACGTTGCGCCCCTTTTGTTTTATCTGTTAACGTTTTCTCAACATTTATGGCTTCTTTTTTCCTTTGAAAAAACACCTGTGATGCCTTTAATTCTTCTAAGGTTTCTATTAAAACCGCGTTCAACTCAGACAGTTCTTCAATATATTTTTTAACTGGAAACTTGGAATCTTGCGCTTTAAGAATTAAACCCTGTAATTTTTCTTTTGACTGTTCAAAATGTTCAATAAAAAAACCTATATTTAGGCATTGACGTTTATAAAAATTATTCTGAACATCTATATTACTCACACAAAATTGTTGCGCTTGTTCTAAAAAAGCTGCCTCTAGCGGCATGCTAAATTCTTTTTTTTCTAAAGGAGTATAAAAATCTAAAATTCCAAACTTAGTTTTTTCTCTCTTATACTGAGCCTTCATACCAATACGTCCGACTAAAAACTGAGTCAAACTCTGCTCACCTGTAAAAAGATGATTCACTGCTGTCCACTGTATTTGATTTTCCTCATAGACTACTCTTAATTGGTCTATAGTCTTCAAACAAGCCTCTACAGACGCCCCTCTCATCTGAGGCTGTAAATGGTCCAAATAATAGTGAAATATTTCTAGCTGTTCTCGTAATCTCTCTAGTTTCATGACGATCCTATTATAATTATTTTTATTAGGTTGGTAGCATAACATAGATTATAATCGTAAAAAAAGTGTATTATCTCTACTCTTTAAGACCGGGCCGACTTGAAAAAAACCTGCTCTCAAGAGAAGCAAGCCACTTTTAGAATGGGATCTACACCTAATCTTGCGGTTTACGGGATGTTAGCGGGAGAGTGGGTGTATCCTCTTCAGTAGAGCGATGAGAATCGTGAGAATCGGGTGCTTTTTTAACGATGGGAGCCAACAAATATAATTTACTGAGAAAACCTAAAATCCCACCATCTCCCAGAACGGTTTCTTTGTCTTTTTTGTGGATCTCAAGAACGCTCTTGGTCAGGTCTGTAGCAGAAGTTATCTTGGGGCGATCTCCCGGTATTGCAGCCATCTCCCCTCCTTTTATGTGCAAAAAGCACAAAAACACTAACCTCTTCTTTCAGATTAGACCGGTTTGAGAAAATGAAGTTTATTTTTTGGGGAAATTGTGAAAAAAAATAGGCGAGCATACAACACCTGGCTGAGGGACTAGGATTCGAACCTAGGTTCACGGAGTCAGAGTCCGTTGTCCTACCACTGGACGATCCCTCAAGCAAAGGCAATAAAGGCTTAACGTTTGGAGAATTGTTCCACTTTACGCGCTTTACGGTGACCAACTTTCTTACGTTCAACTTGACGAGCATCACGGGTCAAGAAGTTACCAGCACGTCTTAAACGTTGACGAACAGTCTTAGGACCTTCTTCAGCACCCTCTTCGCTACCTACTACTACATCTATAGGTTGCTGACCTGCTTCGTCGTAGACCACTAATGCACGGGAAATACCGTGGCGAATAGCACCGGCCTGCCCCATAAGACCACCACCAGCTACCGTGATGTTCAGGTCAAAAGTACCTTCAACCCCTAAAGCCTTCATAGGTTCTGCAACCTTAGCCTTAAGTGCCTTACGATTACCAAAATATTCATCCACGCTTGCTCCATTAATGAGCAATGCGCCTGTTCCACGACGCATGAACACACGTGCAGTTGCCGTTTTACGACGACCTGTCCCGTAATACATCGTTCCTGCAGTCTTAGTACTTTTTTTGCTTTGTGCCATATCTTATACCACGCTATTAATAAACAGTTAATCTTCTAACAAGTAAGCCAAAGGAGGCTGTGGTTGCTGTGCTTGATGCTTATGCTCGGAACCGGCATAAATAAACAACATTCTCAACATTTCACGTCCCAAAGGTCCTTTAGGCAACATTCCTTTGATAGCCAATTCTAATACACGCTCAGGACTATCTTCCTTCATCTTTCTTAGGCTAGTCGACTTAATGCCGCCAACGTATCCCGTATGCTTGTAGTACTGCTTGGTGTCTTCTTTCTCACCAGTTACAGCAATCTTTCCTGCATTGACAATCACAACTGCATCACCGGTATTCATACCTGGTGTATACATGGCTTTATGCTTACCTTTTAAAATAATTGCTATTTTGGAAGCCAAACGCCCTAAAGGGAGCTTTGTCTGAGCCACGTCAACTAACCACCACTGGCGTTGAATGTCTGCAGGTTTAGCACTATACGTTCGCATCATAAAAACATCTCCCTATTAGGACTTAAGCCCGAATTCTTACTAAAATCTCTCGATTTAAATGTTAACATCCCTCTTGACGGGGTTTCTGCTCGCGACCACATTATTATATAAGGTTCGTCATAAGCAACCGGCATGTTCTGCCGCTGGGGTGCAGTATACTCTTGGACTTTCCACCGTTCAAGCTTTATTACAAGTCAAAACTGGTAGTTTTTTGTCTATGCACTTGCACAGAACACCACAAAACTATCAAGTTGCTAACTTATATTAAAATTAACGCAGTTAATTGGCATAAAAATGGTGTAAACGAGTTGACAAAACACGTGTGTAGCCTCTATTGTGTGATTGAGTCCTAGGAATATCATCAACCTCAAGGCGTCTGACAAGGAGAAAGCATGGCGGTCAAGAAGAAAACTGGTGCGAAAAAAACCACCAAAAAAGTAGTAAAGGCAAAGAAACCTGTTGCTAAAAAAACAACAGCGAAGAAGGTCGTAAAAAAAGCGACTAAGACAACCACTAAGACAACAGCAAAGGCAAAAACTACTAAATCTAGTAGCACTCTGCCAGTTGCTAAAAAGATTAGCGTAGGCAAAAAACCTTTCTCTAAATCTGACTTAGTTGGCACTTTATCTGAACAGTGCGGTGTTGCGCGTAAGCAAGCATCCCACATGTTAGAAATCTTAGGTAAAGTAATTGAAGCTCACCTTCAAAAGGGTGGACCAGAAATCTTCAATCTTGCTGGACTTATGAAGTTAAAGGTAGTTAACAAACCAGCTACAAAAGCACGTAAAGGGACCAATCCTTTTACCGGCGAGCCTATGATGTTTAAGGCAAAACCAGCTTCCAAAAAAGTTAAAATCCTACCTCTAAAAGCATTAAAAGGCATGGTTTAATCCCCATACGTTTTAGTCTTTTAAAAGATCCGCCAACTTGCAAAAGAAGGCGGATTTTTTTTAGACTGCTTAAACCTCTAGTACTGCACAGGGATGCTCAAATACACCGCTAACGCTAGTGTTCTGGATACTACTGCTTAGAGCAACAAGCCTCTGTGTGTGCACTGCCACTGCCTGTTCCAATAAGATTAGGTTCTCTGCCTGTTCAAAACATCTATTCTGGCGTTTATGCAGCCCCTGTTGATGATAATGTTGCAATATACAACTGAAAAAAAGGCTCCCACCAAGATCTGCAGTCATGCCAAGCAAGAAGCCTATAAGTGAAACTCTCTGGGTTGTCACTGCATAAAGCAATCCACCTACTCCAAAAGATGCAGCTGTGGGGATCGCAAAAATCCAACGACCATATCGTTTATATTGCTTTTCTTTTTTGCGTAAGGTTTGATAGGTTGGGTTTAAAATCAGCAAATTAGCTTTTTGAATACAGACTGCCATTTTGGTCATTTCTTGATCTAAAACCTGAGGGACATCTAAAGATAACATGCGATACTGCAATAACTTAGCTTTAAATTTTTGCAACGCTTTTTGCGTGGGTGGTTTTGGATCGTCTAAAAAATAATACTTCCGTACAATCTCATCAATTCCACCCATTCACCATCCTTTTTTACTATCCTCTCATTACTATAGGCGTAGGCAATAATTTTGGAAACTGTGTTTTAGCACGTAAGACCATTACCCAAAAAAGCCAAAATGCCATAATCCCTAAAAGCCAGCCTATAGCCGTCTGTGTTTGCCGGCCCTGTATCAATAATACGCTTTGATAAAAGAAGACTGCGACTGTATATGCCAAAGCTGTATTCCAAAACATCGAAAATGCGGTCCAACGCCAATTTGTTTCACGTGACATCGTTGCAGTCACTGAAATACAAGGAAAATATAACAAGACAAAAAGTAAATAAGCAAAGGCTCCTGCCTTTCCTTCAAAATGCTGTGTCATAGCCATTTTAGCAATATAGGAGACCCCTACTTCATCGCTCTCCTCGCCTTGCAACTGCGCCGGTATAGAAAGAAAAGCTTCTTTAAGTGTATGTTGTAAATCAAACTGTGGGGGCAATAACGCATGTTCCCCTTTTTGTTCATAAAGGGTATTCAAAGTTCCAATAACCACTTCTTTGGCCATGACCCCTGTAACCAGTCCTACGGTAGCAGGCCAATTATCCTGATGGATCCCCATAGGCTCAAAATACGGGGTCATGGCTCTTCCAAACTGCGCCAATACGGAGTCTTCAATATGTTCAGAATGTTGAGAGCCTACGCTAACATGCCCTAAAGCCCCTAACAAGACACACAGAGGAACAATCAGCTTACCTGCTTTAATTAAAAACCGCATTAAGCGTTTGTAGGCATGTTTCAATAATATAGAAGCAGCAGGTACTGCATAAGCAGGCAACTCTAAGAGTAAGGGCATAATAGGCCCAGACAAGAGAGTTTGTTTCAGTAGAATACCCGTTAATAGTCCGAGCAATATCCCTAAAAAGTACAAACTAAAGACCACCCACGCACCATGCACGGGAAAGAAGACGGAAACAAAAGCGCTATAAATCGCCAATCGTGCTCCACACGTCATAAAAGGACTCATGAGTATGGTTAAAATACGTTCACGTTCATGCTCTAAAGTACGCGCAGCCATAACCCCAGGGACATTACAGCCAAACCCTACTAATAAGGGTACAAAAGATTTACCTGGCAATCCCAAGGCTCGCATAAGCCTATCCATCACAAAAATAGCACGGGTCATGTATCCACTATCTTCTAAGAAAGAGAGCGCAAAAAACAGAGCACCAATAATAGGAATAAACCCTAAGGTTGTTGTTATTCCAGACCCTACACCAAAAGCTAATACAGCTTCTAACCACTGCGGGGTTCCCAGATGGGCTAATACGACACGCACGCCATCAATAAAAATCGCGCTGCCAATTTGTTCAAAGAAGGGTTGGAATATCCCCCCTATTTGTATTGCAAACACAAATAAGCAATACATGACTAACAAGAATATGGGTAATCCCCAAATACGATGTAGGACCCAATAATCTAAAGTACTCGTCCATTCCCCTACTGGCAATCTCACCTGTACTTTTCCGATCAACCCTAAACCTTTAGCAATCCAAGCATGGCGACTTTGTGCAAGCAAAACGTCGGTGTCTTCAGGTAATTCAGCCAATAAACACCGTACCGGTTCAGATAGTTTCACTGGCAACCCAGCAGGAAGATCTCTTTCCTCTAAGAGCCACCAGGCCATTTCAGTCACACTACAGGTTTCCGTTCCCTGGAGCATACAAGCAAAACGATCCCACTGCGCTTGTAAAGGAGCAGTTAAGATTTGAGGTGTTTTTTTAAGGGTATGAGGTAAAAATAACAATTCTTTTAATTCTGTTAAGCCAGTTTGCGTTTTAGCACTCACCAAGACTACACGACATCCTAGATAAGCTTCCAGCGCCGCCACATCTAAACCTTGTACACAATCGGCATAATTCAGGACCACCAACATAGGACGTCCTAAAGAGAGTAACTGCGAAGTCAAATAGAGTTGTCTTGCTAAATTTGAAGCATCGACGACATTCACGATCAAGTCATCAGGAGAGTTCAGGAGATACTCACGGGTAATCCGCTCATCCTGCCCTAAGGCAGCATTGGGCGCAAAGAGCGTATAAATACCAGGCAGATCTGCAACAGTAATTTTTTGTTTACGATATTCTAAAACACTTTTTTTAAGATCGACGGTCACCCCAGGCCAATTCCCGGTGCGTGCTTGTGCCTGCGTTAAGGCATTAAAAAGTGTGGATTTTCCGCAATTCGGGTTCCCCACCAGGACGATATTAGGCAAGTGCTCCATCAAGGCGAACTACCTCCAACCAGCCCACTTCTTGGGCTCTTAAGCTAATACTACAACCCTGGATTTGAATCTCAAAAGGATCTCCCAACGGTGCCCTGCGTATAAACTGAATCACTGCACCTGGCAACAGCCCTAAGGCCAATAACTTAGCACGTACCGGGCTTTGTCCGGGCCTGAAGCCCAAAACACGCACCCAATCCCCTGCTTTTAAATCTTGTATACCTAAGGTTTGCATAAGGGCTCAGTACAATAATTCTTATTTTGTACCGACCATAATGACATAAGACCCCTAAAAAAAACAGTGTGCAATACTAAAATCAGTTAGTGGATTGGCTAATATTTTCCCGAGTAAACACCGTCACAGGCCTAGTCCCCTGTGTTTACAAAGGCGATATTTAGAGCGACACATGAAGCGCGTCGGTTAATTTTTAAATAGCTCCCCCCTCAAGGCCCAGCCCTTAAAAAGACAGTTTTTTACACTACAACCTTTTCAAAAAGCTCTTTATTTTCACGCAAAAGCAATTGTAAAAACTTGTTCTTTTCTAAAGTACGATCCTGCATATCCATGGTTAAAAATCGTGACATTTGTTCCTGAAAAGCACCTCCTAAAATAATATTTTCCAAATCCGCCAGACGTGCCTTTTTCTTCTGCCTATAGTCCTCTACTGAAACTTGATAATCAACGAGTTTTCGTTTTACAAAATCTAAATTTAATTGAGCGCCTTGCTGCTGTAGCCAATGAAAGTCCCAAATATCCCGATGACGCACATAGGCACACTGTATAAAAGCGACTATTTTATCGGCAAAAATCTCCTCTAGTGATTCCGTCATCACAATAGTATCTTTATAGCTATCAGGTAAAAAATCATAATTGTTCACCAACTGCCTGGCTTCGGCAGTATAGGCAGGAATATTCGCTATTTCTATTTTAATGAGTTGCTTGGGAATATCTTTGCGTTCTGGATGGGTCACAATACGGATCTGCCACTTATTTACTTGAATATTTTTTTCAGTTCCTTCTTGTGAAAAATCGTTCGGCTCTTTAATACTAATTTCTAATCCATAGCGTTTCACTAAATAAGTTTCTAAACAATCTTT
>CAZGDB010000020.1:0-13000 GCA_964524705.1 uncultured Francisellaceae bacterium
TAAGATACTAATGGTTGTATCAATGCCGACCGTTTGTAAGAGACGAATAGATACAAGGTTACGGGAAAATACCAGACCGTCGCGTAAACGGGTAGGGCCGTAAAATTCACGGGTATCATTTTGTGGCCGCCAGAGTGCGCCTTTTACCGAAGGATCTTCTAAAACTAAAGGTGCGTCATTAATAATTGACGCTGGTGTCCAACCACTTTCTAATGCTGCAGCATACACAAAGGGTTTAAAATTAGACCCTGGTTGACGTGTGGCTTGAGTTGCACGATTAAAAGGACTTAGGTAAAAATCATATCCTCCCACTAAGGCAATCAGAGAGCCATTTTCTGGAGAAAGTGCAACTAATGCAGCAGTTGCCAGTGGCACTTGGGTAATGCTCCAGGTAGTGCCGGTTTGTTTGAGATAGATGATATCTCCAATTTGTAATTTTTTGGCATAGTTGGTGCTAGAGGTAAAGGTTAGTGCTTTACCATTGTTTTTAATTGCAGCACCTTGGGTGGCATTAATTTGTGTAATCACCACAGGGGTAAGACGTGTATTGGTAGGTATGTCATTTAAAGCAGCTTGCCAGGAGTCCATACTAGCTGCGCCTAAACGTTTGACGGGGCCTTGATAACCATGACGGTCTTGATATGCATGTAAGTGATTTTGGACTGCATTTGTTGCGGCATTTTGTGCATCACTCTCAATGGTGGTGGTTACTTCCCAACCAGCAGTATAGGCTTCTTCGCCAAAGCGTTCAATTAAAGCTTGACGGACCATTTCAGCAACATAGGGGGCTTCACATTCAATATTGCTGACAGAGGGTTTTGTTTGTATCGGCGCCCGAATGGCTTTTTGATAGGATTCTTCGTCTATAAAATCATAAAAATACATACGGTTGAGCACATGATTACGGCGTTTCATGGCACCTTCTGGGTTTTGAAAAGGATTCAAGCTAGAGGGGGCTTGTGGTAAGCCAGCGAGCAATGCGATTTCAGGTAAAGTGAGCTCATCTACTGTTTTTCCAAAATAAACTTGTGCGGCTGCTTCAATACCATAAGCACGTTTACCAAAATAAATTTTGTTAAGATAGAGTTCCAAAATACGTTCTTTAGACAGTTCACGTTCTATTTTAAAAGATAATAAGATTTCATTTATTTTCCGAATAAATGATTTATGGGGAGTCAGAAAGAAGTTGCGGGCCACCTGCATAGTGATTGTACTGCCACCTTGTTCTTTATTGCGGTGCAGTAACATATGCAGACCTGCACGTAAAATGCCTCTAAAATCTACACCTTTATGCTCAAAAAAACGGCGGTCTTCTGTAGAGAGAACAGCTTGAATCATTTTTTCTGGCAAAGCTTCTAGCTTAACAGGGATACGTTTTTGTTCGCCAAACTCTGCCATGAGCTTGCCATCAGTGGTATAAACACGTAGCGGCATCTGTAGCTCGATATCTTGGAGTACTGACGTAGAGGGCAAGGTGGCATTTAAATAAAGCAGCAATAAAGAGGCTGCGAAGAAAACCGCAATACCTAGGGATAATAGTTTTTGAAACAGGTTTGTAAACATGATAACTCGCATAAACAGTAGGATTGCGTATGGACTATTTTGCCAAAGTTAGGGAACTAAAAGCTAGTCCTGTTACCTACTATATTGGGGTAGATCGGCATTTAGATCTACTGCTTTGGGTGAATCTTTGCAAGTCACAAGACGGACATATAAAAATAGTCGATTATGGGCAAGGAAGACCAGGGACCTTATCTGACCAGTATTGGCGTAAAATTTATAAAAAATGTCAGTTAGCGACCGTATTACCAACAACTTATTTTTATCACCAGGTTATTACCTTAAATCCTCAGGAAACTTTGCCATTAGAGCAACACTTAGCACTACATATGGCCCAGCAGAGCCAGTTATTGTGGCATTCGCTCTATGTGGAATATCGCCAGCTAGCCACCAATACCTATGAATGCTTGGCAGTAGATCAGAATTATTGTTTTAGTTTGCAAAATGAGTTAAAAGCTTCTGGGTTAGCTTGGGGAATGGTGAGTAATAGTGCTACTACCTTAAGTTGGTATGCTGGGTTAACGTCTACAGCACCTTTTTGGATTTTTTATGGACAGCAAGCAGCAGTGGAATGGGTCTATGTAGCTCATGAACAGGCACCTCATTTGTTTGGGGTTAATATGGATGGATTTTCACAGCTGCGTTATCAGCAAACTATTGCTGATGGTGCAAAAACGTATTGGGCAGGAGATCCTACTGGAGTGTTGCCAGTTTTAGCAAAGGCGCAGATTATTGCAGAACCACTTGCCTATCCTGATTGGGCGGAGATATTGACACCAGAGTATATGGTTGCGTTTGCATTAGCATTACAACATTTAAGGCATCATGTGGGCAGTTAATATGTTGCCTTGGCGTGCACAAGCCAAAGCAAAGTTAAGATTTCAGATTCAAGTGGAATTGGGGTTGTTAGCAGTCATAGTGTTGGCAATGACGGCAACAGTTCAGTGTTATGTATGGCACCTACACTCGCAACGCCAGGCACAATTGGAAACTTTACGTAAAAAAGTAAGCATGCAAGCCGCATTAGTTGCCAGCCATACGCAAAAACAAGCACAACAAGACATGGTTAAAGCTTTGCCCGAGTTTCAAGATATGCAACGTATAGAGTGGCAGAGTATTGCCGAATGTATGCGTGTTTTAGAAGCGGTTAAGGGCAGCGATATTGCATTGCATACGTTACGCTATCAATGGCCTGTTGTTCGTGTTTTAGGAAGCGCAGTGGCAGAATTACGAGTTTTTGATTTTGTAGAGCGTATACAACAAAAATTACCGATGGCTACCGTAAAAGTAGAACAATTAAAGTCTACAGGGCGCAGAAGCGCACGAGACCTTTTTGAATTTTCAATGGAAATAAAACAGAAGCACCCTTCATGGATAAAATCAGAATATCTCTTCAAACCTTCGTTACAGGACTCCAACACCTTGATCGAGCCACCCGTATAAAACAATATACGCTTATTGGTATTGGGGCGTTGATTGTGCTTAGTACGGGTGTGTATTGTGGTGCGCGTAGTGATCTTGGAGAATTGCAGCACCAAGTACAGCAGGTTAGCGGGCAACTGGCACAGCAGGCAATCTTGTTGAAAACCTCTTTTGATGTTCCAGAAAAAGTTGCAGCTTGGGTAGATCCTGGATTGTTGACCTGGGTCTTAGGACAAGTAGTAGAGCGGGCAGATACCGCTGCTGTAGTAGTAGAAGATGCGACGTTTGGCGAAAAAACGCAGTTGGCGTCGCTACAGGGATATCCGTTATCGATGATCGTGCGCGGAGATTTTATGGGACTATTGGCATTTGTGCAGGCATTAGGGAAATTTGAAAAATTAGTAGGTATTCAAAGTTTAGAATGGATGACCCAATGGCAAGGGCATCACACGGCGGGACAGTTATATTTAGAGGCGAAATTACTGTTTGTGGGTATGCCACAAGTCTTGACAGCTCCAGTGATGAAAACGACAGCTGCTGTACGTGCGCCTAGTTTTAAATATCGAGGTTTTATTTTTAAAGAGGAGCAGCAATTTGGGATTTTAGAACAAGCAGGTAAAACGTGTGTGCTCGTAAAGGTTCACGATAAAATAGCAGATTGGACAGTCATCGCCTTAGATACAATGGAGATTACCTTGGCTTTAACCCAGGCTCAAGATTTGAATTTCAAACTGAAATTAGAAGCAAAACATTAAAAATAAAGAACTATATATGATGAAAAAAAAATTACGTTGGAATGTAATGAGTGCAATCTGGTTAGCAGGAGCGTTGTATGCACAAGCACCAGGAATGCCCTCTACAGTAGTGGCAGAACCGGATTGGGATACGCCTATAACGTTACATTTTAAAGATCTTGAATTGCGTGCAGTATTAGAAATGATGGCAGATATCCTCCATGTTAATCTTGTTACCAGTGATGCAGTGCGGGGGCGGGTGACTTTAAGATTAGATAACATTCCCAGTGGTCAAGCTTTAGATTTGATTTTACAAACAAAAGGATTGGGTAAACGAATTCAAGGTAATGTATTACTGATTGCACCGATGGAAGAATTATTAGCGCGTGAAAAGTTTGAATGGGAGGCCAATAAACAAGCTACGAGTTTAGGGGCTTTGGAACGACAATTTTTTACTATACGGTATGCGAAAGCGACGGATTTAGTGGCATTACTGTTAAAAGACAGCCAAAATGTATTAACCACGCGTGGGTCTGTTGTGGCAGATATGAGAACCAATACAGTGATTGTTGAAGAGGTGGGGGAACGGATGGCGCATATTGCAGCATTGATTCAGGCTTTGGATGTGCCTGTGCGTCAAGTCCTGATTGAATCCCGAATTGTAGTCATTGATGATCGGTATGAAAAAACTATAGGAAGAAAATTTGGATTTACGGCTGAAACTGGGAGTGCCGGGCTTGCACGTTCGGTAGAAGGTAGTAATGCGTTATTGCAAAATTCAGATCTCAAAGCGCTGCCGGTAGCAGAACGTTTAACAGTTCAATTACCACAACCCTTTAAAGGACAAGGTTTACAAACTGGTTTTAGTGTTCATCATGTTATTCCAGGTACATTGATAGATCTAGAGTTACAAGCTTTAGAATCTGAAGGGTTGGGGAAGATTATTTCTAGCCCTCGCTTGATTACAGCTCATCAACAATCTGCCTATATTGAATCCGGGGAAGAAATTCCTTACCAAGAAGCCGCATCCAGTGGGGCGACGAGCGTGACCTTTAAAAAGGCAGTGTTACGTTTAGAGGTAAAACCGCAGATCACCCCGGATGGTCATATTTTATTAGATTTGACAGTGAACCAAGACACGCGTGGTGATCCTGTTTTGCAAACCTATACGATTAATACGCAAGAAATCCATACACAGGTATTAGTCAAGGATGGCCAGACCTTGGTGCTGGGGGGGATCTACAAACATGATCGTAAGCAAGAAGCAATGCGGGTACCTATACTGAGCAAGATACCTGTCTTAGGGGCTCTTTTTAAGAGTTCACGTAAGGTGGATCGTAGAAGTGAGTTACTTATCTTTGTTACACCACATATTTTAGGCGAAACAACTGAAAAAGTCGGTATGAAAGAAGATGAGTGAATGCTCAGAGAATGGTATACTAAATGTGACCCCGGATATTTTTTAGTTAGATTACTTAAGGTCAAACCCTATGTGTTTGACGGTTGTTTGTTAACCAGAACCAGAAAGACTGCTCCTAGGGAGTGGAATTTCGTATTGCCCTGCTAATGAGTTAGGGTTTTTTGGAGTGCATCGATGAGACGACCAACGAATATTTTTTTAATAGGCCCGATGGGTGCCGGGAAGAGCACGATTGGGCGACAGCTCGCTAAAGATTTAAAAATGGATTTTTATGATTCCGATCAAGAAATTGAAACTAAAGCTGGTGCCGATGTAGGTTGGATTTTTGATGTAGAAGGCGAAGCAGGGTTTCAGCAACGTGAAGCCAATGTTTTAGAAGAGCTGACGCAACGTCAAACGATTGTATTGGCAACCGGTGGTGGTGCTGTATTGTTGCCCGAAAATCGCCAACGATTAGCTGCACGTGGTACGGTGGTGTATTTATTGACCACGATTGATCAACAATTAAAACGCACAATGCGAGATAAAAAACGTCCTGAACCTTTGATTCGAGAGCTGCATCAAGCCCCACGTGAAGAGCTGGAAGCGGTGATGCAGGCTAGAGATCCGTTGTATCGCGAGATAGCTGATTTTGTTATTGCAACCGATGGAAAAACCGTACGCGCAGTTGCCAATGAAATTATCGAGTGGTTGGATAATGAGGAAAGATAAGTATGCGCTTACTGCAGCTGTTAGCGGGTAAGCCTGTCGATCGTATGCCGGTATGGTTCATGCGACAAGCAGGCCGGTATTTGCCAGAATATAGAGCTTTGCGCGCTCAGGCAGGGACGTTTTTAGACTTATGTCAAAATCCTGCACGGGCCGCAGAAGTGACTTTGCAGCCTATTCAGCGCTTTGCAGAGTTGGATGCGGCGATTATTTTTTCTGATATTCTAGTGATTCCAGAGGCAATGGGGTTGGGATTGTCTTTTCAGGAAGGTGAGGGTCCACGTTTTGCAGAGCCATTCACAGACATCTCCGATTTAGCGCGATATCAAAAAAACTTTAGTATTGAAAAATTAGCGTATGTTGCTGAAGCTATTACCTTAACCTGTCAGCAACGACCTCGGGATATACCCGTGATTGGTTTTTGTGGTAGTCCTTGGACAGTTGCTAGTTATATGATCGAAGGCAAAAGTCCAGGTGGTTTTGAAAAAGTTAAACGTTGCATGTTGAATCAGCCTGGGGTCTTACAAGGGTTGTTAGAACTCTTGGTGGAAACTTCGGTTGCGTATCTTGCCATGCAAGTGAAAGCAGGCGCACAGTGCTTGATGATTTTTGATACATGGGGTGGTGTTTTAGCCCCTGCGCACTTTCAACAATTTTCTTTACAGCCTATGGCACAAATGGTTCAAGCTTTAAAAAAAATGCATCCTACAATTCCAGTGATTGTATTTAGTAAGCCTGCCCATGCGAGTTTAGCAGCGCTTTCGCATATTGGTGCGGATGTGTTAGGGGTGGACTGGACTATGGATTTAGGTGAAGCGCGCAAGTTAACACAGGATAGAGTGTGGCTACAGGGGAACTTAGATCCGTTAGTTTTAACCGCTAACCCTGAAGTTATGCGTGCAGAAGTACAGAGGGTTTTTGCATCTCATGGGGCAGATCGCCCCTTTATTTTCAATTTAGGGCATGGGTTGTTACCATTCTTTGACCCTGCACAGGTTGCGCTCTTACTACAAAATGTGGTGGAATGTGGCAGAACAGGGGTTTCCCAAGCAGCAGTATGGCTTTAAAAATTTTAGATAGTTGTATTAATTGTGATGTATGTGAACCGGCATGTCCGAATCAAGCCATAAGCCAAGGGGTAGAATATTATCAAATTGATGCAGCACGATGTACAGAGTGCGTAGAACTAGAAGGGCCGGAGTGCCAAACATTATGTCCAGTGGAGTGTATTATCCCAGACCCTGAGCATAGAGAATCACGAGAGCGTCTGTTAGAAAAGCAGCGTAATATGAGAGAGGTGTAAGATGTTGGAATCCTATTTTTACGGAGCTTTAGGTTGGTCATGGACCGCTATGGCTATTTATTTACTGGTGGTCACACACATTACAATTGTGTCAGTTACCTTATTCTTGCACCGTTGTCAAGCGCACCGTGCCTTAGATTTACACCCGATTTTAAGTCACTTCTTTAGATTTTGGTTATTTATGACCACAGGTCAAGATACCAAGGCTTGGGCAGCAATTCACCGTAAGCATCATGCAAAATGTGAGACTGCTGAAGATCCACATAGTCCAGTGATGCTAGGGTTGAAGAAAGTTTTGACCGAAGGTGCAGAACTCTATCGCTATGAAGCCAAAAATCAAGAAACCTTAACTCGTTATGGTACAGGTACTCCAGATGATTGGATGGAACGTAAGATTTATCATCCTCATTCAGCGAAAGGGATTTTTGTGTTACTCGCTATTAATGTCCTTTTATTTGGTATTCCAGGGATTGCGATCTGGGGTTTACAAATGGCTTGGATCCCATTCTTTGCAGCAGGTATTGTGAATGGGGTGGCACATGCCAAAGGGTATCGTAATTTTGAATCCCCAGATGCATCTACAAACTTAATTCCTTGGGGACTATTTATTGGTGGTGAAGAGCTTCATAACAATCATCATGCCTATCCTTCTTCTGCACGTTTTGCGATGAAATGGTGGGAAGTAGATATTGGTTGGATGTATGTGTGCCTTTTTAAAGCTTTAGGGTTGGCGAAAGTACGACGTGTCGCGAAAGTTACCAAGCAAGCTCCAATCGCAGAATGGCAGGTGAATACTTTAACCGCATTATTGCAGCATCGTTTTGAAGTGATGACCCGTTATACTCGTGAAGTGTTGATTCCTTATGGTCGAGAACTTCCTGTAAAAGATTATGGAGTATGGAAAAAAGTACGTGGTATTTTAGGGCGTCCTGCGATGTCTATTTCGCCTGCAGATCGCGAACTCTTGAAAGGCTTTTTAGCAGAGCATACACCGATAGAGCGTGTTTATGCGATGAAAGAACGTTTACAAGAGATTTGGGATAAAACGGCAGCAAGCCCTAAAGAGCTCTTAGAAGCATTACAAGCGTGGTCTAAAGAAGCAGAGAGTTTAGGGATTGAATCTTTAAATCGTTTTGTAGAAGGTCTGCGTAGCTATACGATGGCACCTACAAAAGCGTAGTTCAAGATATCAAAAGACTTAAAAAAGAGCCTCAGCGTGGAAACATTCTGGGGCTTTTTTATTTTTATGCGTTCTTTAGAATAATTTTTATTGGGATGAAAATAAAAAAAACATCCGTGCCCCCGATAAAGAGAGCAGCTGGATGTTTTAGAAAAGCAGAGTAAGATCCGAAGGTAAAAATGGCTTAACGCATCTTCTCTTCTTGGAACAGTACGTGTTTACGTACGTGTGGGGTTGGATCGTAGCTCATTAATGCTAATTTCGTTTTATTGCTAGTAGGTTTTCTAGCAGAATAGCGATAATGTGAACCTTCCGCGGTGGAGCACATTAGAACTTTTTTACGAGATTTTTTTGCCATTTTAGTGGTTCCTCAATAGTACGTTTACTTTTGTTTTAATAACAAAGTACTAATAACGTGTTCAATACCTAACTTATCAATCGTTTTCATGCCTTTATTACTTACTAACAAGCGTACCCATTTATTTTGGCTAGGGATCCAAAATCTTTTCCAGTGTACATTCGCCTTAAAAGTACGTTTGCCTTTTCTATTAGAGTGGGAAACGGTGTTTCCGACTTCTGTTTTTCTACCCGTAACCATGCATATTCTAGCCATGCTTCACAACGCTCCGAACTCAGTGTTAAAGTAGGGTCTTATATCAGATCTATTACGACCGTGCAAGTGACCAAAGATAAGCTATCTCTCTAAATGCAGTAGGAGCCCCATGGAAAAAGTTCAATTAAAGATACTAGACAAGCGTATAGGCCAAGAAATTGCCCTTCCTACTTATGCCACTGAAGGCGCCGCAGGCTTGGATTTAAGAGCCTGTATAGAGTCCTCTATTACCTTAGCGCCTGGAGAGCGAGAGCTCATCTCTACGGGCCTTGCTATCCATATTAATAACCGTCGTTATGCTGGATTGATTGTACCACGCTCAGGATTGGGACATAAGCATGGTGTGGTATTAGGAAATTTAGTTGGTTTGATAGATTCAGATTATCAAGGAGAATTAAAAATTTCTTGTTGGAATACTGGCAAAGAACCTTTTGTGATTGAAAAAGGGGCTCGGATTGCACAGTTGATTGTATTGCCTGTAGTACAGTTGGCCTTTCAAATTGTTGAAAACTTTGTAGAAGACGAAAAACGCGGACAGGGTGGCTTTGGTCATACTGGGCATCACTAGGAGTCAGGGATGTATCCACAAGAGATTTTTAGGGCTTATGATATTCGTGGTCTAGTGGACAGTGCGTTAACGCCAGCGCTTGCCTTAGCGATAGGGCGAGCACTAGGTTCATTAGCTAACAAAAATTCTACTTCCAATACTTGGGTCGTAGGACAAGATGGACGACACCATAGCGATAGCTTTGCTGTGGCTTTGGTCCAGGGCTTACAAGAAACAGGAGCTCATATTATCCATATAGGCTGTGTCCCTACACCGTTGATGTACTATGCCTTAGCGCATTATCAAGTGCCTAATGGGGTGATTGTGACTGCGAGTCATAATGCGATTGAGTACAATGGCTTTAAAATGGTACTGAATGGGCAATCTTTATCAGGAGCGACTGTATTTGAGGCGTTGCATCAACCGATGGTGACTTCAGGTTTAGCTGCTACGCGTACTGATAAAAACCCTATTGCTGCCTATCAAGCAGAAATTGTCAAAGATATTAAACTTAAAAAATCTCTAAAAGTGGTTGTGGATGCGGGTAATGGTGTAGCCGGTGCAATTGCACCTGCGCTATTAGAAGCTATTGGTTGTACGGTTATTCCCTTGTATTGCGAGGTCTTGGGAGATTTTGTGCATCATCATCCAGATCCTAGTCAAGAAAAGAATATGAAAGATTTGCAAGCTGCTGTGTTAGCGCATGAGGCAGATCTTGGTTTAGCCTTTGATGGTGATGCAGACCGCCTGGGAGTGGTGACGCATACAGGGGAAATTGTTTGGCCAGACCGATTACTGATGCTATACGCAGCAGCCATATTAAAACAGCATCCCGGTGCACATGTGCTCTTTGATGTGAAGTGTAGCCAGCATTTGGCGACTTGGATCCGCCAACATCAAGGGGTCCCACAAATGACCCCTACGGGGCATTCTATAATCAAGGCTGCTTTGAAAGCAGAACCACGTGCTATATTAGCTGGAGAACTTAGTGGTCATCTGTTTTTTAAAGATCGGTGGTATGGTTTTGATGATGCTATGTATGCCGCTGCGCGTTTAGTAGAGCTGGTGAGTAAATCTGCGGTTGATTTACAAGCATTAACGGAACAGTTGCCTAAAAGTGTGAGCACACCAGAGCTGCAAATTCCGGTACATGATTCTCAAAAAGTGTCTTTATTGGCACGATTGTTACATGCGCATCCTTTTGTAGATGCAGCCTTGATTACTGTAGATGGTTTACGGGTCGAAGAAGCTGAAGGCTGGGGATTAATTCGTGCGTCGAATACCACACCGTGTTTGGTTTTGCGTTTTGAAGCCAACACACAGAGTGCTTTAGAAGCGATACAACAACGCTTTAAAGCTTGGATCTTAGGGTGTGATCCAAGCTTAGCGATTCCGTTCTAGCGACTATTGTGCATCTAGTGCTTGTTGTAGTTCTTCTAGTTTTTTGTAGAGATGTTCCAGGTATTGTGTGTGTTGATAAACCAATTCATCATGATTGGGCAATTTGGTATTGAGTTGATAGCGCGACAAGATACCATTTTGTTCTTCAATCTCAATACGTAGTAGGCGGATTTTTTGTTTAATATCTTCACGGTTACGTTCTGTTTTATTTTTATTCTGATAAATATTTACACCTTTTATATATTCAGCACGGAAGGTGGCGCGCAGATCTAAAGGGCAATAGTCAGGATAAGGCGCATTCATACGACCTAAGCTAAAACCTTGGGAGGCAGTACAAAAAGTTCGGATCCCTTTTAGCCAACTGCTTTTGAATTCTTCTTGTAGGTCTGCAGGACAATGGGAGGTTAAAGCATCCCCTCTGGCACCAGCGTCATAGCCAGTACTAGGTACGCAATAGGTTCGGATCCCTTCATTCCAACCTTCCATATAGCTGCGTATGGGGGCTTCTGCTGCTGAGGCTACACGACAGGCAGTTTTAATCGGCATAGTATTGGTGGCTAAGCCTTGGCTCCCATCGGAAAAACCAATATCATTCCAGTTTTTTTGTGAACAATTTTGTGAGATTTCACCGGGTGTGGTTTGGCACCCTGTGAGTAAGGTGCTGGCACAAACCAACAATGCAAACGTAAAGTGTTTTTTCATGATGCGCTCTTTGCTTTTTAGCTAACTATGTTAAAACGGGATTTCTTTGTACAGTATAGCAAGGCTCGTCTGGAGAGGAATATGCAAACAACAAAATTATTTAGGTGTGTGACTATAAATGTGAATGGCATTCGTGCTGCCGTTAAAAAAGGACTCGTACCTTTTTTAGAAACTGTGGGGGCGGATGTGGTTTGTTTACAAGAAACTCGCGCGGATTATGCAGATCTTGAAAAAATCTTTGCAGATTGGGGGTATGTGTGGGCCTCTAGTGTGGCACAAAAGCGTGGGTATAGCGGTACGGCGGTATTAGCGCGTGTCGCACCTTTACAGATTCATACAGAATTTTTTCCTTTAGCCACGGATGAAGGACGGATTGTTGAGATGGAGTTTGAGAAAATTTTTGTCAGCTCTCTTTATTTTCCTTCAGGGACTAGTAGCCCAGAGCGGCAAGCAGAAAAATATAGATTTATGGATTTAATGGAACCGTTATTACAATCTGCTTTACAGCGAAAGAAGGGAACGATATGGTGTGGGGATTGGAATATCGCCCATACTAAAGAAGATCTGAAAAATTGGCGTAGCAATCAAAAGAATTCTGGGTTTTTACCAGAAGAACGTGCTTGGTTAGATAAAGTGATTGGGGAATGGGGGTATGTGGATGCCTTTAGAGTCGTGAATCAATCTTCAGATCAGTATACCTGGTGGTCTCATCGAGGACGCGCATGGGATAATAATGTGGGTTGGAGAATTGATTATCATATGATCACTCCAGATCTCAAACCTGCCGTAAAGCAGGCTTGGATCCACAAGGACACGCGTTTTTCAGATCATGCCCCGGTGATTATCGATTATGACTTGAGTATGGTTTAACGCACGAACTGTGCGATGGCTTCCTTTTGTTTCGCAATTAAGATTTGATTTCCCTGTTGTGCCAAGTTGAGCATGCTATTGAGCTCAGCTTGGGTAAAGGGTTGTCCTTCTGCTGTGCCTTGTACTTCTATAAAACGGCCACTTTCATTCATGACTATATTCATATCAGTTTCTGCATTGGAGTCCTCTTGGTAGTCTAGATCAAGTATAGGAATATTTTTATACATTCCTACAGAGACCGCAGAGATCCATTGTTTAAAAGGAAAAGCTAATTGAGGACGCCTTTTTTTAAATTCTAAGAGCGCTAGATGTAACGCAACACAACCACCGGTAATACTTGCAGTACGGGTGCCGCCATCAGCTTGAATGACATCACAGTCTAAGGTCAGAGTGATTTCTCCCATCCCGGTTAAGTTGAGGGCGTTGCGCAATGAGCGTCCAATTAAACGTTGGATCTCTAAAGTACGACCGCCTTGTTTACCTTTTACGGCTTCACGGTCCATGCGATCATTAGTAGAGCGAGGGAGCATCCCGTATTCA
>CAZGDB010000020.1:13010-33686 GCA_964524705.1 uncultured Francisellaceae bacterium
TGCACTAAGGAGGCAGTACAGATGACTTTAGTGTCTCCATAAGCGACTAATACAGAGCCTTCGCCATGTTTGAGATAACCAGGGGTAATAGTGATCTCTCTGAGTTCATCAGGGTTGCGTAAAGAGGGACGCATGATAAGGCTCCTTAATAGGGATTGTTTTATTTACTCGGCTGGCTTAAAGAGGGCTTTTTCTTCTTCGCGTAAGGTCAAAATTTCTACACCTGTCTCGGTCACTAATAAAGTGTGCTCATATTGTGCAGACAGAGATCTGTCACGGGTGACAGCGGTCCAACCATCGGAGAGCATACGAATTTGGTGCTTGCCTGCGTTGATCATAGGTTCAATGGTAAAGGTCATGCCTGGGGTTAGAAAAACCTGCGCATAGGGTGGGTAGTCATAATGCAAAATAGAGGGTTCACAATGTAGTTCAGTTCCAATTCCATGGCCACAAAAATCGCGAACGACGGAAAAGCCGTATTTTTGTGCTGTTTTTTGAATGCTTTGTCCGATGCTACGAAGACTGACTTGTGGAGCGACTAATTTAATACTGTTGTAGAGGCATTCTTGGGCACATTGTACGATGCGTTTGCCAGGGACCGTTGGGGTTCCTACAAAGAACATTTTACAAGTGTCAGCAAAAACACCGTCTTTACTGAGAGAAACATCTATATTTAAGATGTCACCATCTTTTAAAGGTGCATCATCAGGGATACCATGGCAAATCACCCTGTTTGGGGAGGTGCAGACGGCTTTAGGAAATCCTTTAGTTGGTGGGGCTGGAAGGGCACCATGTTCTTGCATATAGGCTTCGCAGAGGTCGTTGAGGTAATTGGTGGTAACGCCAGGTTTGACGTGTGGGCCAATCATTTCTAAAGTAGCCGCGGCAATACGGCCTGCGATACGCATTTTAGGGATAAAATCTGGGTCTAAAGGTTTTTGAGACATTGCAAGTACTACCGAGTCTACAGTAGGATCTTTGTATCATTTTTAGGCATCTGACACAAGACGATCCCGGATAGTTATTTGATTGACTTTTATAGAGTGGGAAAATAATACAGTATGATTTTCAGTATGACAGGGTTTGCGCAAGGGGCGTGTATAACAGGTTTAGGGAAGTTGCAGTGGGAAATACGCACGCTCAATAGTCGATATTTAGAGGCACAACTCAAGTTGCCAGAAGTGCTGCGTCCTTATGAAGGACAGATTCGGGAAGTATTAACCGCACGGTTGCAGCGCGGTAAAGTTGATTTGCAGGTCAGTTTAGAGGCTGCGCAAGCCAGTGCCGCCGCTTTTGAATTAAATGTGCCATTGGTGCAACAGTTGTTAGGGTTAGAGCAATCTTTAACAACCTTAGCCGCGCGGCCTATGCAATGGGATATGGTTGCTTTATTACAATGGCCAGAAGTGTTACGAGGTTCTACAGGTACTTTAGATCCATCAGGTTTTTTAAGTGCGTTGGAGGAAAGCGTGTCTCGATTATTAGACCAAAGAGCACAAGAAGGCGCGCGTTTACAACAAGTGATTTTTAGAATGTTGGACGGTTTAGAAAGCTGTGTGCAAGGGATTATTAAACAAGTGCCGATTTGGAATGCAGGCTTAAAACAGCGTGTGCAAGATCGTTGGGAAAAATGGCAATTGTCTGGAGAGCCCGCAGATGCCGTGTGGACAACCTTGTTGTTGAAAAGTGATATACAAGAAGAATGTGATCGTTTAATAGGCCATATTGTTGCAGCACGTACACAATTGGCACAAGGTGGGATGGTGGGCAAACTTTTGGATTTTTTAAGCCAAGAAATGCTGCGAGAAGCCAATACATTAGGGGTGAAAGTGGCAGCTTTGGAAGGGGTGGAAGCCAGTGTGCAATTAAAAGTCGGTATAGATCAGCTGCGAGAACAAGCACAAAATTTAGTATAGGGAGCAACAGCTATGGCAGGTCAACTATTTATCATCAGTGCGCCTTCTGGGGGCGGAAAAACCTCATTAGTGCGCGCATTGTTAAAAGAACTGCCAAAAGTCAGCGTTGCGGTTTCCTATACGACCCGGCAGCCACGCCCAGGAGATCGGGAAGGGATTGATTACTATTTTGTGACCCCAGAGGTTTTTGAGCAAAAAATTGCAGCAGGAGATTTTTGGGAATATGCGAAAGTATTTGGAAATTGGTATGGCACCCCCCAAAAAGAAGTGCAAGCACGCCTACAGCAAGATGAAGATGTGATTTTAGAAATTGATTGGCAAGGGGCTGCCCATATTCGTGCGTTAACGCCTTGTTGCAGTATTTTTATTTTGCCCCCTTCTATGCAAGTTCTAGAAACGCGGTTACGGGCACGACAACAAGATAGTCCTGCGGTGATTACTGGACGTTTAGCTGCTGCACGCACTGAAATAAGTCATTTCTCTGAATATGACTTTTTGGTGGTCAATGATGTTTTTGAACAAGCTTTTATGGAATTAAAAAGTATTTTTCAGGCGCAACGTTTGCGACAAGTGGCACAAGCCAGACGCTTATCTCGGTTGTTAGAGGATGTTTTGGGGTATGGGGGCTGAAAAACCGTAAATTATCAGGTACACTGACGAAACGAATCGGTGCATAGCATCTAACAGGAGTATAATAATGGCACGCGTGACCTCTGAAGATTGTTTACAACAAATTCCTAATTTGTTTGATATTGTGTTAATTGCTGCAAAACGTGCGCGTCAACTGTCGACAGGTGCAGAAGCACAGTTAGATTGGAATCGTGATAAAGATACGGTAATGGCTTTACGTGAAGTGGCAGCTGGATTAGTTGATGAAAATATTTTGAGTGAAAACGTAGAGTTGGCAGCTAAAGACGCCTTGTCTGCACGTCGTGCGAAATTGAGCAAAGAAGTGAATGAAGAAGATTTTGAGATGGTGCCTGAAGTCTTGAAGAGCCATACTAGCACGGAAGGTCCAACTGAGACACAAACTGGTACACAGACCGAATAGGCAAGTGCCCAAGGAGGGGATTTGTTTGCGTATACGGATTTACGAGAAGAGCTAGAGAGTTACCTGACTGAGTCAGAAATTGCGCAGATCTCAGAAGCTTATGCGATTGCCGCTCAGGCGCACGAAGGACAATATCGTGCGTCGGGTGAGCCGTATGTTTCCCACCCTTTAGCTGTAGCTAAAATTTTAGCGAGTTTAAAAATGGATGCGGACTGTATTATTGCAGCCGTGCTTCATGATGTGATTGAAGATACGCCCGTTAATAAAGGTCTGATTGCTGAGAAATTTGGCAATGATGTAGCAGATCTGGTGGATGGCGTTAGCAAATTAACCCAAATTACTTTTGAAGATAAAGCTAAAGCACAAGCGGAAAATTTTCGTAAAATGATGTGGGCGATGGCCAAAGATATGCGAGTGATCCTCATAAAGCTCGCAGACCGCTTGCATAATATGCGGACATTAGGGGCATTACCACGCCCTAAAATTATTCAAAAAGCCAAAGAAACTTTGGAAATTTATGCCCCCATTGCGCATCGAATGGGGATGAACCAATTTAAAACAGAATTTGAAGATCTCAGTTTTGCGGCTTTGCATCCGTGGCGATATAAAATTTTAAAAGAAGCCTTACGTAAGACGCGTAAAAACAAACAAAAAACTTTAGTGACGATGGAAAAAGCAGTCCATGCACAGTTAAAAGTATGGGAGATTGTTCCTCATACTATAGAAATGCGACATAAGAGTTTATATAGCATCTATAAAAAAATGAAAAATAAAGGTTTGGATTTTTCAGATGTGATGGATGTACAAGGTTTTAGAATTATTGTTCAAGATTTATCGACGTGTTATCGTGCTTTAGGATGTATTCATCAGTTGTATAGACCGCTGGTAGTGCGGTTTAAAGATTATATTGCTATTCCTAAAGCTAATGGGTATCAATCCTTGCATACAACGATCTTAGGGCCTTTAGCGTTACCTGTAGAGTTTCAAATTCGTACCGTTGAAATGCATGAAATTGCTGAACAAGGCGTTGCTGCACATTGTTCGTATAAGGGAGTAGGTTTAAAACAAGGTGGTTGGTTTAAAAATTTATTACGTTTAGAAAAAAACACTAAAGATTCTATAGAGTTTATTGATTCTGTAAAAGTGAATCTGGATGCAGAAGAAGAGATTTATGTGTTTACGCCTGCAGGTAAAATTATTGTATTGCCAGAAGGTGCTTGTGCTTTAGATTTTGCTTATGCAGTACATACCGATATTGGTCAACATACCGTCGCATGTAAAATTGATCGACAACTTTCACCTTTATCGATGCGTTTGCGTAGTGGACAAACTGTAGAAATTGTGACAGTAGCAGATGCTCATCCGAGTCCAGCATGGCTTGGGTTTGTGCGTACGGGTAAAGCCCGTATTAAAGTACGACAATGGCTTAAAAAACAAATGCATGAAGATGCGGTTGTATTGGGCAAACGTTGGTTTACAGCAGTGCTAGAGAAGTTTCAATTAAATGAAGCTATGAAAACGGATTTAGAATGGCATGATTTTTTAGTAAGCCAAGGCTTTAAAAATAAAACTGAACTCTATCGTGATATTGGGTTGGGTAAACGTTTAGCATTGGCAATGGCTTTACGTTTATTTAAAGAAAATATTTCAGTAGCAGCTCCAGAAGTGATGACCTTAGAAGGTACGGAAGGGTATGTCTTATCTTATGCGACTTGTTGCACCCCTATTCCAGGAGATGATATTGTTGGGTTAATTCATCCTGGTAGTGGGATTGAGGTGCATCGTCAAGAATGTTCCGTTTGTCACCGTACAGAACGGATCCGAGAACGACTGATTGGTGTTTCTTGGAGTCCAGATATGGGGCGTGAATTTTTAGTTAAAATAGTGGTGGAAGTAGTCAATGGGCGTGGGGTGTTGGCGCAATTGTCAGCAGCTTTTACAGAAGCTCAAGCGAGTATTGTAAATTTAAAAGTAGATGTAGAAGATGGTACGCATCATCTAATTCATTGGGATATTATGGTAAAAGATACAGAGCATTTAGCACAAATTTTTAAAAGGTTACAGCATTGTGAATGTGTATTACGTGTATCACGGGATATTGTTGAGGCAGGAGGCGGTTCTTTGTGAGCAGTAAAACAGTATTAATGCACCCTACGCTACCCAATATTGGGCCTTATTCATTTGGGGTGAAAGTTGGAGAGTTAGTGTTTTTATCCGGGCAATTGGGTTTAGACCCTCAGACCAAAACATTGGTTTTAGGTGGGGTGGAATATCAGTTGCGTCAAATTTTTAAAAATGTTACACAAGGCTTAGGCACACAGGGTTTAACTTTGGCTAATATTGTCAAAATTACAGTTTACATGACTGATTTAAGTGCTTTTCCAGTCGTCAATACCGTGTTTGCAGAAATTTTGTCCGAACCTTATCCTGCACGTACGACCATAGAAGTTTCGCGTTTACCGTTGGGAGCTGTGATTGAATTAGATTTTATTGTGTCTTGAGTATGCAATTAAGCGATTCTGTTACGGTGCTAAAAGGAGTAGGACCTGCAGTTTTTAAAAAACTACAGGTGCTCGAGATTTCTAGCATATTAGATTTATTATATTATGCTCCCCGTGCGTATATAGATTTGACACAATTAACGCCCATGAATGCGCTTAAGCTAGACCAATCGGCTTATGTACAGGGCCAAATTGCATATATTAAAAAAGGCCGTAGAGCACAAACTGTGACTATTGAGGATGAGAACGATAGTATAGATTTGGTGTTTTTTCATACTACCTCTTATTTTGAAAAACAATATGTTGCCGGCAGATGGGTCCGTTGTTATGGTGTGATTCGAGAGGGTAGATGTATGCATCATCCTCGGGTAGATTGGATTGGTTATCCGAAAGCCCCTTTGGCTAAAACTTGGGAAGCCGTATATCCTTTAACGCAAGGCATCGGACAGGGAGCTATTCGTCGTTTGGTCAGTCAAGCTTTAGAACAGTATGCCCCTTTTTTAGCACAAGAATGTTTGCCAGAGACTTTGGTTGCATCATTAGGATTAGTGTCTTTTAAGCAAGCTTTACATTATTTACATTATCCTATGTCTTTACAACAAGTTGCGCAAGCAAAACAACGTTTTGCTGTACAAGAAATCATCGTCTTCGGTCGACATCATCAGCGTATTCGTGCTGCACAAGCGGCGATCCCTGCCACTGCTTATGTAGAAAATCCCTGGCGTAAAGATTTTTTAGATCAATTGCCTTTCTCTTTAACAGGCGCTCAAGCTGCTGTAATGGGAGAAATCGAAGCAGATTTAAAAAAACCAGTCGCTATGCATCGCCTGTTACAAGGAGATGTAGGCAGCGGTAAAACTTTAGTAGCTTTGTGTGCGGCGTTACCAGTTCTAGCAGCAGGGCACCATGTGGCTTTTTTGGCACCTACAGAATTATTAGCCAGACAACAATCCATGGTAGCAGAACAGTGGTTAAAAGCTTTTGGTGTTCAAGTGGTGTTATTAATCGGCAGTCTTGGGGTAGCTGCAAAACGAGCTGCTTGGAAAGCCTTAGCACAAACTAAAATACCTGTATGTGTGATTGGGACGCATGCGTTGTTACAAGAAGAAGTTATCTTTGGAAGTTTAGGCTTGGTGATTATTGATGAACAGCATCGTTTTGGGGTCGCCCAGCGTGCACAATTACTTGCTAAAAGTCCAGGACCTATGCCTCATCAATTGATGCTCTCTGCAACGCCAATACCGCGTTCATTGGCGATGCAATATTATGGAGATCTTCAGATTTCTACTATTACTGAGAAGCCCCCAGGACGTGTTCCCGTAGAAACCTATGTCAGCCCACAAGCCAAGATAGCCAAGTGGCTATCCTGGGTATCACGCGTGGTGCAGCAAGGAGGACAAGTGTTTTGGGTGTGTCCTTTGATTGACGAAGATCCGGAAAATCCTTGTACCTCTGTAAAATCTCGTTTTGCACAATTACAGGAAACTTTTCCAGAATTATCTATAGGGTTGGTACATGGAGATTTGAAAGCTGCAGAAAAACAACAACAAATTGAAAATTTTAGAAATAAAGCAACGCATATCCTCGTTGCAACAACGGTCATTGAAGTGGGGATGGATGTGCCTGATGCCACTGTAATGGTGATTGAACATCCGGAACAATTTGGGTTGGCACAACTGCATCAGTTAAGGGGTCGTGTGGGTCGTAGTGCCTTGGCAAGTTATTGTTTAGGAATATACGCAGAGCCGCTGTCTGAAGATGCAGAAGCGCGTTTAGTGGCCTTTAAACAACATCATGATGGTTTTGATTTAGCGAATACTGATTTAGAGTTACGGGGACCTGGAGAACGATTAGGTACTCGGCAATCGGGGGTGTGGGAATATCGATGGACGTCTTTTCGTTTATTAGCAAAATATACCCCACATTTAAAACCTTGGTTTGTAAGTTATCCAGCCGCGTTAGTGGTGCCGTTAGAACAACAGACTTTAGCGCCTTTAGAAGCATAATATTGGGTTGATGGTGATGAAAAAATAGGGCCTTTGTGTAAAGACCCTGTGGCAAAATAGATTTTTATGCTGGACGTACTACAACAGTGTCATTACTATCTGTGCTATCTGAGTCTGATAGTTCATGTGTTAAGGGCGGTTGTCTGCGGTGTCGTATATTTGTATTCTGTGTAGAGGCTGATGCACCAGCTGCTGTACTAAAGATCATGGTTTCTAAATGAGAGGGTTCAACTGGGATTGTTTTTTGTGTCAGCAATTGTCCAGCAGGGGCGTTTTGATATTGAGCCCAGAGTGCTTCTCTTTGTGCTTCTGTCCATCCGTTTTCCTTATTGTTTATGACGTTTTTGAGACGAGTAGCCAGCTCTTTTGTATAAGCTTCTTCATTCTTAGCTGTAAAGTTTTCCAAGTTAAGCGAACTTACTTTTTCTAAGTTTACTAGTATTGTGTGGAGTCGCGTCGTTACAGCATTATTAAAGTTTTTACAGTGTGCAGAAGGGTGCATTTTTGTCATTTTGTCATCTTCAGTTTTGAAAAAATATACAACACCTGCTAGGCCACCTATGACGGCAGTGATGAGAGGGAAGGGCGCGAGGTTAATGTTGAAGTAAGACTGTAGGCCTTCTTTGGACATCGTATAAAGGTCGCTGAGTGGGGCATAGATGAGCTGATGACCCAAGGAACTTAATCTTCCAACAATACCGCCAGCAAAACCACCTAAGAAGAAAGCGCCAGCGCCAGCTATGCCAGAAACGAAGTGCTGTTCCTCTGGATCTCTGTCATTGGGTAGAGTATAGGTTATATTTTTGATTTGAAAGTTGCCATATAAGCTGCCTAATAAATTTTCAAGATTTGTTAAAATAGCGGGATTATGAGGTTCAGCTTTGTAATTTTTCCCCCCATGTTGATACGCATCTTTTAGGTCGATCTCAAGATAGTGAATACCTTGTTCTTTTATGGTTTGAATCAGCGTATTGGTTGCTTGTTCATCAAGGAGTATTGTAGTGGTTGCTTTATGAAAGACAGGGGATTTAGGCATCGTTTTTTCCTAGTTGGTGAAGCAGATTGTAGTATGTAGTATCCTACTCTTCTTAGTTATGTCAACGATATTTTTTGTTGTTAGTGATTTAACTTTTCTGATGCTGCTTGAGTTCACTATAGTCACAGGCTACACTGCTAGGCATAAGTACCAATGGATGGTGTGATGCAAGATCGACAATGGTTTTATCCAGAATTACAGCTTGTTGGGGCAGCATTAGGGTGGGGTGCTCAAAAACGTGCGACTGAAGAAGGGCCGGATGCTTTAAATTTGGCAGATCTCGCACGGATTCTTTTAGAAAAAGGATTTGTAGCGCCAGATCCTAAAATGATTATTCCAGAATTTAGAGCGAGCCAAGGTTTAGACCCTGATTTTGAATTACGATTGAAATGGGTGGCGCATTTTTGTGAAAGGTTAGCTAAAACTTTATTACCTTTGTTTGAACAAGGGGCGCTCCCAGTTGTGGTGGGGGGAGATCATAGTGTTGCGATGGGAACCTGGTCAGCACTGGCACATCATTATTCAAAACTCGGTCCTATTGGGTTAATTTGGGTTGATGCACATATGGATGCGCATACGCGATTGACTACTCCTTCGCAAGCAATTCACGGTATGCCGGTTGCGCACTTATTAGGATATGGGGATCCTGTTTTGAGTCAGTTACTTTCTCCTGTGCCAAAATTACAACCTGAACATTTAGCCTATATTGGGGTGCGTAGTTTTGAAGAAGCTGAGGCTGCATTGTTGAAGCAGTTAGGGGTTCGTGTTTACACAATGCATGAAGTGCAACAACGGGGATTTGTAGAAGTCTGGCAAGAAGCTTTAGCACATGTGGTCGCAGGGACTGTAGGTTTTGGAGTCAGTATTGATTTAGATGCTTTCGATCCTGAAGAAGCACCAGGTGTGGGGAGTCCTGAACCGGGGGGATTATGGTTTGAGGATGTGGCACTATCTTGGAGAGGGTTAGCCTTTGAGCCTAGACTTAAAGCTATAGAAATAGTAGAGTTTAACCCGACTGTGGATTTAAATCAGCGTACAGCCAAATTGGTTTATCGTTTAGCAGAAGAAATATTTTGTCAATTATAAGTGGGATTTATGAACGAGATTGCTGAAGATTATATTACACAAGAAGAAGCCTTAGGTGCGCATTATTATGCGCCTTTACCGATTGTGTTGCATAAAGCAAAAGGGGTATGGGTCGAGGATACGGAAGGTAATCTCTATTTAGACTTTATGTCAGCTTACTCAGCTTTATCCTTGGGTCATAGTCATCCTCGTATTGTGGCAGCAATTCAAGATCAGCTACAAACCTTAGCGATGTGTTCTAGAGCGTTTTATCATGATCAGCTATTACCCTTTTATGAAAAACTTACCGAATTAACGGGGTTAGATAAAGTATTGCCTGCGAATACGGGTGTAGAGGCTGTAGAGGCCGCAATTAAAGCCGCGCGGCGTTATGGTTATAAAGTTAAAAAGATTCCACCGAATCAAGCAGAGATTATTGTTGCGAAGAATAATTTTCATGGTCGCACCACTGGGGTGATTAGTTTTTCTTCTTCAGATTTGTATAAAGAAGATTTTGGGCCATTGATGCCAGGTTTTGTGACGGTGCCTTTTGGGGATGCGGCAGCTTTAGAAGCGGCGATTACCTCCCGTACCTGTGCCTTTCTAGTAGAACCTATTCAAGGGGAGGCGGGCATTATTGTGCCACCAGAAGGGTATTTAAAAGCAGTACGTGCGATTTGTGATAAGCATGGTATCGCCTTGATTTTTGATGAAATTCAAACCGGCTTGGGGCGTACTGGGGAATGGTTTGCGTGTCAGCACGAAGATGTTGTGCCAGATGGAATTATTTTAGGTAAAGCTTTGGGTGGCGGAATTTTACCGGTGTCTGCATTGGTGGGTACTCACGCTTTAATGGATGTTTTTACTTTAGGCAGTCATGGGTCTACTTTTGGGGGCAATCCTTTAGCCATGCGCGTGGCTTGTGAATCCTTGGCTGTGATTGAAGAAGAAGGTTTAGTGGCTAGAAGTAAGGTGCTGGGTAAAATATTAGCAAGCGAACTAAATAATATTGATTCTCCTTTTATTCAAGAAGTGCGTGGTAAGGGGTTGTTGGTAGCTTTAGAATTGGGGGATACCGGCTTAACGGGGCGTGAATTCTGTATGGAGCTACTGAAGGTGGGTATATTAACCAAGAATGTACACGGTAACATTATTCGTTTGGCGCCGCCTCTGGTAATACAAGAAGAAGACCTGTATAATACGGTGGAAAAGATAGCCCAAACTTTAAAAAAATTAGAGTCCAGGCGCTCATAAAACAGCAGTGCACTCGCACTTGTTTTTTCGCAAAACGCGGAATTGACAGGGCAGTTGATTCTACATAATGTGGCCCTATTTTAAGGAGCATGCTTATGTCTGGACCCACTGTTATTGTAAAATATTCTTATCACTGGCTTCCTGTTTATAGCGATGACAGGCGTATTAATTCATCTTATCGTTTTTATCTCTCTCCTACTTTACGTCAATTAGAGTTGAGTAAAGCGCGTATTGCGTTACGGCTGGATAAAGCACTACGTCAAAATCACATCGCTGCAGATCAAAAAAATGCAATTATGACCCAGTTAAATCGTATTAATCAGGGTGGGATTGTTTTGAATTCTCAGATAGCGCAGGATCCCCAAATTGCGATTATGGAGTTTTTAAAAAATTTAATCTCTAAGATGAATCAGGCTGGATTGCCATTGCCGCAAGATTTGCCAGGCGGAGAATTTCAAGCTTGGTTTGCGCCTAATGTTTTGGGAAGTGATGCTCAGCGACAAGCACAGCATAAAGAATTATTAAAACAAAGTCATTGTCATTTTGTGGTGGAAAACTACAAAATGTCACGTATAGAAAAAGCATTGAGCTTGGTGAGCTTTATAGCCTCCTGGTCTTCTTCTATTGTTGCAGGTTTGGGTGTGGCAGTGATGTGTGTTAATCCTCCTGCGGCGATGTATATGTTTGCTGCTTCTTTTTTGTTATTTCATTCTGATGAATCTGATGAAAAACGATGGGCGCGTGCCGGTCTTTATGTTCGCCGTGTATGGGATGGGGCTTATTATGATGTTAAACATACGTTCTTTAAAAAGAGCCTGCAGCGTTTAGCATTGTTGGGCGCAATGATTATGCCGGTGATTGCGTTGACTGTGAGTGGAATGACAGTACAGGGTATGTTGCGTGCGGCCTTTCAAATGGCCTCGCGTATTGGGTTAGCATGGATGTTGGTGTCCCCGATGGGGCAGTTAACTGCCAGTGTTATTTTTGTTTGTTTGGCTGTAACGCGCGCTTTAAAGGCGCTGGATTATGATTTAAAAAACTCTGTGGTACCAGAATTGATTGCTGGCATTGCAGGGGGCTTGACCTGGTGGCGTGATGCTGCGACTCAAGAGGCTAATAGGAAATCAATCTATAAACGTTGTGAAGCCTATGGGTTATCGTTTAATCTTAAACAGACAGAGCCTGCTGCAGAACATGTAGAATATGTGTTGCCAGCTTTTAACGGGCATGCGCAGTTAAATTTTAGTTGTGAGTCTCGCGGCACAGCTGGAACTTTTAGAGACCAGACTTTCACTTTTTGTGAAAGTGAGAGCGGTCCATATTTGAAAAGAGGAGCAGCATAAGCTGCGTAATCAAGGGGTAGGGGATGTCAAAGTTTAGTCTACTTTGTAGGCAACTTTGAGTAACAGTGGTTATTGTTCTCCTGCCTTGCGTTTATTAGCGTATCGTAGCGCTGTGATTTTAGATGAAATTTGAGCAAAAAAAGTAAATGTTTTTTTGTTTCAAAAGATTCGAAGCCAATCAATAAAAATAGTGGACGGTGGGATAGCTTTGTTTATGCTATACAATCAGGATACAGTTTCACTGTGTACGGGCAAGAAGAGGAAGTGAAGGATGGCGGCTACTAAAAAAATAGATTTTTGTTATCGTGCAGTAGAGGGTAGTGATAAAGCAAAGGTGTATCAAGTCCCGGTCTTACGATTTTTAGAGCATGCGTGTGAGAAGATTCTTGCTAAAGTGACAGGGGATGGTTCTCAAAAGACTTTAAAGGATTTGTTGGATCAGATTAAAGCAGGAACTATTAGCACTGACGCATTACAATCACGTAATTTAACACAGTACATGGAACTCTTGTATAGCCATTTGAACGCAGCAGGTGTTCCGTTTCCTCCTGAAATTCCTATGAGTGAATTTGGTGCATGGTTCCCTCAGACTACAGAAAACAAGCAAAAGTCCATTAAGAATACAACAATGACTTTAGTGCCTTCTGTGATTTGTCTGCAACCGGATAATATGTCCGATGACAAGATGAAATCACAGGTGCTATATGTGACCAAAAGCTCCGAAAATGGAGTCGTATGTTGTAAGCGTATGGGTATCAATCAAGAACTTATAGCGTTTACGTTAGACGATGTCGTTGTCAAGCAGGAGTTAACCCAAGCAACCTTGACTGCTTTGAAACCACAAATAGAGCAGGCGCTGCGTAAGACAGAATTTGCTTATATGCTAGGTTATCAACCAACACGCTTTCAAAATGTGATGGGTTGGGTCGGGCGTAGCGTTTTATGGGGCGCGGTGGCTTCTGTGACTATGATGGGGACCTTTGCGTTATTATCAGGATCTTTATTAGTCTTTTTAAGTATGGCGGCAGTTACTGCTACAGTTGTCTATGCAGAGCGTGTGACTGCGGTTTCTCGTTGGGAACGGTTTGGGGCTTATTTAGAACGTGTCGCGTCAGGGTTATATTATGATCCTATGCGCGTGTTCAAGGAAAAGGCCTTGACGCGTACTTTTTGGGCTGGCGTATTAGCCCCGTATCTATATTTGTTTTCTTTACAGCGTAGCTTATTTACCACTGCGGCAGCGATTCGTGCTTTTAGCGCAGCTTGTGGCTTTGGATTGGTGGGAACTGCGGGGGGCGTGATTGCTTTTGGATTAGCGGGTTTATCTGTTTTGCATATGGCTTCTTTGAGTGTGGAATCTATTTCTAAATTGTGGGGTGTGAATAAAACCGTCCCTGCAGAGTTGCCGAGTCCGGAAGTAACAATGGTAGCGAATACTGGTTCTGCTCAGCCGTCATACAGTCCAGAGAATGGGTCCACACATCTAAAGCGGGCTTAATATCATTATTCATTTAACAAACATATTTTTGCGGGGCGTCGCGAGATTGCCCTTGCAAAAAAATGCAGTCCAAGCTTTAATGTGCAGGTGCGCCTGGTCAAATTGATGCGGCACTGGCTATTAAGTATTAAGCAATAGGAGGGGGCGTTGGGGCTGCACATTGTGGTTCACGTCTTGAATAATGGATAAAAAGCAATCTAATTTCTCTTTACGTCTCATCTCTGGGTTGGTTGCCTTGTGTAGCCCTGTGCTTGCATGGGCTAGTGAGTGGAATATGCCAGTGGGGGTTACCACGATTAGTCCAAAGGTGCATAACTTACATATGACCGTGTTTTGGATTTGTGTGGTCATTGGGGTATTAGTGTTTGGGGTGATGTTGTATTCCATCGTGAAGCATCGTAAGTCCGTTGGATATCCCGCGGCACATTTTCATGAAAGCACTACGGTTGAAATTATTTGGACCGTTATTCCTTTCATTATATTGATTGCGATGGCGATTCCTGCCACGCGTGTTTTAATACAAATGAATCATACACAAGATTCAGCATTGACGATTAAAGCTACTGGGTATCAGTGGAAGTGGCACTATGATTATATTGGAGAGGGCGTAAGTTATTTTAGCAACTTGTCCACGCCTACAGACCAGATCACAAATAAAGCCCCTAAAGGCGAACATTATTTATTAGAAGTGGATAATCATTTAGTGGTGCCAGTGGGTAAAAAGATCCGTTTTTTAATGACAGCTAATGATGTTATTCATGCTTGGTGGGTCCCTGAGTTGGCAATTAAAAAAGATGCAGTGCCGGGCTTTATTAATGAAGCGTGGGCGATTATTGAAAAACCTGGGATCTACAGAGGGCAGTGTGCAGAATTATGTGGGGTTTACCATGGGTATATGCCAATTGTGGTAGAAGCGGTGGATGAAGCAACATATGAAGCCTGGTTGCTTGAGAAAAAAACAGCGCTTGCACCTAAACCTGCTAGCCCTATAGCAGAATAATACCAAGGATTGAGGAAGATATGAGTACAGCATCTGCGCATCACGAAGAACACACCCATCATGGTCCCCAGAAAGGGATTTTACGTTGGTTATATACTACAAACCATAAAGATATAGGTACGATGTATTTATGGTTGAGTTTTGCAATGTTATTAATTGGTGGCTGTATGGCCCTTTTGATACGTGCAGAATTATTTCAGCCAGGGCGTCAACTCTTGGAACCTAATTTATTCAATACCATGACTACGATGCATGGTTTAATTATGGTTTTCGGTGCGATTATGCCAGCTTTTACTGGGCTAGCGAATTGGTTAATTCCTATGATGGTGGGGGCGCCAGATATGGCGTTGCCGCGTATGAATAACTGGAGTTTTTGGATATTGCCAGTAGCTTTTGGAATTTTAGTGAGCACTTTGTTTATGAAAGGGGGTGGTCCTAACTTTGGTTGGACTTTTTATGCGCCTTTATCGACACAGTATGGTCCACCCAGTACAGATTTCTTTATTCTAGCAGTACATTTGATGGGGATGTCTTCTATTATGGGCGCCATTAATGTCATTGCGACGATTTTAAATATGCGTGCTCCAGGCATGACCTTGATGAAAATGCCTATTTTTTGTTGGACGTGGTTGATTACAGCCTTTTTGTTGATTGCAGTGATGCCAGTATTAGCCGGTGCAGTTACGATGTTATTAGCGGATCGTCATTTTGGAACGAGTTTCTTTAGTGCAGCGGGCGGTGGTGATCCTGTGATGTTCCAGCATGTGTTTTGGTTCTTTGGTCATCCTGAAGTGTATATTATGATTTTGCCTGCATTCGGAGTAGTGTCTCAGATTATCCCAACGTTTAGTCGCAAGCCTTTGTTTGGGTATGCTTCAATGGTTTATGCAACGGCTTCTATTGCGTTGCTTTCCTTTTTTGTATGGGCGCATCATATGTTTACTACAGGTATGCCCTTATCTGGCACTTTGTTCTTTATGTATGCGACGATGTTGATTGCTGTGCCGACTGGGGTAAAGGTGTTTAATTGGATAGCAACGATGTTTCAGGGTTCTTTGACTTTTGAAACACCGATGTTATTTGCGATAGCGTTTGTGGTGCTTTTTACGATGGGTGGGTTTTCAGGGTTGATGCTTTCTATTGCGCCTGTAGATTTTCAATATCATGATAGTTATTTTGTAGTGGCACACTTTCACTATGTGTTAGTAACGGGTGCTTTATTTTCTCTTTTTGCGGCGACGTATTATTGGTTGCCTAAGTGGACGGGGCATTATTACTCTGAAATTTTAGGAAAAACGCATTTTTGGTTGTCATTTATCAGCGTTAATATTACTTTTTTCCCGATGCACTTTTTAGGGTTAGCAGGAATGCCACGGCGTGTTCCTGATTATGCATTACAATTTGCAGATTTTAATAAAATAGCATCTTGTGGGTCATTTGTTTTTGGTGCCTCACAGTTGTTGTTTTTATTTATTGTAATTCGATGCATTAGAGGCGGACCTAAAGCGACGTCTCATGTTTGGGAAGGGGCGCATGGTTTGGAATGGACCTTACCTTCTCCGGCGCCCTATCATAGCTTTACCACTGCTCCGGAAGTGCCTTAAGTGGCAACGCCGCATTCAACCGTACGTTGGCTGTGTATTATTCCGGTAGTGATGTTTGGTTTTGCCTTTGCTTTGATTCCGTTGTACAACGTTTTATGTCAACAGACTGGATTGAATGGAAAAATCGATTTTAGTGCGCCTTTGCAAGCACAAGAGATCGATTATTCTCGAACCATCACTGTAGAATTTGTGACGACGATGAATCAAGGGTTGCAAGGGAGTTTTATCCCAAAGGTTGCGACGATGAAGGTGCATCCTGGGCAAATGCAAACGACGAGTTTTGAGATTATTAATGGTACGGGACATGATGCAGTGTTTCAGGCGATCCCCAGTATTACGCCAGGGTTAGCGGCAAGTGCTTTTAAGAAGATAGAATGTTTTTGTTTTGAACGGCAACCGATGTTACAAGGGCAAATTAAAGTGTTCCCTTTAAAGTTTACTTTGGATAGGGATTTACCCAAGGATATACAAACGCTCACATTGTCCTATACGCTTTTTGAGCTACCTGCAGCAGGAGAGAAATGATGAACCAGACCACAAACTACTATGTTCCAGATCATAGCCATTGGCCCGCAGTGGGGGCGGTAGGGTTAGGGTTGTTTGCAGTAGGTGTTGTGAATATGATGCATGGTAATACCATAGGCTATTTTTTATTGCCTTTGGCCTTTGCGGTGTTAATTTTTATGATGCGTGGCTGGTTTGGGGATGTGATTCGAGAGAGTCATGCAGGACTTTATAGTAAGCAAATGGACAGGTCTTTTCGTTGGGGCATGTTTTGGTTTATTTTTTCTGAAGTCATGTTTTTTGCTGCTTTTTTTGGTGCGCTTTTTTATGCACGTTACTTAGTTGTTCCTTGGTTAGGAGGAGAGTCGGTTGCTAAATTAAGTACACATACTTTTTTATGGCCAGATTTTAAAGCGGCATGGCCTTTATTGCATAACCCTAATCCAGAGAAGTTTATAGCGCCTATTGGGACTGTTTCAGCTTTTGGGATCCCAGCTTTAAATACGTTATTGTTATTAACCAGTGGATTAACTTTAACAATTGCGCATTGGGGTTTGATGAAAAACAACCGCAAACAATTAGTGAACTTTTTGTTTTTGACGGTTTTATTGGGAGTTATTTTTTTAGGCTTTCAGATGTATGAATATGTGCATGCCTATCATGAGCTTAATTTAAAATTAAGTTCTGGGATTTATGGGACGACTTTCTTTATGTTGACCGGGTTTCATGGGTTACATGTGACCTTAGGTGGCATCATGCTCAGTGTGATTTTAGCCAGATGTGCTAAGGGGCATTTTACCCCTGAGCATCATTTTGGGTTTGAAGCTGTGGCTTGGTATTGGCACTTTGTGGATGTGGTGTGGCTCTTGTTATTTGTGTTTGTATATTGGCTCTAGAACGGAGCATGGGGTTGTATAATTCCTAATGCGTAGAGTACAAACAATAATCCAAAGAGTCCAAGTGACAGGCAGATCCTAAGGGTGAGTGCTTTTACAGTGTTGGTTCCTTGTTTATGAACTAACAAGCTATAAAGTGCAGACCCTAGGGCGCCTAAAATCAGTAATAAGATCACAACAATTAGTAGTTTAAGCATGACAACTTCCTTAAAATCCAGATTGCAATATTTTCGCATATTTTTAGTGATAGCGGTTTTTATTTTTTTAGGATTGTCTAGTTGGCAACTTTATCGTGGATGTTATAAGGCTGCGTTACAGCACAATATACAAGATGTACAGATCAGGGCCCTGTCTGCTGCAGATCTGAAAGATAAAAACCTTTTAGGACATAAGGTACAGATAGAAGGTGCAATCACGGAGCCTTTTGTTTTTTGGGGGATGCCACAACAAGGGGTGCAAGGGTATAGGGTTTGGGCGCCTTTAGAGAATGCTACTTTAGGGTGTCAGCTGTGGGTAGAGTTGGGGTGGATCTCAGATTTTAAAACTATGCCTGTACTCGGATTAGCGTACCCATTAGAAGGTTATTTATGGCAACCTCAGGCTTTTCCATTTATACAACCAGGGTTAGAGACAGTTCCGCAGGGGTATGTGATGCAGAATTTTTCAGAACCGTTATTGTCTGATTTGACAAAAAGGCCGATGTGTTCTGCGATTGTCCGGTTAACAACACCCGTGCCAGGGTTGAGTCGTATTCTTTTTGAAAACTATCTAACTCCAGAAAGGCATTATGGCTATGCACTAACGTGGCTTTTATTGGCATTGGTTGCATTGTTTTATAGAGTGAAGCTTTTTGCTTGAGCTTATTGGGGTTGTTTGGCAGTATGTGCGATGCCTTTAGATTTTAGGAGTCGATATGAGAAGCTATCAACGTGGCGTTCCTTATTTAGTATTATTGCTTATTGGTATAGTCGTGTTGTTGCCTATCTTCTGGGCACGTAATCTTGTCAAGAATAGTCATGCTCTCGACTTTCAAACAACCAATAAAGGTGTGTTACTTCAGCCTGTGTTATTGCAATCAGAACTGGGGACTCCTACACCAGATGGGGTGTGGCATTTAGTGCATGTTGCAACGCTACCACCTGCTGAAATAGCGGCTTTAGAGCGGGTGATTATTGCCTTAGGTAAAGATAGTACGCGGGTAGTGTTAACGCCGTTATCAGGGGCTTTTGCTAGTGGTTTAGCACAGGTGCAGCAGGTGAGTCCTGCGAATACTCAAGTGTGGATTGTAGATCCATTAGGAAACTGGATGATGGCATATCCAGAAGGATTGTCACAGCGTGCAATTTTAGATGACTTACATAAACTCTTAAAAGCTTCCAAAATAGGATAAAGCAGATGCGATTCTATAGTGCTCTTTTATTATTGCTTACATTGATTGTAATAGGATTAGGCGCTTATACGCGTTTAGAAGACGCAGGGCTTGGCTGTCCAGATTGGCCGGGATGTTATGGACAATGGCGTGTAGAACAAAGCCAAGCTTATGCTGAAAAAGCCCGTGTAGAATATCATGCCACTGTAGAAGTACATAAAGCACAAGTGGAAATGCGACATCGGTATATTGCTGGCAGCTTAGGATTAGGTATTTTAGGGTTATTTTTGTTGAGCTGGCGCCGTGCCCCCCATTTACGCGTTTTAGCAGGTGGATTAGTTGCGTTGGTGGGCTTACAGGCGGCCTTTGGTCGCTGGACAGTAACTTTAAAGTTATTGCCAGCAGTGGTCAGTGGGCATTTATTTTTAGGAGTAATGACTTTTGTCGGGTTATTAGCTTTTAGTTTACGTTTGTGGAATTGCCCACAAAGTGTTGGTCAGCCTTCAGATCGTAAATGGTTAGGATTGTTTATCGGATTATTGGTTACGCAATTATTGTTAGGGGCTTGGACGAGCGCGACCTATGCTTCATTGGCGTGTACGGATTTTCCGGGTTGTAGAGAGGGTGCCTTTTGGCCAGCATGGGATTTTATGAGTGCTTTTAATGTATTTACCGGGCAAGGGGGAACGCATCCATTATTATGGTTAACGGACGCAGGTAGGCAAACTTTACATACTGTACATAGGACCATGGCAGTGGTGCTTTTTTTAATGGCTGCGTATTTAGGCCATCGTTTCAGAAGTTATAAACCTTTACGCATGACCTTGTTTGCATGGTTTGGGGTATTGTTGTTACAAATAGGGTTAGGGGTTTCTAATGTGATTTTTGGATTACCTTTAGCGGTTGCAGTGGGGCATACTTTAGGGGCTACTTATTATTAGGGCTTAGTTATGCTTTGTGGTTTCAGATAGGAAAGCCTGCGCATGCTTAAGACGGCTCAAGATTATTTAGTCCTGTGTAAACCGCGTGTAGTATTGCTGATGTTAGTGACTGCTTGGGTGGGTATGTGGTTAGCTTCTCCCGGGGTTTATGATTGGCAGGCGTGGGGGGCGGGTACTGTTGGTATTGCTTTATGTGCGGGCGGGGCTGCAGTTTTAAATCATTTGATTGAGTATCGTTTAGATCAGAATATGCAACGCACCCAAAATAGACCGGTCGCGCGGGGACGGATTAGTCCCTTTTCAGCTTTTGTATTCGCCCTGATATTGGGTGGCATGGGTTTATATTTATTAGAATATTTTGTAAATGTATTAACTGCATGGTTAACACTTGGTGCCTTATTAGGGTATGCGGTTTTTTATACCTTGTTTTTGAAAAGAGCGACTCCACAAAATATTGTGATTGGTGGGCTCGCTGGTGCTGCTCCCCCTTTGTTAGGATGGACGGCTATTACGGGGCATATGGATGCTTATCCGTTATTGTTGGTAGGGATTGTGTTTGTTTGGACACCACCTCATTTTTGGGCTTTATGTGTGAATCGTAAAGCAGATTATAAAAAAATTCCTTTACCGATGTTGCCTATTACACATGGGATTCCTTTTGCTAAAAAAATGATTGTTTTATATAGTGTTTT
>CAZGDB010000021.1:0-30881 GCA_964524705.1 uncultured Francisellaceae bacterium
GAGACTCGTGCATAACAATAGGTGACTTTTTTAACTGGGGTAAAGTTTTTTTGTAGTTGGTTGCCTTGTGTCCGTTCATCAGGCGTCAGTAGCTTGTCTTTGTCCCATCGACGCAAAGTGGTTGTGCTAACACCTAAAAATTAGACAGCGGCTTTGATAGAGAGGAACTTTGTCATAATGACTAATATTGTATAGGTTTAGAGAAGTATTTGTCAAACAGCTCGAACCCCTTGTAGTGTTAGTTGTACTAAAACAAGCCTGATGAGTTAAGCTAGCCATCTGCAGTAATTAAAATATAGGTATTGCTAAATTGACAGTGTGAGGCTGCTTTGTTAGAGTCACACCCTGTACTTTAGGCGCGTAGCTCAGTGGTAGAGCACCACCTTGACATGGTGGTGGTCGGTGGTTCGATCCCACTCGCGCCTACCAGCTTCCTTTTACCCCATTAAATCCGTACACTATTGCAATACTTTTTGTAAGGGAAAACCATGCTTACGATTACTTTACCCGATGGAACGCAACGCACGTATGAAGAAGCTACCGTAACACCGGGAATGGTCGCAGCCTCTATAGGCGCAGGATTAGCCAAAGCAGCCATTGCTGCTGTCGTAGACGGAAAGTTGGTTGACTTAAGTTTTCCACTTACACAAAATGCACAGTTAAGAATTATTACTGCTAAAGATACAGAAGGCTTAGAAGTGCTCCGGCACTCTTG
The DNA here is from genome assembly GCA_964524705.1 of uncultured Francisellaceae bacterium. Lineage (GTDB taxonomy): Bacteria > Pseudomonadota > Gammaproteobacteria > Berkiellales > Berkiellaceae > CAZGDB01. The sequence goes on from CAZGDB010000021.1 coordinate 716, forward strand.
TGCACACTTAATGGCACAAGCCGTACAGGCCTTACACCCTGAAGCACAGGTGACTATTGGCCCGGTGATTGAAGATGGGTTCTTTTATGATTTTGCTTATGCGCGTCCCTTTACCCCTGAAGACTTAGAAGCTATTGAAAAAAAAATGCACAGTATTGCCGAACAAAATTTAGCAGTTTCTCGGGAAGTATGGGAAAAAGACCAAGCCATTAAGTGGTTTAAAGAGAAGGGCGAACATTATAAGGTAGAAATTATTCAAGGGTTACCAGAAGGTGAACCCTTGAGTGTGTACAAGCAAGGCGACTTTTTAGATCTTTGCCGAGGCCCTCATATTCCCCACACTGGCCATTTAAAAGCCTTTAAGCTGTTAAAAGTAGCCGGTGCCTATTGGCGCGGTGATGCTAAGAATGCCATGCTCCAGCGTATTTATGGGACCGCTTGGGGTACCACTGGGGCGTTAGCTGATTATTTAAAACGTTTAGAAGAAGCAGAAAAACGTGATCATCGTAAGATCGCTAAAAAATTAGATTTATTTCATTTACAAGAAGATGCCCCTGGGATGATTTTCTGGCATCCAAATGGTTGGACTGTGTATCGTTTGATAGAACAGTATATGAGCGCACGCTTGGAAGAAACCGACTACGTACAAGTACGTACGCCACAAGTGATGGATCGTACGCTTTGGGAACAATCCGGACATTGGGAAATGTTTGGGAAAAATATGTTTACCGTACGTGCTCAGAGTGGGGATGAGAGTGAACGTAATTATGTGATTAAGCCAATGAACTGTCCGTGTCACGTGCAGATTTTCAATCAAGGCTTAAAAAGTTATAGAGATTTACCTTTACGTATGGCCGAGTTTGGTTCTTGTCATCGTTATGAGCCTTCAGGTTCTTTGCATGGCATTATGCGTACCCGGCAGTTTGTGCAAGATGATGCGCATATTTTTTGTACCGAAGCGCAGATCACAGATGAAGCGTCTAAGTTTATTAACTTGTTACAAAGTGTTTATCAAGATTTTGGTTTTACAGAGTTACAAATCAAACTTTCAACACGCCCAGAACAACGCTTAGGCAGTGATGAGCTGTGGGATAAAGCTGAAGGTGCTTTAGCTCAGGCTCTAGTATCCGCAGGTCTGAGTTATGATTTACAGCCTGGTGAAGGGGCTTTTTATGGCCCCAAGATTGAATTCTCCCTCAAAGATTGCATGGGACGTGTCTGGCAGTGCGGCACTTTACAGTTAGATTATGCGTTACCAGGGCGTTTAGGTGCTAGTTACATTGATGAAGCTGGTCAAAAACAGGTACCTGTGATGTTGCATAGAGCAGCTTTAGGGTCTTTAGAGCGCTTCATTGGGATTTTAATTGAAGAAACTGCAGGGAACTTCCCGCTTTGGTTAGCGCCTGTACAGATATCAGTGTTGAATATCAGTGATAAACAGACGGAATATGTTAATTATGTAACTCAAGAATTAAAAAAACAAGGCTTCAGAGTTATAGCTGACTTGAGGAATGAGAAAATAGGGTTTAAAATCCGCGAGCACACCCTAAATAGGGTGCCTTTCTTATTAATTCTAGGGGATAAAGAAATGGCTTCCCACACTGTGTCTATCCGTACCCGTCAGGGTAAGGAACAAAGTGGGGTTACCCTGGAGAACTTTGTTAGCCATATGATTAAGTGCGTTGCTGCACGTGGCAAAAAATTAGAGCTGGAGGAAAGCGCGATTGTCGACTAATACGACCCCACAAGCCCCTGTTAAACGCAGTAAAGGCGTACGCATGAATCAGCAGATCACAGCGCCCATGGTGCGCTTGGTCGATCCTGAAGGATTATTTAAAGGTCCCGATGGGCAGCCTGATCCCAATCAGGTAGGGGTAATGTCACGGTATGCAGCTTTAGAGAAAGCGCAGTCTATACAAAAAGATTTAGTGGAGATTCAGCCGAATGCAGAGCCACCAGTAGTCCGTATTATGGATTACGGTAAGTTTGTATTTGATGAGAAGAAAAAGGGCAAGCAAAAAGTTCAGAAAGCCCAAAAGTTAAAAGAATTAAAGTTTCGTCCGGTAACGGATGAAGGAGACTATAAGGTCAAATTACGCAACCTTATGGGCTTCTTAGAGCAAGGCGATAAAGTGAAAATTACTATTCGTTTTAGAGGACGTGAGATTGCTCACCAATCCTTGGGAACGGAAATGGCTGAACGCATCAAAAAAGATGTGGATAGTCTTGGGGTGATTGATCAAATGCCGCGCTTAGAGGGCCGACAGATTGTTATGGTGGTATCCCCACGTAAACTTGCTGTTGGTGCCAAAGAAAAAGTGAGTAAATCAGCAAAAAATGCGGAGTAATGAATGGCGAAGAACAAGTTGAAGACCAACAAAAGTGCTGCCAAGCGCTTTAAGGTCACTGCAAGTGGGAAAGTACGTTTTCGTAGAGCGACCCGAGCTCACCACATTAACAAAAAAGGAACTACCAAGCACGCACGTCAAGGGCGTACTAATGGGGTTATGAAAGACTGTGACGCACCAGGCGTTCTCAGATTGTTAGCAGGATCATAAAGGAGCAGTACTATGGCACGTGTTAGTCGTGGTGTGACCAGTCATAAGCGTCACAAAAAAGTTTTAGAAGCAGCTAAAGGTTATTACGGCGCCCGTAGTCGTTTAATCAAAACGGCACGTCAGGCGGTTTTAAAAGCTGGCCAATATGCTTATCGTGATAGAAAGCAACGTAAGCGTCAATTTAGATCTTTGTGGATTGTACGTATTAACGCAGCAGCACGTGCAGCAGGTTTATCCTACAGCCGTTTGATTGCAGGCATGAACAAAGCACAGATCGAAGTGAACCGTAAATGGTTATCTGACTTAGCGATTTTTGATAACGCTGCATTTGTAGCGATAGCAGAAAGAGCCAAAGAAGCTTTAGCAGCTACTGCAAAATAAGCTGAGGGGCCTCATGGATGAAACGCTGATTTTACAGCAGGCCTTAGATCGGATCCATCAAGCGCAGAAAATCGCTGCGCTTGATGTGGTCAAGTCTGAATATTTAGGCAAACAAGGGATTATTGGACAAGCTTTAAAAGCCTTATCCTCCTTATCCATAGAAGAAAAAAAAGCCAAGGGACAATCCCTGAATAGCGTGAAGCAAGCTATTGAACAGGCCTATTTTGAAAAACAACAAATCTTAAAAGAAGCCGCGCAATTAGCAGCCTACCAAAAACAAGCTGTCGATGTGACTTTGCCAGGGCGTGGCGTAGAGCAGGGGCGTTTGCATCCTATTACTTTAACGCAAAAGCGCATGGTACAAATTTTTAGAGAAGCGGGTTTTAGTATTTGGGAAGGGCCTGAGCGCGAGACTGATTTTTACAATTTTACGGCTTTAAATATTCCTGAAGGACACCCTGCACGTGCGATGCAGGATACCTTTTATTTTGGGGATGGACATTTATTACGTACGCATACCTCTGGGGTTCAGATCAGAGCCTTAGAAACACAAAAACCCCCTTTACGAATAGTAGCACCTGGTCGTGTGTTTAGGCGCGATGAGATGGATATGACACATACTCCGATGTTCCATCAACTTGAAGGGTTGATGATTGATGAACATATTTCATTAGCGGATTTAAAGGGCGTACTGCATCAATTTTTACAAGCATTTTTTGAGCGGCCTATAGAGACTCGTTTTAGGTCTTCTTATTTTCCGTTTACAGAACCTTCCTTAGAAGTAGATATCTCTTGTGTGCATTGTAATAAAAAGGGTTGTCGTTTTTGCAAGGGCACAGGGTTTGTAGAACTCTTTGGGTGTGGCATGGTGCATCCTAATGTGTTGCAGAGTGTCGGGATAGATCCTGAAAAATATCAAGGGTTTGCCTTTGGCATGGGGATCGACAGGTTTTGTTTATTGCGGTATGGCATTGACGATCTGAGATGGTGTTTTCAGAACGATCTGTCCTTTTTACAACAGTTTTAAACTCAAGGCTAGGGGCGTTATATGCAGGCAGATCTCACATGGTTGCAAGACTGGGTTACGATACAAGATCCACTTGCTGTCTTTGCACAAATGACCGATTTAGGGTTGGAACTGGAATCCTTTGATCCTAAAAGCCAAGCTTTTGAATTTAGTGTGACCCCAAACCGTGGCGATTGTTTGAGTGTCTTAGGGTTGGCGCGAGAAGCTGCCTTAGCACAAGGCTTACCTATTCCAGCGGCACCTGCTTTACAAAAGATTACGGCTAGTTTTGAGACCAAGGTGCGATTAGATATAGATCCTACGATTGCCACCCAATATTATGGTTGCTCTCTGAAAGGGGTGAATAACCAAAAACCTACGCCTGCTTTTATACAACAACGCTTAGCAGTTGCAGGTTTGCGTTCAGTTTCTTTAGTGGTGGATGTGCTGAACTATGTGTTAGTAGAGTTAGGTCAGCCCATGCATGCTTTTGCAGCAGCAGGGGTGGGCGATACATTAACTATTAGAGCAGCCATGGCAGCGGAGACTGTGGTTTTACTAGATGGTAAAACTTATACCTTAGAAGCAGGTATGCCGGTTATTACGAATAGCAAAGAGATTATTGCTTTGGCTGGTGTGATGGGTTCTGAGTCATCTAAAGCTTTGCCTGAAACCCAAGATTTCTTTTTAGAAAGCGCTAACTTCTCTATGAAGGCAATCGGTGGGGTAGGACGTAAGTTACAACTTCATACCGATGGCGGTATGCGCTTTGAGCGTGGTGTAGATCCTGCCTTAGCACCTATTGCCTTAGCACGAGCGGTAGCGTTGATTTTAGAGCATGGAGGTGGAGAAGCTGGGAGCGTGGTATCTCATAGTACGCCTATTGTTGCCCATACCATTGCGATTACGCCTACTAAGGTAAACCGTATTTTAGGAACTAAATTTACGACTAAAGATTTAGAGCGTCTATTACAAAAATTAAACTTTGGTTGTGTTACTAAAGATGAGGGCTGTACTGTAACGATACCGAGTTATCGTACCGATGTACGCATGCCCATAGACTTGGTAGAAGAGTTTGCACGGGTTGAGGGGATTAATAATTTACCTGTTACCTTGCCACAGGTGCCTTGTGCCTTAACTACCATTTCTCAATATCGTTTATCAGATTTAGATTTTAAAGAACGCTGTGTAGATTTGGCTTTACAAGAAGTAATGACCTATAGTTTTTCACAAAACAGTATCCAGTCTCCCGTTGTTACTCATGATGCTTTACCACTCTTAAATCCTTTGGCACAAGGAATGTCCGTTATGCGGGCAAGTCTGTTACCTGGGATGTTGAGTGCGGTACATGACAATCAAGTCAGACAGCATGCGCGTTTAAGATTTTTTGAAGTGGGAACGGTGTTTTTACCGGAAGGCAACCTTTGGCGGGAAGAACGCCAGTTAGCCATCGTTTTAAGTGGCGCTGCAGAGCCCCCGCAATGGATGAGCCCAGAGCGCAAAGTAGATTTTTTTGATATCAAAGGGATTGTGAGTCAAGTATTAGGTTTAACACGTGGTGTATTTAGTTTTGTGACCGATGATTTAGCGCCCTGGATTTATCCAGGCCAAGGAGCCCGTATCTTGGATAGTCAGGGACGTTGTGTGGGGCAGGTTGGGGTGATGGCACCACAACATTTAAACGACGCTGAAGTAAAAGGTCCAGTGGTTGCTGCTGTCTTAACTTTAGATGTTTTGAAAGATAAGGTTGATTCTCCATTCCATGGCGTACGACGTTTTCCATCTATGCAAAGGGACTTAGCTTTAATTGTACCGCGTAGCGTGAGCTATGGAGCCTTACAGGCTGACATGGTGCGGCAATTAGGTGATTTGTGTACAGATGTAGTGTTATTTGATTTGTACCAAGGGGCAGGGTTACCCGAAGATACGCGCAGCTTGGCTTTGCGTTTGAATTTTAATCATCCTGCACGTACGCTTCAAGAGACAGAAGTAGAAGAAAAAATTACAGCTTTGTTGCAGTATTTAGAGCAGACGCATCAAGTAGTCTTACGACAGGCGGTGACTGTATGACCTTAACACGTGCCAGCTTAGCAGAAAAGTTAGCTTTAGAGCTCGGTATTGATGAGCGTCGTGCTTATCGTTGGGTCGGGATTATCCTGGATGAAATGGTGGCTGTGCTCCAAGAAGGCGAAAATCTTGAGTTGTCAGGCTTAGGAAACTTTGAGGTCCGACATAAAGCAGAGCGCCCTGGGTTGAACCCTAAAACCCTTGAAAAGGTAATGGTGAGTGCCCGTTCGGTGATTGTATTTAAGTGTGGTAAGAAACTTAAAACTGCATTGCAAGCACAGCTTGAGCCTATTTCCAGTTGACTCCCTACTAAAGCAGGCGTATAAAACATTGGTCGTCGGGGCGTAGCGCAGCCTGGTAGCGCACATGCATGGGGTGCATGGGGTCAGAGGTTCAAATCCTCTCGTCCCGACCATATTTTTTTGCTTACTTGCACAAATTCTCACTACTCTCTAAGCTAAAAGAAGCGCTCCGTGTTTGAGGTATAAGTATGCCTATGCTTCCTGATGTATTATGGGCGTATATTTTTAGTAAATTACCAACCACGCAAATCCGGCGTGCGATGTCTGCTTCCAAAGGACTATATCGCGCTGGGCAACTCCATTTTTTACAACAAACTGAACGACGTTTTTTATATCAGTATTTCACAGAAGATGAACGATATCGTATTTTTGCAGTGTTAAGTGCTGGATCTGAACTGAAAAAACAAGCCTTATGGAAAAAACTAAAGCAGCGTTTATTGTCTTATAGACAACATCCAGAGCTGCCGACTGTTTATAAAATTGAATTGGATTATTTATTAACCTCAGCAGTGATGCTCAGACAGGCGTGTTTACCTGAAAATGCTTATGTCTTATCTTTGTGGAAAACATCGATGGTGAGTGAAATATTAAAAACACACGATGTGAATATTATTCCTTATTTTAAATATGCTAATTTATCTACGCGTTTATCTTGTATGAAACTGACATTGTCGTTGGTCCCCTTAGAAGTAGGGCAAGCATTGGTGGAGCAGTTTTTTGAGGATTATCGTACTTTTGGAGTGCCGGTATCAGAGGTTGAATTGCCAGATCTGAATGATGCCACCTTAGAGAATTTGTACAGCCTATTTGCTACAGGGTATAAAACACTCTTAGTAGAAAAAATTAAAGCATTACAATTAAATGTCAACTTAGAGAACATGTCAGGATTTGAAGGCACAGCGGCTGGTTTTCAGAATGCTTTAATTAAAAGGGATATTAGATTAGGTGTTTTTTATATCGTGCAAGGTTGTTTTGCAGAGTCTGAATCATCACAAATAGGGCTGCCAATGCTCGGTAATGATTTACTCATTAACGCATTGCTAGATAAAGGTCAATGTGCCCTACATTTGGCGGTTAGTCATGGATGCTTTGCGTTGGTACAAGTGTTATTGTTGGCGGGCGCTGAAATTAATATACGTACGGATGCTGGACAGAGTCCTGTACATTTTACAGCGAATGCAGGTAAACAGAGTGAAAATATTCTCCAGCTATTGCAGTGCTATGGTGCAGAACTAGGTATGCCTGATGATAATGGACATACCCCTTTGCAGATGATGGCAATGTATGGCAACTTAGCAGGTGCGCAAGCATTGTTGGAGTATCAGGTGGCTCTGAATATGAAAGATGCTAATGGTCATACTGCTATTCAATATGCACGTCAGTATAAGCATCCTAAAATAGAGGCATTATTAATCAAACACCAGGCAACCCCAATACCAACAACCGTAGAGAGTACACCTGTTCTAAGACCGTTAACGCACGCTGCTACTGCAGTACGGTACTCTAAATGCATCAAGCATCCTTTAAGCGCCAGTACGGTGTCACTTTCAGAGTGTGAAACCGCTAAAGAAGTGTATATTCCTAAATAAAATACTAGCTATTTGCATTAGGCTATCTCTACGTACCGATGCGCCCTAATCGCACTTAAAAAAGGCTCAGATTCTATCTGTACATCGCTACGTTTCTCAGTGCGCTGGAGTGCCTTTTTTTGACTTTGTGGAGGCACCAGCAGGGGCGGCTCCTGCAGCTGAGTGGCTTCATAAAATAAAGGGACCGCACCTTTGAGCATCATTCTGTCTTTACTATTATAAACCGGCTCTGTAAGTACCACATTGGTTCGTAGATGTGGGGCGAGGGTTTGTACAATAGCCAGATTTTGGTGTGGGGATAAGGTTGCCAATTTTTGTAATTGATACTGAATTCCTGGCTGTTGCTCCCCTTTCTCTTTTAAAAGACGCTCTGCCATTTGCCAACTGATTTTAGTGATGGCACGGGTATGTGCCCAGGTCCAACTGATGCGTAAAGGAGGGCAGGGAAGTATAGGAATAATCCGATAACACTGTTTTAGATGTAAACGACCTAAACCAATACGCTTTAAGCGTTGATTGGTTTCTTCTGCGCGCTGTGTTAGTAAGGCTTCCCAAGCAGCAGTACTGTGTTTGACAGGTACTTTATTTTTTTTCATCCCTACAATCGCCGCTTTAAAAGCAAGTTTTGCTTTATTCACTGTCGCGATAGCCTCCAATGTTTTTCTTGAGGAGGCAAAACACCCTGCCCAGATTAAAATTTCACGTGGGTCTTGGGTATCTAAATATTCTAATTGTCCTAAAAATTGTGCGACTCGCGCTCTTAAAGGGCTACCTGCTTTAAAACATAAACCAGCCGGTAATTCCTCATCTGCCCACCCAAAAAGATACTCATCTGCTAGGATAGACTCTTTAAAATATTCAATACTGCGCTGCAATACCTTAAATGTGCTTAAAGTCTGCTCAATGGCTTCACTTTCACTTAAGACTCGGTCTTGATCTGACATGTTACGCTCCCACTCCCTGGTGCCATCAGTTGAATTGCTGCTTGTAACTGCGGTAATAATGTTTTTTCTAACTGCCAAGGGGGATTACCAATCCAGATCCCACAGGCCCGTAGTCTTTCACTTAAAGTATCTTGGGTTAAAAAACACTCAAAGTTGAGTTGTGGTATAGGTAGTTGCGATAAGGTCCGAATATACCCTAAGGCCTTAAAATCTTTCATCGGATACCACACGATATAACAGCCTTGCGGAAACTTCGCATAGGCGGCTTTCACAGTGTTATGTAAGGTTGCGAACTCATCCTTAGCTTCAAATGGAGGGTCTATTAAAATTACCCCACGATTAGGTTTTGGAGGCGTGAGTGCTAACAGTGCTTCATAGCCATTGCGATTATGCACTGCAATATTTTTAATTTTTTGAGTTGCGTGTTTCAAGAGTGAGGCGACCTCAGGTACAACCTCACAGGCTATACATTTATCTGTAGCCTCTAATAACGTATGCGCAAACCATACAGAGCCTGGGTAATGTCCAGGGCCTACTTTGGATACTAAGTCTAAGTAACGGGCTAATAGAGGGTGTGGGTTAGCTTGTAGGGCCTGTATACCCTCTTTGAACTCTTGGGTACGCTGTGCCTGATCTTGCGCGAAGTCGTAGGTCCATTGCCCTGCATGGGTGTCAATATACACCATAGGGTTGGGCTTTTTTTTATAATAGTCTAAGACCGCAATAAGACTGAGATGTTTTACAACATCAGCAAAGTTGCCGGCATGGTAAATATGTTGGTAGTTCACAATTGAGTCGATAAGATGGTATAACCTGGCCCATACTAATAACTTTGGCAGCATGATGGAAGCCTTGGTCTTTAAAAAACTCAAAATTAACCCCGGTGAACCCTTACAATATACCCTTGAGAGTAATAACCAGACGTTAGTACTGAATTCTGTGTTAGGAAACACAATAACTATTAAGTGCAGCACCCATTTAAACTGTGTGCATTGTGGGAGAACAATAACCAAAGGCTATCAAGGTGGGTATTGCTATCCTTGTACTCAACGCTTAGCACAATGTGATATGTGTATTTTAAAACCCCAGCAATGTCATTTTCATCTAGGGACTTGTAGCGAACCAGAATGGGGTATACAGCATTGCATGAAACCGCATGTAGTGTATTTATCCAATACTTCTGGACTAAAGGTTGGGATTTCAAGAGGCACCAATATCCCTTACCGTTGGCTCGACCAAGGCGCACAACAAGCATTAGTTTTATATGAAGTATCCACCAGAAGGGTGTCTGGGTTATTGGAAGTAGCGGCTATGGAGTTTGTAGCAGATAAGACGAATTGGCGTCAAATGCTGAAAATGGATGCACCAGAAGTAGATATCTTAGCTTTTGCAGCAGCGCTCAAAACAAAATTAGCCACCAAGGTTGTTGCCTTACAAAAAGAATTTGGAGAAGAGGCTGTGCAAAGCGTAGAACCTCAACTTTCTACCTTTAGTTATCCTATTTTAGAATACCCTCCTAAAATACAAAGTTTGAAACTTAACCCGACTTATACGGGTAGGTTATTAGGTATCAAAGGACAGTATTTGCTCTTTGATGAGGGCGTGATGAATATCCGTAATTATGCAGGACATCAATTAACCTGGCAGTGTTGAGGATTATTCTGTTATCTTCTGTAGATGTTGTGCAGATAAGGATGGGGCGATGTGGAAATTTGATGAAAATGGTTGGATCGTAAGTCCTGATATTAATTGGGTGGTCTCTCCTAATTTTAATAAACGTCCCAGCGAGACTGTAGACTTAATTGTTATCCACGGTATCGGTATTCCCAAAGGTACCTTTCATACACCGCATATTTTAAACCTCTTTACCAATCAATTGGATTGTACGTTACATCCAGAGTTTGCTGATTTAGAGGGACTAAAAGTCTCTGCGCATTTTTTAATTACGCGAGCCGGGGAGATTATTCAGTTTGTGTCGGTATTTGATAGAGCTTGGCATGCGGGGGAATCTAGTTTTGAAGGTAGGCCTGATTGTAATGATTACGCTATAGGGATAGAACTTGAGGGCGCAGATGATATCCCTTATACGCCTGTACAGTATGAGAAAGCAAACGAACTTTGTGTTTGGTTGATGATGCAATTCCCCGAAATTACTCCCAAAAGAGTCGTAAGACATAGCGATATTGCCCCAGAAAGAAAAACAGACCCCGGTCCCGCCTTCTCTTGGGAGGAGTTTTTAGCTAATATGCACAAGGTGTATGCAGGTCTCTAAAATAAAGTAAGGAAACTAAATGTACGCGCTGATAACACTGTTGATTGCACTTTGGTTACATCAATATTACCCCATGCCTGAAGGATTTAGGCTGAAGCCATATTTATTGATGCTCAAGGACAGAATGAGCACTTGGGTGGGTGGATCGTATGAAGTGTGGGCAACTTTAGTTGCGTTAGGCCTTGGCACACAAGTGATATTTAGTGTGTTGGGATGGATGAGTCCTATCTTAGCGTTGTTAGTGGGGGTCTTTGTACTGTGGGCGTGTTTTGTAAAAATTACGCCTGAAGAGGCGATGATTTGGCAAGCACAAGAAGGTATTTTTTCTGTCATGTTTTGGTTTGGGTTGTTAGGGCCTATGGGTGCGGTGGTGTATCGCGCGGTTAAAAGTTTTGAACAAACCAGCTTTATTGCTGGAGAAGAGAATGAGTTATTGAACAAGTTAGCATTTTTAATGGATTGGATCCCAGTACGGGTGACACTGTTTATTTTTGGGTTGGTGGGGCGTTTTGTGCCTACTTTCAAAAATATTCAGTTGATGTTTAAAGAACCACATCCACAGTTGGTTGAGCATGGTGCAAGACAGGCCTTAGAAAAAGAAGAATTAGAATTAGACTCAGTGTTGGCTTATCAAAACCTGTTAATACGTAGTTTATTAGCATGGGTATTGTTGATAGGGCTTTGGTATATTTTGATTTAGAAAAAGATGTAAAAAAAAATGTTAGTAGAAGATCCTGTTGAAACGCAAGAATGGTTAGAAGCTTTGGCTTCTGTTGTAGACTCCGAAGGGGTAGAGCGTGCGCGTGTCCTGATGGCACAACTGTGGCAACGGGCACAGCAGTATGGCTGTGCGCCCACTGCCACCCTGAATACTCCGTATTGTAATACTATCAGTGCGGTGGAAGATCCAGAGTTAGATCCTGAGGAATTAGCCGTGGCAGCACGGTTACGGTCTTGGATCCGATGGAATGCGATGGTAATGGTCGTACGTGCGCAGCAAGATGGTGCAGATCTAGGTGGGCATATTGGGACCTTCGCATCGGCGGCAGTATTATACGATATTGGATTTAATCACTTTTGGCGCGCGCCTAATGCGACCCAATTAGGGGATATGATTTATTTTCAAGGTCATATTTCTCCTGGAATTTATGCACGCTCCTTTCTGGAAGGGCGTTTAACTGAAAAACATTTAGAAAATTTTAGAAGAGAAGTAGATGGTAATGGGCTGTCTTCTTATCCGCATCCTTGGTTAATGCCAGATTATTGGCAGTTCCCAACGGTCTCTATGGGGCTTGGACCGCTACAAGCGATTTATCAAGCGCGTTTTATGAAATACCTAGAAGCGCGTGGTTTTTTAAGCCCTTCAGATCGTAAGGTCTGGTGTTTTTGTGGGGATGGGGAAATGGATGAGCCTGAATCCATTGGTGCATTAACCGTTGCTGCACGTGAAAAGTTGAACAATCTGGTTTTTGTAGTGAACTGTAATTTACAGCGCTTAGATGGACCGGTCCGTGGGAATGGTAAAATCATTCAAGAACTAGAAGCCTTATTTGCAGGGGCTGGCTGGGATGTTATTAAAGTGGTGTGGGGCGATAAGTGGGATGCCTTATTAGAAAAAGATACTTCTGGTAAGTTATTACAACGCATGGAAGAAGTCTTGGACGGTGAATACCAAAGCTATAAAGCCTTGGGTGGCGCTTATGTGAGAGAACATTTCTTTGGTAAATACCCAGAGCTCGCTGCACTGGTTGCAGATATGAGCGATGAAGAAATTTATAAATTAAATCGTGGTGGACACGATCCTGTTAAAGTCTATGCGGCCTATGAGCGTGCTAGCCGTGCTACCCGACCAACCGTTATTTTAGCTAAGACCGTGAAGGGGTATGGTTTAGGAAAAGCCGGTGAAGCCCGTAATGTGGCACATAATACTAAAAAATTAGCCTATGAAGACTTAAAAGCCTTTAGAGACCGTTTTCATTTACCGATTCCCGATGACCAATTGGAATCCTTGCCTTTTTATAAGCCAGCGGCTGATACCCCTGAAATGAAATACTTAAAGGCCTCACGAGAACGTTTAGGGGGCTTTTTGCCGCAAAGGGCAAAACAAGCACCTATACAGTTAAAAATGCCTTCTCTAGAGAGTTTTGAATCGGTATTACAAGCTAGTGAGGATAGAACGTATTCTAGCACTATGGCTTTTGTGCGGATTTTGAATCTTTTAACTAAAGATCCCGAAATTGGTAAACGCATTGTCCCGATTGTCCCTGATGAAGCCCGTACCTTTGGTATGGAAGGCTTATTTAGACAGTTAGGGATTTATGCGGTTGAAGGCCAAAAATATAAGCCAGTGGATTCCCAAGAACTGATGTTCTATAAAGAAGCTAAAGATGGACAAATTTTACAAGAAGGGATTAATGAATCCGGTTCTTTTTGTTCTTGGTTAGCTGCTGCAACCAGTTATAGTCAACATCAATGTCCTATGATTCCTTTTTATATTTATTACTCGATGTTTGGACACCAACGTATTGGAGATCTAGCCTGGGCAGCAGGGGATTTACGTGCGAAGGGCTTCTTATTAGGGGCAACTGCAGGGCGCACGACTTTAAATGGCGAAGGTTTACAGCATCAAGATGGGCATAGTCATTTAATGGCAGCAACGATTCCAAATTGTCGTAGTTATGATCCTACCTTTGGTTATGAAGTGGCGGTGATTATTCAACATGGGTTACAAGAAATGTATGGGGACAATAAAGATGTTCACTATTACATTACTTTGATGAATGAGAACTATGCACATCCTGGTTTTGTCAAAGGCCAAGAGCAGGGCATTATTCGTGGAATGTATGCTTTAAAACAACATACGGCAGGTCCTTTAAAGGTTCAACTTTTAGGTTCGGGAACGATTTTAGTAGAAGTGCTCAAAGCTGCTGAACAGTTGGCAGAGCATTATCAAATTAGTTCAAACGTCTTTAGTGCGACGAGTTTTTCAGAATTACGTAGAGAGGCCTTAGATTGTGCGCGTTGGAATCTTTATCATCCTGACCAAGCACCCCGTGAGAGTTATGTGACCAGTCTCTTAAAAGCAGAAAATGGTCCTGTTGTGGCGGCAACGGATTATATGCGTTTAGTGCCAGATCAGATCCGACCCTTTATCCAAGCACCTTATCATGTTTTAGGTACGGATGGGTTTGGACGTAGTGATACGCGTGCAAAACTACGTGAACATTTTGAAGTCGATGCGGCACATATCGTGTATCAGGCTTTATATGCCTTGGTACAAGAAGGTGCGCTACCCCTTACGGTGTTAGCAGATGCACAACAGCGTTATCATTTAACGCTGGATAAGCCCAACCCCTGGGAAAAATAAGGAAAACAAGGTATGCGTCAAACTATTTGTGTGCCCTCTATTGGTGACTATAAAAATGTCCCCGTTATAGAAATTATGGTAAAGCCTGGCCAAGTGGTCGGCGTGGATGCGTCTTTATTGGTTTTAGAAACAGATAAAGCGACCATGGAAGTGCCTGCCCCCGTTGCAGGGACTATTGTGGAATTATTAGTGAAAGTAGGGGATAAAATCTCTGAAGGAACGCCGATTGCGGTGATGGATGCCAGTGAGCAAGTGGTGCAACCTGCGGTCACAACTGCTGCAGTCCCTGCTTCTACCACTAGTGCACCAACCACTGTCGCACGTGCCCAAAGTTTACCAGGGCGTGATAGCGGGGTACATGCAGGTCCTGCAACCCGTAAGTTAGCACGTGAATTAGGCATTGACCTCAAAGGGGTGAGTGGTACGGGTCCTAAAAACAGAATTTTGACTACAGATTTACATGCCTATATTAAATTACAGTTAGCCAAGGCTAAAAATGGTGGCGGGTTAAACCTCATTGATATGCCAGTAGTAGACTTTGCACAATATGGCGCTATTACTGAACAGCCTTTAACCCGTATAAAACAGTTAACAGGACAGCATTTACATCGCAATTGGGTTCAGATCCCCCATGTGACGCAGTTTGATGAAGCGGATATTACAGATCTTGAAAGTATGCGTGCTGAGATGCAAGCCAAAGGTATGAAATTAACCCCCTTAGTTTTCATCTTTAAGGCATTGATTGCGACTTTGAAGGAATATCCAACCTTTAATGCTTCCTTGAGTAATGATGGGCAAACTTTAATTCTAAAGAAC
This sequence comes from uncultured Francisellaceae bacterium, assembly GCA_964524705.1. Taxonomy (GTDB): domain Bacteria; phylum Pseudomonadota; class Gammaproteobacteria; order Berkiellales; family Berkiellaceae; genus CAZGDB01. The sequence continues at coordinate 16,018 of CAZGDB010000021.1, forward strand.
TACTATCACTTAGGCGTTGCAGTAGAAACCCCACAAGGGTTAGTGGTTCCAGTCTTAAAGGATGCAGATCAAAAAGACATTAAAGGGTTAGCAGAAGGCTTAAGTGAATTAAGCTTGGCTGCCCGCGAGAGTCGTTTGAAAGGTCCACAGTTACAAGGCTCTAGTTTTTCAGTTACGAGTTTAGGGGGAATAGGGGGGACTTACTTTACGCCCATTATTCATGCGCCTAATGTGGCAATTTTAGGTCTTTCTAAAATGCGTATGACGCCGGTATGGCAGGAAAAAACGCAAAGTTTTGAGCCACGTAAGATTTTGCCTTTATCGCTCTCTTATGATCATAGAGTCATTGATGGTGCCGAGGCAGCACGGTTTACACGTACATTGGCAACACATTTAGCCAATATACGTGCGCTGATACAATAATCACAGTATTTTTTTAATTATTAGGGATAGCACTATGCAAACTATTAAAGCAAAGGTCGTCGTCTTGGGCAGTGGTCCTGGCGGATATACCGCAGCCTTCAGAGCAGCAGATTTGCTTAAAGAAGGTATCGTCTTAGTAGAACAATATGAAGCCTTAGGTGGTGTTTGTTTGAATGTCGGGTGTATTCCTTCTAAGTATTACTTACACTTAGCACAGATGCAGGATGAAATTCCGCATTTGGCAGATTTAGGAGTAGGCTATACCGCCAATAAAATTGATATTCAAAAAATGCGCGAAGGTAAACAAAAAATTGTGAACCGTTTGTCTAGTGGTATTGCCCAATTAGCCAAAATGCGTAAAGTCACAGTTGTCAATGGTAAAGGTATTTTAACGGGGCCAAATACCATGGTGGTAGAAGGTAAAGAAAAAGTTACCATCGAATTTGAATATGCGATTTTAGCACCGGGTTCTGTGCCAGTACGTTTACCGTTTTTACCAGAAGATGACCGTATTATTACATCCACTGGCGCCTTAGAGCCTAAAGAAATTCCTGCAACGATGTTGATTATCGGCGGTGGAATTATCGGTATGGAAATGGCTACCGTATATTCTGCCCTGGGGACTAAGGTGACCGTAGTAGAGTTAACGGATGGGTTATTGGCGGGTGTAGATCCTGATGTGGTCAAACCACTTCTCAAACGTGTTTCTAGTAAAATGGAATTGTTGTTTAAGACTAAAGTGACCAAGGTGGAAGCTGGTAAAAGCTTGATGGTGACGTTTAATCAAGATGATAAAGATTTAGCACCCCGTGCTTTTGATAAAATCCTTTGTGCCGTCGGCCGAACCCCAAATGGTAAAAAAATTGGCGCTGAAACTGCCGGCGTAAATGTCGATGAGCGTGGTTTTATTCCCGTGGACAATCAATGCCGTACGAATATCCCCCATATCTTTGCGATCGGGGATGTAGTGGGTAACCCTATGTTGGCGCACAAGTCCATTCCACAAGGCCGTGTTGCTGCAGAAGTGATTGCTGGCAAGAAACATGTCTTTGCACCTGCGTGTATCCCAAGTGTTGCCTACACCAACCCTGAGGTGGCTTGGGTAGGGGTGACAGAACAACAAGCTAAAGCAGAAAATCTAGACTACGGTAAAGGCGTATTTCCGTGGGCAGCTTTAGGGCGTGCACTCTGTTTAGGACGAGAAGAAGGGTTTACTAAGATTTTATTTGATAAACAAACCCATAAAGTCATTGGTGGCGCCATCGTTGGTGTGAATGCCGGTGATTTAATTGGTGAAATCGCAGTGGCTATTGAGATGGGTTGTGAAGCTGAAGATCTCGCTTTAACCATTCATCCCCACCCAACCCTAGGGGAAACCATTCCTTTAGCGTGTGAGGTCTATGAAGGGACTGTGACGGATTTGCCGAATAAGTAGTCTCTGAAAGAGGTGGGGGATAGTCCCCCACCTTTCATTTAGTACAAAGAAGGCTCAAGTGAACAACAAACAAGGAAGTCGTATTTGACAGACTTGTATCTAGTACCTTGCGAGAATTTGAGGCACTCTGTTTACCCAAACTCCCTATTGGCTCAATTTTTAAATGTGAGTCCTTTAACGACGGGGCTTAAAAGAGGGTGCGTAGCATCTCAATCCAGGAATAGGAATAGAAAATTGCTAACGTTCTAAACGTTAGCTATACTAACGTTATCAAAGTTAGGTCATCTAATGTTTCAAACGTTAGGGTGGAATGTAAAATGGATGTAAATACAATTAATGGGCACTTGGCAGCAGGAACCTTGGCAGATGTTGGGATGTTTGGGCATCTACAACGCCTGGCGAATTCTCCTTTTGTGTTTAAACATAGTTTTGGTTTAGATGTTTTACCGACAGAGCCAGGGATTATTGTAGTCCGAGGTCCAAGACAATATGGTAAAAGTACGTGGCTTGAACAACAGATTGTCGCTACCATTCAAACCTTTGGAGCAGGGACTGCTTTTTATTTAAACGGTGATTTTTTAGCCGATGCAGAACAGCTCTCTCGAGAATTAGAACAGCTGGCAAGAATTTTCAATACCGATGCGCCAGTGAAGCGTATTTTTATAGATGAAATTACTGCTATTAAAGATTGGGAACGTATTTTAAAACGGTTAGTAGATAATGGTACCCTGGATAAAATTTTAATTATCACCACAGGCTCAGATGCTTTTGATTTACGGCGTGGCGTAGAACGATTACCTGGGCGTAAAGGAAAATTAGCAAAAACAAATTATTTATTTACGCCTTTATCGTATAGAAATTTTTACGATGTGTGTCATTCTCTTTTAAAAGAAAAAACGCTGATAGCGTATATATTGTCAGGTGGTTCTCCGATTGCGTGTACAGAATTGGCCAGTAGTGGGTTTTTGCCCGATTATGTGATCCAACTGGTGCGAGATTGGATAGAAGGTACTTTTGCACGGGATGGACGACAACGAGCCTCACTTGTCAATGTTTTAGCAGGGATTTGTAGGTTTGGTGGAACCCCAGTGGGGCAAGCTAAATTGGCAAGAGAAGCAAATCTAGCGAACAATACCATAGCACAAGCGTATATCGAATCTTTAAACGATCTGGGATGCGTGGTGCCAGCTTTTTCTTACGATGCACAACGAAACAATTTGATTTTACGTAAACCTTGTAAGTACCATTTTATTAATCTCTTAGCGGCTGCAACGTATTATCCCTCCTGCTTGCGCAGAGTAGCAGATTTTGAGCAGTTGCCTCCTTCAGAACAAGGACTATGGTATGAATGGATAGTGGCACAGGAGTTACAGCGCAGATCTGTATTACGACAAGGAGAGATTTTAGCCCCCTTAGCTTTTTGGCAATCTAAAAATCATGAAATTGATTTTTATGATGACAAGTATGGTTATATTGAAGTCAAAAGAGGCAGCTGTACGCCTTTTGAGTTTGGATGGTTTTCGGAGCAGTTTAAAGGTCAGGTGTTAACGGTGATTAACCAAAATACTTTTAGTACGCCTTTTGTGAAAGGGGTGACGTTAGAAGACTTTTTATTGGAGGAATAACGTGGATAGACAAGATATCTTGGATGCATTCGAACAAGATATCGAAGATAACTTTGAGTCTTTGCAATCTATTGAACATGTCAAAGAAGAGATAGCCGTTATACAGCAGGCTGCTGTAGTGTATAAAAAACGCAAAAAATCTAGTGAGGATTGAAATGGGCTAACTGTAGTCAACCCATTCCTGTATTGGTTAGTCTATAAAAACAGCATCCCTATCATATAGAGTGATATCCCATAAAAACCAATCATTTTAAAGCGAGGCCACTTACGTGTGCCTATACCCAGCAGTGTTAGAAAAATAATGCCGGGATAGGAGATCTCTAAAGCAGGCGCTAAAAAGGCAGCAATCCCTTTAAAATCAAGTAAGGAGATGAAAAAAGAGACGATAGTGGTCATGAGTAACACTATCCAAAATTGCTGCTCTTTGATTTTGACGAGAGAGGCCAAATATCTCGCATAAATATTGTTTAACGCAACCGCTGTGGTTAAACAAGAAAACACCATCGCAATGGCAATAAAAAAGGTCGCACTTTTCCCCATGACCTGTTTGGCGATGGCCGGTAACATAAATTCTGGTGACACATTTTGTAGAGAATCGGCGTAGTGTGCACCTAAAAACACAAACCCTAAATAAATGAGTGCCAATAGACCTGCTCCTAAGAGACTGGATTTCACCGCAAACTTCAAAGTGTCTCTATGAGTGGCTTCTGGCGGCATGGCCTGTTGGATTTGTGTAAAAATCAGAGCAGAGAAGAAGAAGGCGGCAAACAGGTCCATTGTTTGGTAACCCGTTAAAAAACCGTCATATAATGCAGCCTGAGGTTCAAGCGCTGGATTCGTTGTTAGTACAGGGGCCTGTAATATGCCTGTCACCACCAACACGATTAAGGTAACCAACAAAACAGGACTCATCCATTTACCGAGAATATTGAGCATGCGTTGGTCTTTGAGACAGAAGAAAAAAGTTGGTATACAAAACAAAATACTAAAGATAGACAGCGGGAGCTCTGGGATTAAATAACTCATCCCACCATGCGCTACAGTAATACATCTAGGCACCACCCCAAAGGCCCCTAAAAGCGATAAGGTAAAGAGCGGTAATAAGACTTGGGCAACAGAGCCTGCTTCTCCAAAAAAGGAGCGGTAGCTGCCTCTATGTAACTTAATGACAAATAAACCGAGAAAGGGCAGTAAGATCCCCGTAATAAATAATCCTACGAAACCCAGATACCAGTACGCACCAGTAGTGTGTCCGATTTGTAAAGGGAATACTAAATTTCCAGATCCAAAAAACATCGCAAAAAGTGCGAAGCCATAAATAAAAATTGAATGATAGGGTTGCATAATGCGGGCCTTTAAAAAATAGTGAGTGCTGAAAATTTAGACAAGTAACAAAATCAAGAAGATGTTATACAGCCACTGAAGGCACAGTGCGGACAACAACCGTCAGGGGGTAATTTTTTTCGATATCAGTGTTCTGCATTTTCACCTCACCAATGACGTTGAATGACTTCATATTGTACCGCCAGAGCACACTAAGTACAAGCTGTGGGTGTTTACAGGCAGTGCCAAGCTTATAAAGTTAATTAACCAACAATCATCGAGTAGTCTTTACTTTTTGGGCTAAATCAAGCACATTGGAAGCTAGGGCTATCACTATACACGGAATAATAGGCCAACTTTATGCTAACACCATTACTGATCTCATTTATCCTCTACTTCTGTCTTGTTTTAGCAATAAGTTTTGTAGCTTACAAAGTTACTGCTAATTTATCGGATTATATATTGGGTGGACGCCGCTTGGGGGGTGCAGTCGCGGCATTAAGCGCCGGAGCTTCAGATATGAGTGCTTGGTTGCTCTTAGGTTTACCGGGAGCAGTGTATACCTTTGGATTGAATCAATGTTGGCTACCTATAGGGCTAATTATTGGTGCGTATTTGAATTGGTTATTTATTGCAAAGCCTTTACGCGTTTATACAGAAGTAGTGAATGACTCATTGACTATACCAGAATTTTTAGCCAATCGTTTTGGGCCTAATTATGCTTCCGTCATGCGTTTGGTATCCTCTGCAGCACTCTTAATATTTTTTGCATTTTATTCTGCATCAGGGTTAGTGGGGGGGGCGTTGTTATTACAAAAAACTTTCCCTAGCTTAGATTATATGCAAGCCCTATTGTTGGGGAGCACGATTATTGTTGGGTATACTTTTGTTGGGGGGTTCTTGGCTGTCAGCTGGACTGATTTCTTCCAAGGTACCTTTATGTTTTTATGTTTATTGATAGTGCCGTTTATGGCTACCCAAAATTTACATGGTATTGATGAAACGGTAAAAACATTAAATTTACAGGATATCCATTTATTAGACCCTTTACATGGGGTGAGTCTATTGCTGGTGGTGAACTTGATGGCTTGGGGGCTGGGTTATTTTGGACAACCCCATATTTTGGTAAGATTTATGGCTGTGAGTTCTACTAAAGAAATCCCTACTGCAAGACGTATTGGGATGGGATGGATGGCGTTTTCTTTAATTGGTGCCATGTTAACTGGATTGGTAGGGCGTGCGTATTTTACAGAAGGCTTAGTCAATCCTGAGTCAGTTTTTATTCATTTTAGTTCTGAGTTATTTACCCCTGCTTTAAGTGGGATTATTTTAGCAGCTATTTTATCTTCTATTATGTGTGCTTTAGATTCGCAGTTATTAGCCTCTGCGAGTGCTTTAACCGAAGACTTATATCATCCTTTTATTCGTAAAAATGCGACGCAACGTGAGTTGGTATGGGTGGGTCGTGTTGCGGTCGTATGTATTGCATTGATAGCCTTAGCTTTAGCCAGTGATCCTAATAGTAAGGTATTAACCTTAGTGGGCTTTGCATGGGCAGGTTTAGGGGCGACCTTTGGGCCGGTGATTATTTTATCTCTGTTCTGGAAACGGTTGACCGGGACCGGTGCTGTCATGGGGATGGTTGGTGGTGCGTCTACAGTGATTGTTTGGAAACTGTTAGATTCTCCTGTTTTGTATGAAATCATTCCGGGATTTATAGTAGCGGCGTTATTAGCATGGCTAGTGAGTTTGGCAGGTAAACGACCTGCTCCAGCGATTGTCCATCGGCATGAAGAAATTATGGCAAAATTAAGGACATTATAATTATGTTGCACCCACGTTTTTCTTTAAGTTCAGATCCACTTGCGCGTAAAATTACAGAATACTATCGTCGCGAAGAAGCCTCGGTGGTGCAAGAGTTACTGGAAGCTTGGGATATGCCTTCAGAGGTGAAGTTAAGGATCCAAGGGCGTGCTATCAAGCTCGTAGAGGGGCTCAGAAAGGAACGTTTAAAGCGCAAAGGGGTAGAAGCCTTTTTGTTTGAGTATGATTTGTCTAGTGAAGAAGGCATAGCGTTAATGTGTTTGGCAGAAGCGTTATTGCGTATTCCAGATGCTAAGACCAGAGATTTGTTTATTAAAGATAAAGTGACCCAAGCGCAATGGGAAAAACATTTTGGAAAAAGCCATTCTACTTTTGTGAATGCGGCAACCTGGGGGTTGATGCTAACAGGTAAAATTGTACAAGATGCACCTTCTACGAACAGACTTACTGGGCTATTAAAAGGATGGTTTACCCGTAGTTCAGAAGTGGTGATTCGTCAGGCGATGGCCAAGGGGATGGCGTATCTTGGAGATCAGTTCGTGATGGGACAAACCATCACCGAAGCCATTAAACGTGCCAAGGCCTATGAAGGGCGTGGGTATCGCTTCTCTTATGACATGTTAGGAGAAGCAGCGTTAACCCAAGAAGACGCAGATCATTACTTTCAGGCGTATCAGCGTGCTATTTATGAAATTGCTCAAGTTGCTGTGAATTCTGGGCCTGTAGAAAGTCCAGGTATCTCTATTAAACTGTCGGCTTTGCATCCTCGTTATGAAGTTTTTCAAGAAGAACGTGTTTTTAATGAGTTATTGCCTAAAGTGCGGGTATTAGCGCAACAAGCAATGCAAGCGAATATTCATTTAACGATTGATGCGGAAGAATCTGAGCGCTTAGAATTGTCCTTAGGGATTATTGAAGCGATTATGACAGATCCGATCTGTGAGCATTGGACGGGGTTTGGTTTAGCGTTACAAGCATATCAAAAACGTGCATTGCCGGTATTGGATTGGTTAATCGCCAAAGCCAGAGCAAGCCATCGTCGGATTATGGTTCGATTGGTAAAAGGGGCATATTGGGATTCTGAAATCAAACGGTCTCAAGAACAAGGGTTGGTGGATTATCCTGTTTTTACCCGTAAAGCGAATACAGACCTAAGTTATGTGCTCTGTGCACAAAAAATGCTGGATGCACCCGATGTGATTTTCCCACAATTCGCGACCCATAATGCACAGACTGTAGCGACCTTAATTGAGTTGTGTGGCAACAAACCTTTTGAATTCCAATGCCTGCATGGCATGGGAGATACTTTATACGACAATATCGTTGGGGAAAAAAACTTTAATTTACCCTGTCGTGTTTATGCCCCTGTGGGGACCCATAAAGACTTATTAGCATATTTGGTGCGTCGTCTTTTAGAAAATGGTGCGAATACCTCTTTTATTAATCAGATCATGGATGTTCAAAGACCTGTGGAGCAGTTAGTGCAAGATCCTTATGAAATTATTTTAAATACCGTTGGTGCACGTCATCCTAATATTCCTTTACCTCGTGATTTATTTGGAGCAACTCGGGTAAATGCTGCGGGGGTAGATTTTAGTAATCCTTTGTACATGGAGCCACTATTAGCCAAATTGGGGCAACATTTTTCAGCTGCACCAACCGTGGTAAGTACAGTGCCGCATCCTGAAGCTGATAGGCTGCGACCGGTCATGATGCCTGCAGAGAAAAACAAAATGATTGCAGAAGTCTGTCAGGTAACGGAAAGTGAATTGCGCATTATCTTAGATCAAGCAGCTAAGGCATTCCCCAGCTGGGAAGCTAAAGGTGTCAAGGAGCGTGCTGCATTATTAAATCGTACTGCAGATCTGATGGAAGAAAACCAAGATCGTTTATTAGCCTTGCTAATGCAAGAAGCGGGTAAAATTCTTGTGGATGCAGTCAGTGAACTGCGAGAAGCGGTTGATTTTTGTCGTTATTATGCCGTAAGCGCTGAAGAAAACTTAGCAACACTGGTATTGCCGGGGCCGACAGGGGAAGAAAACACCTTTAGTTACCGCGGACGTGGGGTTGCTTTATGTATTAGCCCTTGGAATTTCCCCTTGGCTATCTTTATGGGACAAGTGGCTGCCGCATTAGTGACGGGTAACACTGTATTAGCGAAGTCTGCCACACAAACTCCATTGATTGCTGCAGCTGCGATTGATTTATTGCATCAAGCTGGGATCCCAAAGGATGTTGTACAGTGGGTATGTGCTTCTGGGCGTGTGGTGCAAGAAGTATTGGTGAAAGATCCTAGAGTGCAGGTCGTTATTTTTACTGGCTCTACAGATACGGCTTGGATGCTTCAGTCTACGCTAGCTGCGCGCCGTGGTGCGATTGTGCCGTTGATCGCAGAAACCGGTGGTCAAAATGTGATGTTGGTGGATTCTTCTGCTTTGCCAGAACAAGTAGTGCAAGATGTCGTGACGTCTGCCTTTAGAAGCGTAGGACAGCGTTGTTCAGCCTTACGTATTCTTTGTGTGCAAGAAGAAATTGCAGAGCGTGTGATCAAGATGTTGGTAGGGGCAATGGCAGAATTGAAGGTGGGAGATCCTAGAAATCTAACCACAGATATTGGTCCGGTTATTGACCAATCTCAGCTAGAAGCACTGCAAACGCATCGGGCATTCTTAGACCAGAAGGCAACGTTTTTGGGGGCAGTACCTTTAGATCCATTGGTGGCACAGCAAGGTCATTTTTTTGCACCGTGTGCTTATCAAATTGATAGCTTAGAATTATTGACCACGGAAATCTTTGGTCCTATTTTACATGTATATAGCTATAAAAAAGCTGAGTTTGGTGAGCTATTACAACGCGTTAATCAATTAGGTTATGGCTTAACTATGGGTGTACACAGTCGTATTAAAGAGACCATTGATTACGTTCAAGAACAAGCACATGTGGGTAATTTATATGTCAATCGCTCCATGATTGGTGCAGTGGTGGGCGTGCAACCGTTTGGTGGAGAAGGACTCTCTGGAACTGGCCCTAAAGCCGGTGGTCCGAACTACCTCAAACGCTTAGTACATGAACGGGTAGTGAGCGTGAATACCACAGCTGCAGGTGGCAATGCTAGTCTGATTTGTTTAGAGGGTTAAGTAGCAAATGCAGGTGACCATCCATGGGATGGTCACTGTACGATTTTTTTATCGACGACGAAATGCAGTAGAAGGTAAGCCTGCTGTTGGTAAATCTGCGTGATTTGACTTGCGTTGTACATGTTGCTGAAAAGTTAGAGAGGCTGCTGAGATTGAGGGTGAAGGCAGTGCAGGATCATTTTTTAAATCTACGCATTTTGTATTAATGCCTGGCACTGACAGTAAGTATTTTATAGTATCTTGACGACGATGGCGTAATGCAGAGTGTAGTGGTGTGCGGCCAAAATTATTCGCAGTGTTTACATTTGCGCCATATTTGACAGCCATTTGGACAAGTTCTGTATGTCCGAATCTGGTGGCTGTTTGTAGCGGTGTGAAGCCCTGCTCATCTTTATTATCCACTGAGGCGCCTGCCTGTACTAAGGCCTCAAAACTTTGTGTAGCGCCAGCGCTAGCAGCTACGTGTAGCATACGAGAGAGTGTGGTGCGATCTACGTTAGGGAGTAGTCGTTTGATACCTTCAGGATTATTTTCTGAGGCTGCATAAGAAAGTTGTTCATTTGGTGACAACGAGCTGTTTTCCCAATATCTACCTCTATCGCCTTTAGGCATAGAATATCCTATATGTTTGTAGATGATAGTGGGAGTATTATGGCTCAGTAGGGAATAGTCAAGCTTGCTCTTTTTAGAGATTAAGCCCGCCTAAGGAATCTGTTGTGTGAATTACCCCACCACCTAAACAAAGTTCTCCTTGATACCAGACTAGAGATTGGCCAGGGGTTACGGCTTTCTGTGGTCGTGCAAACACGACTTTGAGGTGCTCTGGGTGTTCTGGGTCAGGATAGACAGTACAGTCTTCATCTTGTTGTCGGTAGCGCGTTTTAGCGGTACAGGTAAGGGGCAGGTCGGGCGTTCCTGTAATCCAATGAGGATTTTCTACCCAAACAGTTTGGCTAAAGTGGTGGGGGTCTTCGGCATCTTGACTTACGATAAGTTGGTTAGCTTTTAAGTTTTTACCCACGACATACCAGGGTTGACCATTACCTTCTTTAGTTCCGCCTATATGTAATCCTTGGCGTTGTCCAAGGGTATAAAACATCAAGCCATGGTGTTCTCCCAGGCGTTTGCCTGTAGTGGTAAGCATGTCACCTTTTTGGGCGGGAAGGTATTCAGATAAGAAGGCTTTAAAGGGGCGTTGACCAATAAAGCAGATCCCCATGCTTTCCTTACGTTGCCAATGAGACAGACCCAGTTGTTGAATAGTGTCTTTGACTTCAGTTTTTAAGGTCTCACCAATAGGAAACATGCTATGGGCTAGTTGGTCTTGGGTGAGGGTATGTAAAAAATAGGTTTGGTCTTTATTGTTATCTTTAGCACGCAATAGCTGTGGGCCGTTGGGGCCGTGGGTAATACGTGCATAGTGACCAGTGGCAATGTGGGAGGCACCCATCTTTTGGGCATGTTCTAAAAAAACTTTAAATTTGATTTCCTGGTTACATAAAATATCAGGGTTTGGGGTGCGCCCCTTTTTGTATTCGGTTAAAAAATGTTGAAAGACATTTTGCCAATAGTCTTGTGCAAAGTTAATAACTGAGAAGGGGATGTCTAAGGCACGACAGACTGCTTGGGCATCTTTAGCATCTTCTGCGGCCGAACAATAGTCACTGGTGTCATCTTCTTCCCAGTTTTTCATAAAAATACCGTGTAGCGGATAACCTGCTTTTTTGAGGGTATAAGCGGTAAAAGCGGAGTCTACGCCGCCAGAAAGGCCAACAACAATCATGATGCACGCGATATTTTTTTATAAGCAGGCAGTATAGCGGTTTTTGCTGTGGGATTAAAGAGCGTACTTTCACTTAAAAGTGTGTAGTGTCACATCGATGATTCTAAAAAAGACCTAAACTCTTAGCCTAGAAGAGATATCGTTGAGGTTAAACATGTCGGGTAAACCACCTAAAGTACCTAGAAATGATGTTGCAGGGTATGAACGCATAGGGCAGCTGACTGTTCCCAAAACTGTCAGTATTATTCAAAAAGTAGGAAAAACGAGTACTTTCATACAGAAATCTCCTCAGGAGTCCGTGAACTTAGTGCGATATCAAGGGAGGTGGTATATGGGGGAGAAGGAGGATTCTTCTCAGAGTCAAATTGCGTATAACAAGGAACAGAACCGGAATGCATTTAGAGAAGTCTTGGCCGGGGAATGGTTAAGATTGATGAATCCTCTGCAGCCTAAAATCAGATTGCGGATGGAACAGTATGGGTTGAAGGTGTTGTCTAAAAAATTAGAGGGGTTTTTTTCGCTGTCAGATCTGATTAATCCTAAGTTGGCAGCCACACATCCAGAGTATGCTGGGTTGTTTGCACAAATCAAAAGTGGAGAAATCCCAGGGTTGGCGTTTGCTACAGTTTCAGCACTGTCTACGTTGAATGCAGACTTGCATTTACATAATATTGGCATAGTTAAGAATGGTCGTGGTAAATATGAAGTGGTAACCATTGATACAGGTATGTGCTATTTCCCCTTGTTAGTTCCGACAAGATTAAAGGATCAGGTTGGAATGGATATTTCAGTTGATGACTTAGATAGTTTTCCTTTTATAAAAGATGAGGATTTTTTAAAGAAAAACCATATGGATAATTTTTTAGGCGGTTTAACGGGTTCATATTTTTATGATAATGATTTTATGGAGTATAAGTTTTCACATCCTGTATGGGGGGAGGGAGGTTTTAGTCGAAATTCTAGTTTTCTGGAAGAAAAATATATGGCGATTCTTTTTCAGATTTTGCCTTCAGATCTGTTTGTTAAAAAGTTTATGCTAAAATATGCTGCGCCCTATAACGCTAAAAAAATAGATGTTGATGATTTAAAGGGTGAGGCTATACAATGTGCTGAAATACATAATCAGAGAAAGGGAAATATTACCAATCAAGCGCTGAAGTTGCCAGGTTTTTTGGAGTATCTCAAGACGCCAAAAGCAGAGTTGGTTTGTGAGTATTTTATTGAAAATGTGGTTGATTTTTGCAATAAAAGTAAAAATCATTTGTGGAGTTCGGAGGTTGAAAAAACAGCAATAATTAATGCTTTACGCAACCGTTTTAAGGAGCTTCGAGAGACGCCTGTTTTGAGGGCCTCTTTAAAAACTGCCGAAGAACGCGTAAAACAGGATGCAGAAGATACACTTTTTAAGGATTTGTTAAAGTATAAAAAAGAGCATGATAAGCTGTTGGGCGGATCTGCAGGGTTTGTTTCCCAAAAAAATAGCTTGATAAAACGCTCATAAAATCAGTGCAGTTTCACACTGAAAAATTTAAAAAGGCTTACACTTAAGTTATAAATAAGATGAAGAATGAAGGAGGCAGGCATGTCAGGCGGACGTTCAAAAGGGCCTCGCTCAGATGATGCTGGTTATAGACAGATTGGAGAGCATACCGACCCTACAAGCGTGAATAAAAAAGTTGCAATCCTGGAGAAAACAGGAAAAGAAGGTTTTTTTATGGCAAAAAAAATAGTACAGAAAAGCCATCAGAAACCTTTGAATGTAGTTAAAAAAAATAGATCATCAGCAGTGTACGTTGATAATGGTTATTACCTTTTGGAAGGTCAGGAAAAATTAAATGTTGCCAATAGTTTTGCTTTTAGAGAGGTTTTGGCGGGGGAATGGTTACGTTTAATGAATCCGGGCCAACCAAAAGTCAGGGTGCGATTTTCACAAGGTGAAGTGAAGGTGCTCTCTCAAAAATTGGAAGGATTTATTCCGTTAGCGCAGATTGCAAACCACTCAGGATACAAAAAGATTTGGGAGGGTGTGCAATCTGGGAAAATACGAGGTTTGGCTTCGGCCGCATTTTCTGCGATCTCAACTTTAAATGCAGATTTGCATTTAAATAATATTGGGGTAGCTTTAAATGAAAGTCGTCAATATGAGATTTTTGTTATTGATACGGGGATGTGTTATTTCCCGCGTGCGATTACAGCAGGCGACAAAAATACAGGTAAGGGTATTTCTGCTAGGGATTTAGAGAACTTCCCCTTTATTACTGATGCTGAGTTTATCCATAAAAATTTACTAGATAATTTTTTATGGATAATACATGACGGTCATTTTAATAACGGCGTATTAGAATACAGAAGAGATGGTCGCTGGGATTTTGATTTGCTGGAGAATGAAGCTTTCATAGAAGAAAAGCACTCGCGCATATTATGCGAGATTTTACTTTCTGATGAGTTTGTTGAAAACTTCATGTTGCAGTATGCAGTGGAGGAAAATGCTAAAAGGGTCTCGGTGTCTATTTTAATAGAAGAAGCAAAAGGGTGTGCGAAACTGCATAATGAACGAAAAAAGAATATTCGAGAAGAGGTGCTTAAATTGTCTGATTTTAGGGATTTTTTAAGTACAGATAAAGCGGTTGCTGTTTATGAGGCATTTATGGCGCAAGTTTTAAATTTTCAAACAAAGAGCAAGAGACGTTTGTGGGGCGATGATTCCTCATTTGATCGTGACAGGATGCGGAACGAATTGATTATAAGTTTTGAAAGCTTAAAATCTCTGGCTTTAGAAGAGTTTGATGTTTTTTATGATGCGAAAGAATATCTTACGGCTTCTGATTCTGATGGTGATTTAGAGGATGATTTATATCCTTTATTAGAAGATTTTAGTGGAGGTTGGGGGTATGGGGGAGGGGTTGATCCAAGATTTAATACACCTACATACTCACATGGAAATAGAGGGGGATCTAATGAATAAAAATCATGAACCTCGTCTTTTTAGACAAAAGACATTTGCAACAGGTGCTGTGCCTGTTGTTCCGCTTGCGGTCAATAATGGTGTGCAGTTAACTACCGAAGAAAAAATAGACTTGGAAAAATTGTTGCCTATTTATAAAAAAAGCAACGATAGGTTGTTGGCTTTGGAAGGACGGATTATTAGAGCTATTTCGGAGAATAAGGATGAGAAAAAAAGAAGAGCTTATGCGGCGCTTAAGATGGAAGACCGAAAAATACAAGAATTTTTAAAAAATCATGAGATGCCGCCTTTTTTTGCAGGGGTGGATAGCTTATCAGGTTTTGTGAAAGTTTTAAAAAACAGATTAGAA
>CAZGDB010000021.1:30981-32693 GCA_964524705.1 uncultured Francisellaceae bacterium
CAGAAGAGAAATTAGATTTAGAATTGTTATCCCCAATTCTGCAGGAGGCGAAAGATTTATTACTAAGTTTACAGGTCAAACTACTGCTTTTGGATTTAAACGAGAGTGTAGGAGATGTTACTAGAGCACAAATATTATCTGAGATAGCTGTTGAAGATAGAAAAATTCAAGCACTGATACGAGATAATGATATGGGGCCTACTTTTGTTGGGGTGACAACTTTACAAGAATTTGTAGATTGTATTGAAGCGAGATTAACTGAAATTATTCGTAAACAGTATGGAGCAAATCCTAGTGTTCGGGTGGTTTTATAGGGGGGGGAGGTATGTCTGGTAGTATTCCAAGTGGAAAAGCAAAGCGTCCTTATGCTGTCACAGGTACACATACGGACACAACCTCTATTAATGCTGAGACTGCGATTGTTATGAAAGACGCGGTTGGCGCTAAAGGACAAAAAAAGAAAACTTTTATAGAAAAAAAACCACAGAAGGTTCTCTGTGGTCCCGGATATCAGAATGATAAAGAGAGTTATCAACGCTATATGCGCGATAATAATATCTTAGGGTTTACAGAAGTGCTTGCGGGAGAATGGCAGCGCTTGATGCGCGAAGGGCAACCTAAGACGCGATTGCGTGTTGTGACTGAAAATAATGAGCCTAAAATTAAAGTGCTGTCTGAACGACTGACTGATTTTGTGTCTCTAGATACTATTGCCAGATCGCCGACGGGGATATTCTATGGTGAAAACGGCAAAGCCATTATGAACAAGGTATGTTCGGGTGAAATCCCAGGGCTGGGGGATTGTGCCATGGGATTGTTAACCACTTTAAATGGGGATGGGCATTTAGGGAATGTGGGAGTGGCGAAAAACTCAAAAGGTGAGCTGGGTATCTATGTGATTGATGCCGGACTGTGTTATTGGCCGTTGCATTATCAATATGTTCCAGAAAGAGGCGTCGTGAATACAAAATCTCAAGTGGTGCCCCTAGAGGAGAGAGATATTCAGTATTTCCCTTTTTTGACCAACTCCTCCTTAATTAACAACAATCTCCATAATTTTTTGGATGTAGTATATCGTGGAAAATTAAATATAAAAATTTCTGTGCAGGGTCCTGTTTTGGGTTCTGTTTTTCCGATAGACCTCAAATATAACCCCCAGTTTTTAGCTGAAAAACACGCACGGATGCTAAAAGAGATTGTAATGCCAAATCATGTGGTGCTAGAGTTCATGATGAAGTATGCCATACCGGATTATGCGATTTCGGCATCCCAGGAAGATTTGCGAAAACGTGCAGAAGAATGTGCAAGAGTACATAATGAACGTAAAAATAGTTTACGGAAAGTTGCGCTGCAAGATCCAGGGTTTTGTGCCTACTTACAGACCCAGGAAGCCTCTGATGTTTTAAGTGCACATATTGAACGATTAGGGGAGTTTGTGGTTCACGGAAAAGAAAAATTATTAACCCGAGATGTGCGTTGGGATGTTAAAAAAGCTGTTATGAAAGAAAAAAACAACTTGTGTGATGAGGCACAGAATTTTTTATCGCACCAAGGAATGACTGGGGGTAGTAAAGTTGCATGCCCCGTTCAGACAACATCGTACCCCCCTTCATTGGACATGCCTGCCACTACTGCAACACAGCGGCCACCTACCGGAAAACCTCCACGACCACCTACCGGAAAACCACCCCGTGCTTAAATAGCATATACAC
>CAZGDB010000022.1:0-25222 GCA_964524705.1 uncultured Francisellaceae bacterium
AAAAATGAACTTTTCTATCAAAAACCTGTCTCACTCCTAAATGAGCGCATATTGCTAAGTTAAAATGGGAGAGTGAATATGTCTGGAAGTTTTTCTGGTGGTTCAAAAAAACCACCAACCCTGTTCTCTCCACTCCCTCCTCCCTTATCTAGAGCTAGTACTGCTGATCAACGCGCTGTCACCACTACAATCACTATGGCAAACTTGCCTTCAGGGATTGTAGGTCCTAAAAACCTAGAGCGAAATGGTAGACTCGGACAAGTCATTGAAGATACATTCAGCAGTCCAAAATATGAAGAACTAGAACAAACCTTGATTAAAGAGTTTAATAATATTTGGTTCAAGGTACATCCCTATGAACAGGCTAGCATACCTCGCACTGTGGCACAACAACTCATTCATAATACTCCGCCTCCACTTGTAGCTAAAATTGTAACTAAAACTCCTTGGGATCGTTGGAAAGAAAAAGCAACAACTGAATTAAACTTATCAAGTCTAGATGACCCTGTAAATTTTCACATATTTTATAGTCATTTTCAGCAACCACAAATTGAGAAACAACAAAAAAAAATTCTTCCGGAAAATCTTATTACCCTTCCGGAAAATCTTATTACCCTTTATGAAGCCTCTCGAAGCTCTACCCCATCGAGTAGAGATAGCAACTTGCAAAAACAGCTTGAACTTGCAAAAACAGAATTTATTGAAACCGTGATGCAGTTGGCACATAAGATCCTCACACTCCCCAAAAAAAATCGCTCTCAAGAACAAACAAAAATCTTAGCAAGCATGAAGGGTTTGTGCTTTCCTGATAATACCCAAGATATTATCACCACTATGGAAAGAGAAATAAAAGAAGAACAAAAAAAAGAAAACGAAGCCGCCAAAAAAGCAGCTAAAGCAGCAAAAAAACATGAGGGCGCTGAAAAAAAACTTATTGAAGCAGCAACAGCAGCAGAAGAAGAAGAAGATAAAAAAATAGCTCAGGAACTTACAAAATACTTAAAGGACGTAAAAAAGAATACAGACTCTGAAAAAATACTTACTATAACAAAAAACGAAACCGAAGCGATAACAAAGCACGACTATAGAATTGAACCTCATAAAATAAAAGCATTAGATTGCGTGCAATATTTATACCCAGTCTCTTTAGAGCAACGCGTCATAGATAATTTGTTTATACTTACTGGATATAAAAGAATGCAAACAAAGCACAATCTGGCAAAAATCCATGGTGTTGTGGAAGCACTGAAGACGGCGATTGATACTAGTGCAGCAGAGTATCGTCGTTTATATAATGGCCGTATTGCCGCTTCCCAAGTGAACGACTTACATATGATTGTGCTGAATATGCATCATCTCACTTACATAAATGCTGCAATTCAAAACCAGCTCAATGCACTCAAAAACCAGCTCAATGCACTCAAAAAAGATAAAAAATCTGTCCCTGAAGCCCTAATAAGCATTTTAGAGCATCTTACAGATTTAAACACTGGGTTATTAAAAAGACAGGTCTCACGGTTAAAATCCGCTTACACAGCCAGTCAAAAGCCTGAACTTAATTTTGTAGCAGCATTTAATCAAGCACTACAGAATATTTATAATGAGGCGCAGGTGCCAGTTAAAGCAATGCATAATCTCCATACCTATCTTCAAACGGCTAAGCTCGCTCAGCCTATTGAAGCAACACTCCAGCGTTCAGCAGAGGTTCCAGGAACAGCAACTGGTCAGTATGCGTTAAATGTAAAGAGATTAAAATAAAAGATCACAAGCAGTCCCTAGCCTTAAAACCATTTATGGCTAGGGTATTGTCTATGTTTGCTTTTATTTTTCAAAAACAATACCGGTACTAAAAACAGCACAATTCCTATGATTAAAGCCAAACTATACCCATAAACATCTACGACCATGTCTGTCGGAGGTAAGAACCCCAAAACAATCGCGGCTACACTAGAAAAAATACCCAAGGAAGCCACACACCAAATCCCTAATTTACCACCTGGTACAGGGGCAGGACGTGTTTTATTCGGATGGCTATAACGTAACTTCAAAACTGCAGCAAACACAAAAAGATACATGACCAATGCCAGTTGTGCAGATAATGCAGATAAAAACCAATACGAGCTCATCACCGTTGGTAAGAGTAAGAACGCCCCCGATAAGGCACACCCTATCGCCCATTGTGCTAACAATAAGTAAGTAGGCACACCCCAACGATTTTTATGTTGCATCCATTCTGGCGTTAAGCCATCTTCAGCTGCAGCTAATAATCCTTTAGTAGGCCCGATGATCCAAGTAGCCACCGCCCCAATCCCACCTAAAATAATACAGCCCCCCAAATAAGGTGCCAGCTGTGGATAACCTACAAGCGTCAAGAAATGTGTCAGTGCTTGAATGGTACCTGTGATTACATTTAATTCTTTAGCAGGGACAATAGCTGCAATCGCAAGTGCGCCTAATGTTAAGGACGCTAAAATAATCACTGCTGAAATTAACAATGCCCTCGGATAATCTTTAGCAGGATCTTGCACTTCATTGGCATGCACCGCAGACATTTCCAACCCTAATAAACTAAACATAATCGCCAATATAAACACTAAATCACTGGGTTGATGAATAGGTGGCAACCAAGCTTGAGCATCGACCGTAAAAGCAATTGGATGATCTTGTACAAAAAAAGCATAAGCCCCCATGCCAATCATAAGCCCAATCGGTAGCAAGGTACCCAATAATGCACCTAGGGTACTCACCCAACTCGAAATCCGCATCCCAAAAAAGTTTAAAAGTGTACAAAGACTAAAGAACCCCAACACTAGCCCTAACACCACATGAGGATTTTCTCCCAACCCTGGGGTTTGAAAATGTAAAAAGGTCCCTGCCACTAAGGTTAAAATACTGGGATACCAAATGACATTATAAATCCACTGCACCCAAACCACCGTAAACCCAAATCGTGGCCCAAAGGCCTCTCGCACCCATACATAAGCACCACCCTTTTCATGGGGATACATAGTTGCTAGCTCAGCCGTCACCAATGCAGTGGGTAAAAAGAAACACAAGCCAACCAACACATACAGCGTGACTAAAGACAACCCAAAGGTTGCTGCCAATGGTAAATTTTTAATACTGTCTACAGCGATGACGTTAATCATCACTAAGGCGAAGACGGATAAAGGTTTTTTTAAGGTGCTCATATTACGCCATTTAGTTAATATTCTAAATTAATTATTAAAGAGGTTGCCAAGCCAAAGCAGGCTAACATACTTTATAGTATGGGAAAAGGTTTAACGCCCTCGTATCAGACCTCTCAGCACATAAAGCTACAGTTCTAAATAAATTTTTGTCTTAAACGCTCAAAGTGATGTTGGGCTGGGATACCACATGATCTGAATGCGATGTTGCCTCTTCTGAAAAACCTGTACCACAAGAATGCTCTGAAGCAAGAAAAATGGGACTAGGAACCGCAAGCAAAGCCGGCAAGGACGTTAATACCAACTCGCACGCTTTACCTGCACGATTATTAAGCTGATACCTTAAGGTCTGTTGCGACAATAATGCCTCGACAAGTTGTTCACCCAATACTTTTGCTAGCGTAAGATCAGATACATTAAACGTCTCTACGTGTCGTTGATGTGCTGACGGTGCAACAATAATCAAAGCGCTAAAAATAGCAGGCTTTCTGCCATCCCGAATATCAAACTCTAGAGATATCCTCACTGGATAGTCTGCAGTTGCTGTAGAAAAATGGCGTGTGACATGCCCAATAAGTTGTTCACTAAATAGTGTTTTAAAAACTAAAAGTTTATTAACAGAACAACGTCCACTACCAGTTTGAGTTTTAAAAGTAACATTATAAATACTTTTCTTATCTGTATTATTTTTTTTCCTAGAACAACATGACAACATACAGTCCCCTTATTGTCTCAAACAATACCCCTTTTCTAAGATATACCAAACAATCAAAAATAAACTAACCGTCAACCCAGACAAAATAGCCATAGAAAACATAAGTCCACTTTCTTCGACACCTAAAATGGCATATCTAAAGGCATTCACCATATAAAAAATAGGATTATAATGAGAGACTGTTTGCCAAAAAGGACTTAACAAATGCACTGAATAAAAAACGCCTCCCAAATACGTAAGTGGACTCAATATAAACACTGGAACGATATTCACATCATCAAATTTATTCGCCACAATCCCATTCAAAAGCCCTGCCAACGAAAAAAGCGTCGCCGTTAATATGAAGATCGCCACCATCAGTCCTGGGTGAGCAAAGGGCAAGGTGGTGAAACACAAGGCTACTCCCACTACACAGCTCCCCACTAATAATGCCCGCAATATCCCCCCTGCTACAAACCCCAGTAATACGGTCAAACTCCACACAGGTGCCACAAATAACTCTTCGATATTACGTATAAATTTAGCGCTATAAAAAGAAGAAACGACATTCATAAAAGCATTATTAATAATAGCCATCATAATCAAACCGGGTGCAATATAAGACATATATTCAAACCCTGCGACAGGTCCAATACGATCTCCCATAAATTGCCCAAAAATTAAAAAATATAAAAGCATCGTGATAGGCGTTGGTAAAAAGGTTTGGATCCAAATCCGTACAAAACGGACAATTTCACGCCGCACTAAGGTATACAGGGCGACACTATTAATCTTCAATATGTGCATTATTTTTTGACACCTGTTTTAAAAAGAGATCTTCCAGTTTAGGTTCTGGCAATACCACATTTTGGAACCGCACCCCAATTTCACTGAGTTGATTAAAGATAATCCATGCCGGTGTTCCTTTAGGATAATACAACGTCACTCGTTCAGAAGAAGTTAACACACAACGATAAGGTAATTTTTCCATTCCTCTTGGTAGTACGGTATGGGGCTCTATCAGCTCCAAACACATCTGTGCTTCGGTATGTGTCGCTAAAAATTGTGCTACTGAGCATTGCTCAATAATTTTACCCTGATTAATAATCGCCAAAGTTTTACACAAATTTTGTGCTTCTTCTAAATAGTGTGTCGTTAAAATAATTGTCGTCCCTTTGGCATGCAATTCCTGGATAAACTCCCAGATAATATGCCGAACTTCTACATCCACTCCAGCGGTTGGCTCATCCAAAATCAAAATCTCAGGATCGTGAATCAAGCCACGCACAATCAGAAGACGTCTTTTTTGTCCCCCGGACAAAGTCCGCGCAGCCGCATTTCGTTTCTCCCACAAATCTAATTTTTTTAATAAAAATTCTGCTCGCACCAAGGCATCGGATCGTTTAATGCCATAATAGCCTGCTTGCTGTACAATAATATCAATGACTTTTTCAAAGATATTAAAATTAAATTCTTGTGGAATCACTCCGAGACAAGTTTTAACAGCCGCTCTGTCTGCATCCAGATCTTTACCCAAGACCTGTATCGTCCCACTGCTTTTATGTGCCAATGAGCTGATAATATTAATAAGGGTAGATTTTCCCGCACCATTAGGCCCTAATAATGCAAAAAAATCTCCCTTCTCAATAGAAAGGTCTACACCTTGTAAGGCTTGCACCGTACCATAAGACTTAACTACGCCCCGCACAATAATGGCAGGAATATCTGTAGCCTGCTTCATGTTGGGGCTTCAGTTTTTTCTTTCACTTCCGGTAAACGTAAATGACTGATCAGTGCTCTTAAAAAACGCGTAGCCTCACCACCCGTCACAACACGATGATCAAAAGTCAGCGCTAAAGGCAGCATCCAACGTCTCACCGGACCTTCATTGGTCCACGCAATCCCTTCACGCACACGCCCTGCTGCAATAATAGCAACTGCAGGAGGAACCACAACCGCATTCGCATAACGGCCTGCAAACTTACCGAAGTTAGAGAAAGTAATCGTATGACCACGCATTTTATCTGGCGTAATTTTACGATTGACCACAATATCTTTAAAGTTTTCAATTTCTTTACGTAGGGTTTCAGCATTTTTAGCATCCACATCGTGGATCACAGGTACAAATAATCCTTCTGGCGTATCCATTGCCAACCCCACATGTACGCCCTTCACCCAGCGTCTGGCATGCAACTTGCTATCATACCACACGTTTAAGGCTGGCTCTTTACTACTGGCAAACACAATGGCTTGTAACATACGTACCGTGGCATCCCCTTCTTGTGCCCAAGGGGTAATATCCGCATCTTCATATACAGACACGGGAACCACTTCTGCGTGCGAACGGGTCATAGACTCTGCCATACTTTTACGCACGCCTTTTAAAGGCTCCAAGGTCCCCGCCATAGACATATTTTGTTGTGCAATACGCACATCATCCATGGTAATGGTGCCATTCGGCCCCGTTGGAGTCACCGTTGCTAAATCTACTTCCAACTGTTTGGCCAATGCACGTACCACTGGAGTTACCCCAGGCGCACCGCTCTCTGTTTTGGTTTGCATCATCGCAGATTGTTTAGGCAAGACTTTAACGCCCTCTTCAAGCTTACCCACTACTGTGGCCGCATTACTGCCTACAGTTGGCGCAATTTCTTCACCTTCAAATCCAACTAAAGGAGCACCAGTTTTCACCATTTGTTTGGGCTCCCCAAACAAAGCTTCAATTTTTCCGGCCCAAGGAGAAGGGATATCTACTACCGCCTTTGCGGTTTCCACCGAAACCAAAGGTTGGTCTAACGTCACAGTATCCCCTACTTTGACATACCATTTTACAATCTCAACTTCTGCAAGGCCTTCACCTAAATCTGGTAACTGAAACTTTTTCATGCATACTCCAACGCTTGATAGATCCCGGCTAATATCCGCGCCTGTGACGGCAAATACGCATCTTCTAATTTATATAAAGGAACAATAGTGTCATACCCTGAGACCACTTTCACAGGAGACATCAAAGAAGTGAGTGCATGCTGTGCCAACAACCCTGCAATTTCAGAGGCCACTGAACACGCAGATACGGATTCTTGCACAATGACACAACGCCCTGTACGTTTTACAGACTCATGTATCGTTGAAAAATCTAAAGGCTTAATCGTTGCCACATCAATGACTTCTACTGAAATACCTTCTTGAGCAACTTTTTCTGCCACTTCTAAGACATCTAAAACCAAAGCACCCCAACTGACTACAGTAACATCTGTGCCTTCTCTTAAGGTAAAACACATGTCTAAAGGATAGGCAACGCCATCTTCATCCATCTCTTGTTTGACCTTACGATACAAACGCGTAGGTTCTAAAAAAACCACCGGATCTGGATTCTGTATTGCAGCTAACAATAACCCATAAGCACTAGCAGGAGAAGATGGTATCACGACTCTTAACCCTG
Organism: uncultured Francisellaceae bacterium; assembly: GCA_964524705.1. Lineage (GTDB taxonomy): Bacteria > Pseudomonadota > Gammaproteobacteria > Berkiellales > Berkiellaceae > CAZGDB01. The sequence continues at coordinate 7,325 of CAZGDB010000022.1, forward strand.
GAATATGCGCCAACATCGCCTCGACACTTTCAGAATGATGTTCTGGCGCATGAATCCCCGCACCATAAGGCATACGCAACACTAAAGGGCATGTTAATCTTCCACGCGTACGATTACGCAAACGGGTGGCATGGCTAATAAGCTGATCTAAACCTGCGTATAAAAAACCCATAAATTGAATTTCTGCTACGGCTTTAAATCCTTGCGTAGACAGCCCAACCGCTAAGCCTACAATCATGTTTTCAGCTAAAGGCGTATCAAATACCCTTTCCGGAAATGCACTCGCTAATCCTTCAGTTGCCCTAAAGACTCCACCATTTTTACCTACATCCTCTCCAAAAACGACCACTTTAGGATCTGTAGTCAAAGAATGATGCAACGCTTTATTTACCGCCTCAATGAGGGTCAAAGTTGACATCGCCACGCTCCCCTAATCGTTGTAAGGCTAAACGCTGTTCTTCATAAATCGTCGGTAATTTTGCATACAAATAATCTAACATTACCGTTGGAGACTCAGGCTCTTTTTTCTCATAGTGATCTACAGCCTGCTGTATTTCTAACCCTAAATTTTGAATCAATGCTTTTTCACGCTCTTCATGCCAAATAGTCCGACTCATTAAATGGCTCTTAAATCGTGACATAGGATCTTTAGCCTGCCAAGCCTTTACTTCTTCAGCAGAACGATATCGCGACGCATCATCTGCCGTTGTATGATCTCCCATTCTATAAGTAATGGCTTCAATCACCGTAGGCTGGGAAGTTTTACGTGCCTTTTCCAACGCGGCTTTAACCGTCGTTAACACTGCAAAAATATCATTACCATCTACTTGCACACTTTCAATGCCAGCAGCAATTCCCTTTTGCGCTAAAGTCTCTGCGTGGGTTTGCTGACTACGGGGCACTGAAATTGCCCAGGAATTATTATTAATCACAAACACTACCGGTAACCCAAAGGCCCCTGCTGCATTCATCGCTTCGTAAAAATCACCCCTAGAAGTGCCGCCATCCCCAATCGTCGTCACAACAGCACGCGGTTGTTTTTGTAATTTTATGCCTAAGGCAACCCCTACAGCATGTAAGGTCTGGCTGGCAATAGGCACACAGATGGGAAAATCTTTCACCGGACCACTAAACTTACTGCCACGTTCATCCCCACCCCAATACAATAAGATCTCCTCCATCTTGACCCCACGCCACAACTGGGTGCCTTGATCTCGATAGTAAGGACAAAAGACATCACTCAACCCCATCGCCGCCCCAATCCCAACACCTAAGGCTTCATGCCCCAAAGCAGAGGGATAGGTGCCTAACTTTCCTGTGCGCTGTAAACTAATCGCCTTTTGATCAAACAGGCGCGTCAACATCATCATGCGGTAAAGCTTTAAAAGGTAGGCTGGCTCTTGTAATTCAATAGGTAAAGTTTGCGTAACAATACCTTCTTCATTTAAAAATTGCGTATAAGGAATTTCAAATTTTGCAACTACTTCGGTTACGACCGTCGTGGGGTCCGCCATCCTGGCATGCTCCTAATACAGAATATCCCTATTATTAGCTAAGAAAATCCTTATAGTCCAGGGCTACTCTAAAATTTACCAAGCTGTAACTCCAACTTAAAAAGTTCTACTAACAGCCCTTGTCCTTTTGTGTCGTGCGCGTTAAAGTCTTTTGGTACTCTAAGGAATGGAGCGGCGCACTATCATGTTGAACACGGAAGGTTTTGAGTTTAGCGACGAGCTAAAACTATTACGCCAAACAGCACAGCAATTTGCACAAAAAGAAATCGCTCCCCTTGCCGAAGAAATTGATACTACAAATACATTTCCCCATGCACTATGGAAAAAAATGGGAGAGATGGGTTTCCTTGGAATCACAGTCCCTACCGAATACGGTGGAGTCGACTTAGGCTACTTTGCCCATATTATTGTGATGGAAGAAATTAGTCGTGCTTCTGCCGCGATTGGATTAAGTTATGGGGCCCACTCTAATCTCTGTGTGAATCAGCTTGTCCTGAATGGTACTCCCGCACAAAAACAAAGTTTTTTACCTAAGTTAGTCTCTGGTGAACATATCGGAGCCCTAGCCATGAGTGAAACCGAAGCAGGCTCTGATGTCATGGGCATGCAACTCAAAGCCACCCCTGTTCATGGTGGTTTTAAACTGAATGGTACAAAAATGTGGATCACCAACGGTCCTGATGCCGATATTATTATTGTATATGCTAAAACAGACCCGGGTGCTAAAAGCAAAGGGATTAGCGCATTTATCATTGAAAAAGGCTTTGCAGGTTTTAACGCTGCTCAAAAACTCAATAAACTCGGCATGCGGGGGTCTAATACCTCAGAACTCGTATTTCAAGACTGCTTTGTGCCCGAGAGCCATTTATTAGGCACTTTACATGGTGGTGCTAAAGTATTGATGCGGGGTTTAAATTATGAACGATTGATTTTAGCAGCGGGCCCTGTTGGTATTATGCAAGCCTGTTTAGATATCGTTGTTCCTTATGTGCAAAGCCGTAAACAATTTGGCCAAGCTTTAGGTGAGTTTCAGCTAATACAAGCAAAACTTGCAGATCTCTATACAGCCACCCTGACCTCCCGAGCTTATTTATATCAATTTGCACGGATTGCGGACCAAAGCACGCTGACCAATCAAGATGCCGCTAGTGTCATTTTATATTGTGCAGAACAAGCCACCCAATGTGCATTGCAAGCCATTCAATGTTTAGGGGGTAATGGCTATATTCAGGATTATCCTACAGGCCGGTTACTACGAGATGCCAAACTCTATGAAATTGGTGCAGGCACTTCTGAAATCCGCAGACTTATTATTGGCAAAGCCCTCTATCAACAAGGAATATAAACATGGCTAAAACAGACGTTGTCATTATTGAAAGTGTACGCACAGCCATTGGTGAATTTTTAGGTACACTCAGAGAAGTCACAGCCCCCCAATTAGGAGCGGTGGTAATTGCGGACCTTCTTGCACGTACAAAAATAGATCCAAATATGATTGATGATGTCACTATGGGCTGTGTGTTAAGCGCAGGCCAAGGTCAAGCACCAGCCCGTCAAGCTACCCTAATTGCAGGTCTGCCTCAAAAAGTAGGCGCTACCACTATTAACAAAATGTGTGGATCTGGATTAAAAGCCATTATGCTCACCGTCGATGCCTTAAAAGCAAATAGTATCAATATTGGTATTGCCGGTGGTATGGAAAACATGTCTAGGGCCCCCCATCTCACCGATTTTCCCCGCCAAGGAGTGCGTTTAGGGCATACGCGTTTATTAGATCATATGTTACATGATGGTTTAGAAGACGCTTATGATCGCAACAAACATATGGGTATTTTTGCAGAAAAATGTGCACAGCATTATAATTTTTCTCGTGAGCAACAAGATGCTTTTGCTTTACAATCTCTCAATCGTGCGCAAGAAGCGATTAAAAATGGTTTTTTTAAAAATGAACTTGTCACGATAACCCTCAATCATAGAAATGACAGTCTCCAATTTTCTAATGATGAATTGCCTCAAAAAGCACGTCCTGAAAAAATACCTCAACTCAAACCCGTCTTTCAAGAAAATGGGACTGTGACAGCAGCTAATAGCAGTGGGCTCTCCGATGGCGCTGCCGCACATCTATTAATGCGACAAGAAACCGCTGATGCTTTAAAACTAAAACCCCTAGCCCGTGTCATTGGTCATGCGAGTTTTGCCCAAGCCCCGGATTGGTTTACCACAGCGCCAGTTGGGGCAATTCGTGCGTTATGTGAAAAAATCAACTGGACAATAGATTCAGTTGATTTATTTGAAATTAATGAAGCTTTTGCTGCTGTGACTTTAGCTGCGATAGAAGAACTCAAGTTAGATCCTAAAAAAGTTAATATTCACGGTGGTGCTTGTGCCTTGGGACACCCTATAGGTGCCTCTGGTGCTAGAATTTTAGCGACTTTAATCTATGCTCTCAAACGCACGAGTAAAAAGCGGGGGATCGCTGCGCTGTGTATTGGTGGTGGAGAAGCTGTTGCAATGGCAATAGAGGTATTGTAATGGCACGTATTATTTCTAAAATACAACCCCAAGGCGCAGATTTTAAGGCTAACCGGCAGTACCAGCAGAATTTAGCCCAACAATTAACTCATTTACATGACACTATTAAACAAGGTGGGTCTGAACAAGCACGAGCCAAACATCTGGCTCGCAACAAACAATTACCCCGCGACCGCATTCGTTTATTGTTAGATCCTGATTCTCCCTTTTTAGAAATTGGTGCTTTTGCAGGACATGACCTCTATGACGATGTACTGCCTTGTGGCGGAATGATTGCTGGGATTGGTTGGATCCATAAACGTTTGTGTATGATCATCGCCAATGACCCCACCGTGAAAGGAGGTACCTATTACCCTATTACGGTTAAAAAACATTTACGTGCCCAAGAAATTGCGCAAGACAATCATTTGCCTTGTATTTATCTTGTAGACTCAGGTGGTGCATATCTGCCACATCAAGATACAGTATTTCCGGATAAAGAACATTTTGGACGTATTTTTTATAACCAAGCTCAAATGTCAGCTGCGGGCATTCCCCAGCTCTCTATCGTATTAGGTTCTTGTACTGCAGGAGGAGCTTATGTCCCTGCTATGAGTGATGAAACCATCATGGTGAAAGAAAATGCCACCGTCTTTTTAGCAGGCCCTCCTTTAGTAAAAGCAGCCACTGGAGAAATCGTCACTGCTGAAGCATTGGGAGGTGCGCAGCTACATTCCCAAACTTCAGGGTTATCGGATCATTTTGCACAGGATGAGTTACATGCCTTTGCAATAGCCAGAGCTGCAGTTTCCCATTTTAATACCCCTACTCTAAGTTTAAATGTAGAAGCGCCAGCTCCCCATTACCCTATTGAAGAACTGTATGGCATTTTACCTACTAACAGTAAATTACCTATTGATATGTATGAAGTCATTGCTCGACTCGTGGATGATTCTGAGTTTCACGAATTCAAAGCGACTTACGGTACTACCTTAATTTGTGGTTTTGCCCAATTACATGGTATGGAAATTGGGATTGTAGCCAACCAAGGCATCTTGTTCAGTGAGTCTGCTAAAAAAGGCACACATTTTGTACAGCTGTGTTGTCAACGTAAAATCCCATTACTCTTTTTACAAAATATTACTGGCTTTATGGTGGGCCAACGTTATGAAGCCCAAGGTATTGCAAAAGATGGTGCTAAAATGGTGATGGCAGTGGCCTGTGCACAAGTCCCAAAGATCACTTTAATCGTCGGCAACAGCTTTGGTGCAGGGAACTATGGAATGTGTGGTCGAGCTTACAGTCCTCGTTTCTTATGGACCTGGCCCAACAGTAAAATTGCAGTTATGGGCGCAGAACAAGCCACAGATGTCTTACGACAACTTGCAACAGCAAAAAATGGAACCCCTTCTGAATCTGATACTGCACGTCTAGATACTTTATTAAAGAATTTTCAGTTACAAAGCGAAGCTTTATATGCCAGCAGTCATCTCTGGGATGATGGGATTTTAGATCCTATACAAACTCGGCTAACCTTAGCTTTAAGCTTAATGATCACCCTGAACAAACAGATCCCTTCTTCTAATTTTGGAGTATTTCGACAATGAGTTTTATTTTATGGGAACACAATACGAATCAAGTCGGCACTATTACACTCAATCGTCCTGAAAAGCATAATGCTTTACATGGCCCGATGTTAGAAGAATTAGAATCTGCACTTAAAACTGCTGCAAAATCGGAATTACGCCTCTTAATATTGCGCGGAATGGGACGCAACTTTTGTGCCGGTGCAGATTTAGCCTGGATGTTACAAATGTCCACCTCAGACCTTAACACAAACCAAACCGATGCTGAATTATTAGCGCGTGTTTTACGTTTAGTGCATACCTTTCCAGTTCCTACGGTTGTTTTTGCACAAGGGGCAATCTATGGGGGTGGTTTAGGATTAGTAGCAGCAGCAGATTTTGCAATCACCACCCCAAATAGTCATTTTTGTCTTTCAGAAATCAAATTAGGGCTCATCCCCGCCATCATTAGCCCTTATCTTATTGAAGCGATAGGCTACAAAAAAGCACTACAATATGCGCTAACGGCCCAACCTTTTAGTGGCACAGAATCTGTAAAGTTAGGTTTATGTTTTGATGCCGTAGAAACTTTTGATTCAAATCTGGGAACACATCATTTAATTGACTCATTACTACAGGCAGGGCCACGTGCTCAAACGTTACTCAAACCCTGGTTTCAAGAAGTTGCGAAAACCTCTCATCCCAGTGCCTTAGAACAGTCTGCTGCAAAGTTATTGGCCCATTTAAGAACGAGCCCTGAGGCCCAAGAAGGACTCGAAGCTTTTACTGAAAAAAGAGCACCCGCATGGTACAAGTAAACAAAAAAAACAAAATCTTAATCGCTAATCGTGGCGAAATTGCTTGCCGTATTTTAAGAACGCTCCAAAAAATGCAGATTCCAAGCCTTGCGGTCTATTCAGAAGCAGACGCAAAGGCACGTTTTGTCTTAGAAGCGGATGAAGCCTATAGTATTGGTCCTGCACCTGCTTTACAAAGCTATCTTAATCAAGAGGCGATACTTGCTATTGCTGAACACCATCAGGTATGGGGCATTCATCCGGGTTATGGATTTTTATCTGAAAATGCTGACTTTGCACAAAAATGTAAAGATAAAGGAATTGTGTTTATTGGCCCGACCCCTGAGGTTTTAAATACGATTGGTGCCAAAGACCGTGCAAAGTTCTTGGCGCAGTCTCTTGATATCCCTATTGTCCCTTGGGTGATACTGCCTGAAAAATTTGAGGATGTTCAAAAGAGCTGCACCCAGCTGGGCTATCCCCTCTTACTCAAAGCTACCCATGGGGGGGGAGGAAAAGGCATGCGTCGCGTCTTTGATGCAGAAAATTTACAAACCCTCTGGCTAGAAGCTAAACAAGAAGCTTTAAGTTGTTTTGGGAATGAGACGTTATTAGCGGAAAAATACCTGCCTGAAACTCGCCATATAGAAGTACAAATTTTTGGAGATACGCAGGGGAATATTGTCCATCTTTTTGAAAGAGATTGTTCTTTACAACGTCGACATCAAAAAATTCTTGAACAAGCACCCGCCCTTGGGTTATCCGAAAAAACTCGAGGATCCCTGTATCAGGCAGCATGCACCTTAGCAAAAGCAGTGCAATATACCCACGCAGGAACCGTAGAATTTTTGGTCACCCCCGAAGGGGACTATTATTTTATGGAAGTAAATCCTCGTTTACAAGTAGAACACCCAGTCACAGAAATGATCTGCAATGTAGATTTGGTAGAATGGCAAATTCTCGTCTCCCAAGGTAAAAGCCTCCCCTTAACGCAACCGGAAATTCACACAACAGGCCATGCGATAGAGGTACGTATTTGTGCTGAAGATCCTTTAACGGACTTTAAAGCCCAAACTGGTAAAGTAATCATTACTCAAGAACCCAGTATCAGTCCAAATCTACGACTAGAAACAGGGCTGAATACACAAGACATTATCAGCCCCTATTATGATTCAATGCTGAGTAAAATCATTACACATGCCCCTACTTTTACAGAAGCCAAAACCAATTTACAACAAGCATTATTAGCCTATCGCCCTGTAGGGTTAACGACTAATCTCAGATGGTTACGTGCCTTATTAGCCTACGAAAAATTTAATACTGAACTTCATCTGACTACAAGCTTACAAGCATGGATGCCAGATTTAGAAAAAACACTCGCTCCTATCCCACGAGATATTGTACATGCAGCTGGATTATTATTATGTATCACCCACTGGAATCACCCCTTTAGTGGATTTGGGCTCTATCAACCTCGTACTTGGCATCCAAATTTCACCTTAGAAGGCACCCCCTACCACTGTACGATTGTACAAAATGGCACACTATTTGAAATCGAAGGTCAGAACTATAGTCTGCAACAAAATTCTGCAGAACACTGGCATATACAAAATCATGCGATTATCTGGCAAAAAGATCCTACAGGTTGGTTTATGACCTGTGGTACAGACCTGTATCATCTAGAGCTTCCTATACACGATCACAAAACAGATCATGATCCACAACTAGATAACCTCTTTATTGCACCCATGCCCTGTATTATTCATACTGTATGGGTTAAAGAAGGCGACAGGCTCCAAAAAGGAGATAAAATTCTCTCTTTTGAAGCTATGAAAATGCAACATACCTTAATTGCCCCAGAAGCAGGACATATTCAAAAAATCTATTACCCTCCAGGAACCTCTGTCTCTGAAGGCACTATACTCGTCGATTTTGTAGGAGCATTGGATGCTTAAAATTACTGAAGTTGGCCCTAGAGATGGGTTACAAAATGAAAGCACAATCTTATCTACTGCTTTTAAAATAGAACTCATTCAAAAACTCATTGCTGCTGGCATACAACATATTGAGTTTGGAAGTTTTGTCTCTCCCAAATGGGTCCCACAAATGGCCGATACAGCAATTCTGGCTACTCAATTACCCCCTGGTGCACACTATAGTGCTTTGGTCCCGAACCTAAAAGGTTTAGACAACGCACTACAACTGGGGGTGCCTGAAATTGCCATCTTTGGTGCTGCGTCTGAAACCTTTTCCCTCAAAAATACGAATGTCACTCGTGCACAGAGTTTAGAAAATTTTCAAGCTGTCACTGAGCAAGCAAAAGCTGCTGGTCTTAAAATACGCGCGTATATTTCTTGTGTATTAGGATGTCCTTTTGAAGGACATATTGCCACCAGCGCCGTAGTAGACATGGCTGAAAAACTCTACGCGATGGGCTGTTATGAAGTTTCCCTAGGTGACACCATTGGTGTAGGCACCCCCGACAAAGTACGGACATTGCTCAAAGCTGTACAAAGTGTAGTCCCGCAATCAAAAATTGCGGTACATTTTCATGACACCTATGGACAAGCAACAGCCAATATCTATGCTGCTCTTCTTGAAGGTATTACCAGTATTGACAGTGCGGTGGGTGGTTTAGGGGGGTGTCCTTATGCCAAAGGCGCAACAGGAAATATTGCTACTGAAGAAGTTGTGTATTTACTAGAAGGTTTAGGCCATAAAACAGGCGTTAATTTACCTTTACTTGTACAAACAGGACTATGGCTATGTAAAACCCTTGCAATCCCTTATCGCAGTAAAGTAGGCCAAGCTTTAGCCGCTACGTTCTAGGAGAGACGCTATGTCTAGTTTTAACAAAATCGTTGCTAATTATACTAAAGCCTTAGAAGGCTTAACCTCTGGCATGACATTAATGGTTGGTGGCTTTGGGTTATGTGGAATTCCTGAAGGATTGATTCGTGCGGTGCAAGCTTTAGAAATCGATAACCTCTGTTGTATTTCAAATAATGCAGGGGTCGATGGCTTTGGTTTAGGCTGGTTATTAGAAAAAAAACAAATCAAAAAAATGATTTCCTCCTATATTGGTGAAAATGCTTTATTTGAACAAATGTTACTCTCAGGCGAACTACAAGTCGAACTCATCCCACAAGGCACCTTAGCTGAACGTATTCGTGCAGGTGGAGCAGGGATTCCTGCCTTTTATACGGCAACTGGTGTGGGCACGCAAGTCGCAGAAGGCAAACCGTCCCAACGCTTTGGAGAACGAGATTATATTCTAGAATCAGCATTGACTGCGGATTTTGCACTCATAAAAGGTTGGAAGGCAGATCTCATGGGTAATATTATTTATCGCCATACAGCCATGAACTTTAATCCCATGATGGCTACTGCCGCTAAAATCACGGTAGCAGAAGTAGAAGAAATTGTTCCAGTTGGCAGTTTAGATCCTAATTTTATTCATACCCCAGGCATCTATGTCAAACGCCTCATTCAAGGCACTTTTGAAAAACGCTTAGAACAACGTACTATTCGAGGAAGATAACATGCCTTTAAATCGTGAACAAATCGCAAAACGCATCGCCCAAGAACTCAAAGATGGCATGTATGTGAATTTAGGCATTGGGATCCCAACCTTAGTGGCCAACTATATCCCTTCGAATATTCAAGTCCTTCTGCAATCGGAAAATGGCCTTCTAGGCATGGGCCCTTTTCCCTATGAAGAGGAGATAGATCCTGACCTGATCAACGCCGGCAAACAAACCATTACCTACATCCAAGGCGCCTCCTTTTTTTCCTCTGCAGACAGTTTTGCAATGATTCGGGGTGGACATATTGATTTAACCGTACTGGGAGCCTTTGAGGTTGCGCAAAATGGCGATATCGCCTCCTGGACCGTACCCGGCAAACTCGTCAAAGGAATGGGAGGAGCCATGGATTTAGTTGCTGGAGCCCGTAAAATTATCGTTGCCATGAACCATACCAGTAAAGATGGGCAATCTAAACTCTTACAAAGTTGTACCCTGCCTTTAACAGGGATTCAATGTATTCATATGGTTGTTACAGATCTGGGTGTTTTTGAAATCAAAGATAATTCTTTTCATCTCAAAGAACGTGCTGCAGATGTCTCTATCGAATATATTAAAACTGCCACGGCTGGGATCTTACACATCCCCGCCCTAGTCCCTACCATAGCCTGTTAAAGTCGTGCCAAGATCTGAACGACAATCAGTGCACAACCAAACCCTACTATAGCAACCATACCTAGTTTATTCACAGGGGCACGATAGGCTGCCTTATGATTAGTACGACCTGCTAATACCATTAACGTAGGATAAATAATTAATAAAACAGCTGCAAAAATACCTGCATAGTTTAAAGCCATTAAAAAACCTTGAGGATAAATCCAAGCAAACATTAAAGGAGGAATAAACGTCAATAAGGACAACCCTAAACGCCCCCAACCTTTCTTCTCAATTTTGCAACCATCTGCTAAAAAGTCAAAGAGCCCTAAACCGCAACCAATAACCGAGGTAAACAATGCACAAAAAGTAAAAATCCGCACCCAAAATGATACTGTACCACTTTGTAAACGCGCATCTAAATGCTGTGTTAAAGCTGGAATCACATCTCCATGTTGGGCCATAGCCAATAACCCTGTTTCACCTTGCATCGGAATCGTTCCCAAGATAGCCGCTTCCCATAACGCATATAATAAAAACGGTAAAATACTACCCACAATAATCGAACCCCGTAAATGCAATACATTGCCTTGCAAATACGTTCTTAAACTCGGAATTAATAAATGAAACCCAAAGGCTGCCACCAATAAAGGTAAAGCCTGCCATAAAGCTAAAGGTTGACCAGATACGGCATATAAACTGACATCGACCTGAGGCAAGATCCGAACCATCAAAACCCCAAAGGCCACAAATAATCCAATCATTAACACCTTATTTAGAAAGTCTACGCACTTAAACCCTAAAAAGACCACTGCAGAAAATATCACCACATAAAAAGTAGTCACTGCAGAACGACTAGCAACCAACCCCAGTTTTTCAAAGAGTTGTTGAAAAAGTGCACTCCCCCCAACGGTATAGGCTGCTAACAAAGCATATAAAAAACATAAGTAAGTCACCCAGGCAATATTTTTACCCCAAGGTCCTAGGGTGTCATCCGCCATGGAAATCAAATTAGCATCTTGGGGTAGCCAAAGGGCTGCTTCTAGCATCAGTAGTGCACTCAATAAGAGCACCAACCAGATCCCAATAAAGGTTCCTAAAGACGCATAGAGCCCACCTACTGCCGTCACAATTGGTAAACCTAACATCCCTGCACCAATACACGTGCCAGCGACTAAGAGGCTTCCTGTAGCAATTTGGCGAACATCGTAAAAGTTCATGAGCATAGCCTTTTTATAGGTAATTTTTGACTAGAACCCTAACACAAATGCCTATTTTTAACCAGACATCCCTGACATTTGCGCGCTTCCGAACTAGACTAAATTACAGGATTTTGTACATAGTATAGCTAAGGAACTCACTAATGATGCACCTTTACGATTTTGCACGCTCTAGCTGCTGCCAACGCGTGCGTATTGCGCTGGCATTAAAAAAAGTCTCTGTAGATAAAATAGGCGTCAATTTACTAGAAGGTGGCGGCCAACAAAATCAGCCAGCTTACTTATCCATCAACCCACAAAAATTAGTCCCTAGTTTAGTCACGGATGCTGGGTCGTTGACACAATCCTTAGCGATTATTGAATACCTAGAAGAAAAGTATCCGACCCCTGCCTTATTACCTGCAGATCCATTTTTACGAGCAAAAATCCGTGGTTTTGTGCTCAATATAGCCTGTGAGATACATCCTTTAACCAACTTACGGGTTATTCAATCCCTCACAAATGAATTTCAACTGAACCCTGGGCAAAAAGACGCTTGGGTACAAAAATGGTTAGTGCAAGGCTTGCAATCACTAGAAGCCCTCCTAGCAACTCAAAAAACCAAAACATACTTTTGCTTTAGTGAGACGCCTTCATTAGCCGATGTCTTTTTGGCTCCACAATTACTACATGCCCAAAAAGCACGTTGTGATTTAACAGGATATCCTAAACTCATGACAGTCTATGCGCATTGCCAAAAAGACCCTGCCTTTAGTACAGTATTAGCGGAACAATAACCAAAATGTGTCTCTGATTACTGCGTCAGCCATTTTGGGATCACATCAAACAAATCTGCTACTAAACCATAATCGGCGTACTGAAAAATCGGTGCGTCGGGGTCTTTATTAATCGCAACAATAATTTTACTGTCCTTAATCCCTGCAATATGCTGCGTTGCCCCTGATAATCCAATCGCAATATATAACTGCGGTGCTACAATTTTACCGGTTTGTCCTACTTGCCAATCATTAGGGGCATACCCGGCATCCACGGCCCCTCGAGTCGCGCCTACTGCAGCACCATATTTATCTGCAAGCTGTTCAATCAGATGAAAATTTTCTTTACTACCTAATCCACGCCCCCCACTCACCACGATTTTTGCATTCATCAAATCTGGACGTGTACTCTTTAACTGTGCTAAACCTTGATAAATTTGCAGTGATGCAATCTTTACCGCAGCCAAATCTAAGCGTTCTACTGTATGCTCACCTTGCGGTTGCAGTGGTGTAAAAGCAGTGGCTCTAATACTTATCATCGTTTTAGGTTGTAAATTTTGAACGGTTTGTAAAGCATTTCCTGCATAAATGGGACGTACAAAAGTTTTAGTATCAACAATAGTTACCACATCGGTAAAAGGTTGTGTGTTTAAACGTGCGGCTAAACGTGGAAGTAAACTTTTAATCATAGTCGAGCTTGCTGCAATAATCACATCTGCTACTTCCATGGCTTCCCCAAAAGCATCAACCCAGGCTTTAGGACCAAATGATGCGAGATCTACCGGACAGACGATCACTTTCTTCACGTTCGTATAGCGTGAGAGTTCTGTAATATACTCACTCGGATCTAACGCAGTTGTTAACACCACAGTGCACTCTGCGGCAAACTGCTGTGCAGCAGTTAAACTAGAGCCAATACTACTTAATAACTTTCCATCTTGTAGTTCTGCAATAACATAAATACTCATAACTTTAATTCCGTTAATAAAGTGTTCAGATCTGGAACTATTTTTCCAGGCATACGCATACTCGGAGCGGTGACCCCTAATAATTGCATATAGGGTGCCACGGATACTGGCAATTCTATAATCTCTAACGGTTTTTGGCGTGCTTTCATAATATTAGGCAAGGTGGCATAACGCGGTTCATTTAAACGTAAATCTGCCGTTAACACACAAGGTAATGGCATTTTTATAGTTTCTAAGCCTTGGTCTACTTCTTGCGTTACCACTAAATACTGATTTTCTTTTACAACTTTGGATACAAAACAGCCTTGATGCCATCCCAATAATTGTGCCAACATTTGACCACACTGATTATAATCATCATCAATAGCTTGTTTACCCATCCATACTAAATCTATATCGTTAGCTTCTACTATGGACGTAAAGGCCTTAGCACGTGCTAAGGGTGGTAGCACCTCATCCGTTTTTAATAAAATAGCCTTATCTGCCCCTAATGCCAACGCATGACGCAAAACTTCTTGGTCTGCCAACTTACCTATAGTAACAGCAGTAATGTGTTCAATTTCTTGACGCTCTCGCATCCGAAGTGCTTCTTCTAAGGCAATCTCATCAAAAGGATTCATAACCATTTTTAAGTTCTGATCTTGGATCCCAGAACCATCCGCTTTGACCTGAACCTTAGCATAAGGATCTACAACTCTTTTCACACACACTAACGCTTGCATCGGCTTGCTCTATCCATGCTCCGCACATTGCGCTAATCTTAACAAAGTTCGGACTTCTCACCAAATCACATTGCAGTTATTAGGGTAACTATCATGGATGCACCAGAAGAACAGCAGTTACAGTTTGACGTTATTATTGTAGGCGCAGGACCATCAGGCTTAAGTGCTGCTATTCGTATTAAACAACGTAATCCTGCGCTCAAAGTAGCTATTTTTGAAAAAGGCGCAACGATTGGTGCACATATTTTATCAGGTAATATTTTTGAGCCTACCGCTTTAAAACAACTATTCCCTGAGTGGCAACCTGCAAATCTTGATTTTTTAGTTCCCGTCACTGATGAACATTTTTATTTTTTAAGCGCAAAAAAAGCATGGACGCTACCTATCCCACCCTCATTACATAATAAAGAATGTTATATCACCAGCTTAGGAAAACTCTGTCAATGGCTAGGCACTCAAGCTGAAAATCTAGGTGTTGAATTATATCCAGGTTTTCCGGCAGCAACGTTACTGATGGATAATAACCGCGTCATTGGCATTCAAACAGGCGATGTAGGCCGCAATAAGCAAGGGCAACCTACTACTCAATTTCAAGCGGGTGTAAAAGTGTATGCACCGTATACCCTCTTAGCAGAAGGTGCCCGTGGACACTTAAGTGAGTTTGTTATACGACATTTTGAATTGCGTAAACATACCGCTCCCCAAACCTATGCGCTTGGTTTTAAAGAAATCTGGCAAGTCCCTAATGCCCAGCATCAATTAGGCAGTATCCTGCACACTATTGGTGCACCGTTAATGCAAGAAGCTTATGGTGGCGGTTTTCTGTACCATTATCAGGATAACCAAGTATTGGTAGGCTTAATTATTGGCTTAGATTATAAAAATCCACATTTAGACCTCTATCAAGAATTTCAAAACTTCAAACGTCACCCCACGATTAGCAAGATCTTAACTGATGGTCGCTGCACAGCCTATGGTGCCAGAGCCCTGACAGAAGGCGGGGTACAAGCAATCCCGACCCTAGATTTTCCCGGTGGTGCCCTGATTGGCTGTGCTGCAGGATTTATGAATGTTGCAAAACTCAAAGGCACCCATACGGCTATGGGCGCAGGTATTTTAGCCGCTGATAGTATAGTGCATGCTTTGGAAACCAAACAATCCAGTTTAAAACACTATAATACGGCTTTACGTGATTCCTGGATTTATGATGAACTCTTTAAAGCACGGAATATACGCCCTGCTTTTAATTGGGGGTTACTCCCAGGAATGCTGTATGCAGGCCTTGAGAGTTTTATTTTTAGAGGGCGCACATCTTGGACCCTCACGCATCCACAACCGGATTATACAACTTTAAAACCAGCTAAACTGTGTATAAAACCCAATTATCCCAAACCAGATAATAAAATCACCTTTGATAAAATGACAGCATTAGCCTTAAGCCAAGTGTATCATGAAGAAAATGAACCCTGTCATTTACAGCTAAAAGACGCTAACACACCTATTCAGTATAATTTATCGATCTTTGATGCACCTGAACAACGCTATTGTCCTGCTGGGGTTTATGAAATTATACAAAGCCCTAATGGCCCTACACTACAAATCAATGCCCCCAACTGTATTCATTGTAAAACCTGTGACATTAAAGATCCTACCCAAAATATTCATTGGACTACCCCACAAGGGGGAGAAGGCCCGCATTATGGCAACCTTTAAAGCCAGCTAAACAACCCAACTATAAAACTGGAAGATCTTACAAAAATCTTATATACCTAGAAGATAACTGTGATACATAAGGCTGATCTACCATATGTTTGCACCTACGAAACGGCCCACTGAACTGCTCAATCTCACAGAACTATTCACTAAATGTGAACAATCCCCCACACAATATCCAAGTGAAGCTTTTAAAAAAATAATTTTTACACTTTCTGAACTCAATCAGTGCAAACAAGTCGCACATTGTCACCCTTATTGGGAAGGTCTTAAGATCCTGACTAAAAAATACCCCTTACATGTAGATTTTAGTTTTTCAGATCATATCCTCATGCGTATCGCACTAGAACAGCAAAATATTACCGTTTTAGAATGGCTCCGCACAGCGCCACAATTTCACCCACATAAAGCCTTAAAACATGCCTTGACCCAAGGCTATAGCGTGTCTATTCAGTACCTCATCAATCATCCACATGCAGAGTTACAAGCAACACTTACGTATTTTACACAAAAAATATTCATGCTACACCAAGACAAAAAAGCAAGAGCTGCTGCTCTACAAGGTCTCTCACAACCCTTCTGGGTCTGTATCAAAAAACTATTAGAATGTTGTCCTGAAAAAATCAACTTTAGCTTTGATGATGAGAAATTCATAAAATCATCAAAAGATGCTAAACGGGATTTTACTTTTGCCCAACATCTACGTTTAGAAAACCTCAAAAACAGACTACAGATATTCGAAGAATTAATGAATCTCGCAGTAGCACAAAACAATATTTCTGTTCTAGAGTGGCTATCAGAATGTCCACTTGTGGATATTCATCATGCGTTACAATATGCGATTAATAATAATTATAATGGCTGTTTGCCTTATTTATTAGGCCACCCAAAACTAGATATAGCCTCTGCGCTACATATCTTGGATGTATGCCCCTCGGAAGTGGCAGATAAAATTTTTAAAACAAACCTTCAATCTTACGGATGGACTGATATTCACAAGCATGAAGTACCGCCAGCTTTTACCACTTTAGAATCAGAAATTTTACATCTTGAAATTGCTACAAAAGAGGCCACCTTTACAGATCCCAGTATTGCGGTATGTATAGAGTTGTATATTACACATAAACTGACAGTTGCATTCAAAAAAATTAATTCCCAAAGCCCAGACTTTGCACAACTTGTCTACGCTGCTTTGCCACTCTTGCATTACCCCCCCCCACAAGATTTTGCTGCCTTCAAAAAATTAATATGGTATCGTCCAAAAACACACGCATCCCTGAAAAAAGAAAAGGAGCAACTGGAAACCTTAAAAACCTTTTTTTTCGTAGCCTTTGGGCTGGATGATGAAAAGTTATCTGCAGCACAAAAACTCGAAAAGTTCACAAAACCCATCTTAGATCAAATGATGACATCTGAAGAGATTGATCAAGCGGCACTCTATCTTGAAGTAGCACGTTGTCGATTTGTCAGCCTAGAACTTTTAAATAATTGTGCCTGGATTCTTGAAAATACCGCACACGCTGATACTGAAGACGAAGAATTTGAGGGATTTGTCCCTGTTTCCCCCACAGTGGTTCAGTTTTCTGGATCTTCAAGGGGAATACAGTTGACATTGATTACCGATACAAACAAAAACACCCCACCCCCACAAAGGGATGAGGTGTCTTTGAATAATAGACCGACTGAGAAAATTACTCTGCAGTAGTCTCGTTATCACCAGCATTAATCGCATTTGCGGCTTTAGCAGCAGCTTTCGCTTTAACTGCTTGTCCCAAATCTTCTTTAATACGAGCTGCTTTACCAGTCAATTCACGTAAGTGGTAAGCTTTAGCTTTACGCATTTTACCAAAACGTTTTACTTCAATTTTATCAATTAAAGGGCTATGTAAAGGGAATACACGTTCTACCCCTGAACCATGCGCCATTTTACGCACTGTTACTGCAGAATGCAGACC
>CAZGDB010000022.1:25232-26855 GCA_964524705.1 uncultured Francisellaceae bacterium
TCACAACACCTTCATAAGTCTGAACGCGTTCACGTTTACCTTCTTTAACCTTCACATAAACTGCAATTGTGTCTCCCGTTGAAAAATTTGGGATCCCTTTTTGCAATTGTTCTTGCTCAATCGCTTGAACGACTGGATGTCTCATACCAAAAACTCCTCTTATTCCACACCAAGCTCTAACAGATCAGGACGTTCACTACGTGTTTTGTCCCATGCCTTACCTTCACGCCATGCAGTAATCTTTGCATGATGCCCGGTCTGCAACAACGCAGGGACTTCTAACCCTGCTACTACTGCTGGCCGCGTATAATGCGGGTAATCTAAAGTGCCTTGTTCAAAAGACTCTTGTACTACACTCTCCGCATTACCCAAAACACCTGGCAATAAACGTAAAATCCCATCCAACATCACCATCGCGGGGAATTCACCACCGGACAGAATGTAATCTCCAATGGACCATTCCTCATCCACAACCGTGTCTAAGACACGTTGGTCTATTCCTTCATATCGACCACATACAAAAATAATGCCCGGCTCCTCTGAAAGACTCCGTAAAGCTGCTTGCTTTACCTGTTTCCCAGAAGGCGACAAGGCGATCACTTTACAAGGACCCGGTGCTTGCGCTTTTGCATGCTGTATGGCTGCCAATAACGGCTCTGCCTTTAACACCATACCCGGACCGCCTCCATAAGGCCGATCATCAACTTGATAATGCGGCGGAGCAGCAAAGTCCCGTAACTGATAAACATTCAGTTTTACCCCAAGCTCTCCAGCCCGCGCAATCACGCCATGCTGTAGTGCCTCGAACATTTGGGGGAACAGCGTAATGATCCCATACCAACGCATAGGATCTCCTAAATTACCTGCCACACAATATCTATTCTCTGCTCAGCGAGATCAACGTTTTCTACCACATCAGGCGCAAAAGGAATATGTAATCTCTCTTTGCCTTCTAATGGGGTGATCACCATGATCGCACCAGCGGTACTGTTATACAAAAAGTCAACAGACCCTAAACATACAGCACCATTATAAACTTTTAAGCCTTCTAGCTGATGCCAATAATATTGTCCTGCCTCTAAAGCAGGGAGCGCTGCTACATCCACCGCAACACGGCGATTGGTTAATAGCTGCACTGCATCTCTATCACTCACGCCTTCTAGCTTTGCTAAAAGTTCATTTTTTTGAACCTTTCCTTCAGCCAGGGTATAAGGATGCCATCCATCCTTAAATTGGATATACCATTGGGCATAATCCAACAATGAAACAGCCTCTTCTGCAAAGGACTGCACTCGAAAAAAACCAGCTAAACCTACTGGCGCTCCGATTTTACCGAGCACCAGCTTCGTTCCGCCGTCTACGAGGCTTGTAACGTCATGTTCCATTGCTTAACCAAAGAAGCTACACGCTCAGACATTTGGGCGCCCACTTGGGTCCAATATGCCAGGCGATCGTTCACAATTTTCAATTCTACTTCTTTACCTTGAGCCACAGGATTGAAATACCCTAGACGTTCAATGTAACGACCATCACGTGCGCAACGGCTGTCAGCAACGACAATATGGTAAAAAGGCTTTTTCTTGGATCCTGAACGTGTCAGTCTAATTACGACCATCTTAATCT
>CAZGDB010000023.1:0-16789 GCA_964524705.1 uncultured Francisellaceae bacterium
TAAAATCTCCCATCGCGTAACTGTAGGCCCTGACACAAAACTACTAAAAAATGTATTCCCTAAAGCATAACTTAAGGCACCTGCGCCATTAGAGGCATAAGGACGATAATACATATTCACCGTACCTGCGCCATTAATATGGGTACCGCTGGTCCCAATAATTGTGCCTTGACCGCCGGTATCTTGAGTAGTGCCTGTACTATCTGCACGTAAGTTTAAAGTACCCCCACTAGATACTGTAAACTGAGTTCCTGAACCAAAAACAATATTGTTAAACGCATTTAAGGTTAATACCTTAGCCGTTGGAATCGTTAAACTCGCACTAATATTAATGTTACCCGTCCCAGGACCTGTTACTTCCGTTTCAACTGTGACATTGGTACCAGCCAGCGCTGTTGTAATCGCAGTAGCTGCAGCAGCATTTAATTCATAATCAGGGGGATCTAATAACCAAGTACCTGCTGTCCCATAGGTTGCACTGGCATCTACCGTAGCCCCTGCGATATCCAATACCCCATGACTGGAGGTTTCTATAAAACCACCATTACCGCCTAATAAACCCGCTTTTGCTAAAATAACCCCATTCACTCGGGTTTCTAAGTCTGAAAAAACAATCACCCGCCCACCATCTTCAACCCCATGACCAGAGGCATCTATAGTCCCGCCAATCCGTATAATGTCGCCATGTACTTCAACATTACGCGCTCCTATAACCCCTGACATATTAATCACACCCACTGAAGAAGAAACCGGAACAAACAACGTGCCATCCCCAAATACATCTGCATACATCCCAACCGTACCACCGGCATTAATACGTCCGCTCACCGTAATACTGGGGGCCTTAAAAGTGACATCTCCACTGGCATTAATCACCCCTTCATGCATAATTGCACCATACCCTTGGGTATCTGCCACTAATCCTGCGACATCCACCTGACTACCGGGTCTAAAAAAGATACCGCTTGGGTTCATTAAATAGAGTTGTCCATTGGAAGATACACGCCCTAAAATCTCTGAAGGGTTATTCCCTACAACCTTATTAAGAGTAACTGAAGCGGCATCAGGGACTGTAAAAGCGGCATGCTCCCCAGGACCTACACTAAAGGAATCCCAGTTAATAGAGGCACTAGCAGTAGATTGATTAATATTGGTATTTGCACCTTGATAGGTAACCGTTGCTTGGCCCGCTGTAACCACACCGCCCATAGGCTCTGCCCTAGCACTAATAGGGAGCCCTAAAGCGCTCAGCGACAAAAATGCCGCCGTTAATACCCCAAAACGACCTCGAGAACCTGAAGGCTTTTGAGTAGCCACAACCGCACAATCATGCGTATACATACATCTTTCCTTTTACAGAGCCCATACAACTTATGGACTGTAAAAGGAACACTTGGTTCATACCTGGGAGAGTAAATTTTTTAATTTTGAATATTTATACCGTTAAAGGTTTACTACACAACATGCCATAAAAAGCCTGACAGCCTTCTAGCGTAAGCTGCAACACTGCTTCAAAATCTGCCATTCCACCATAATAAGGATCCGGCACCTGTGGGTCTTCTTCGCGCCCTGGTAAATAGGATAAAAATAATTTAACAACTGCAGTCGTGTTATGAGGTTGGATTGATTTTAGCGCCTCAAAGACACTCAAATCAGCTGCCAAGATATAATCAAAGTTGGTAAAATCACGTGCCTGTATTTTACGAGCTTTTTGTTGACTGATGTCTATACCGTATTCCGCAGCAATTTGTTGTGCTCTAATATCCGGTGCTTCCCCAACATGATAGCCTTCCACACCTGCCGAATCGATCAAAAAATTTGTTTTTTGCCCTTGCTCTGCCACTAACGATTCAAACACCCCTTGCGCCAAAGGCGAGCGACAAATATTGCCTAAACACACAAAAAGTACGCGTGTTATGCTGGGTTGAGTTGCATCCATGTTTCTACCGCCTGTATATCTGAGGGAACATCCACAGCGGGGCCTCCCATTAAGGGGGCACACGCCAATTGTATTTTAAAAGCGTGCCATAAAAATCGCAGTTGTTCTAGCATTTCGAGATCTTCAAGCAAGGAAGGTCCTTGTTCCATAAACGCTTCTAGGGCTGAGACTCTATACGCATAGAGTCCTATATGGCGTTTTACACTTTTAAATACCGCAGGCGCTCTGTGGTAAGGGATAGGTGCGCGACTAAAATACAGAGCTTGCTCGTACTTATCAAGCACTACCTTCACTACATTGGGGTCATGATACGCATGTTCGTCAGTCAGTTCACTATAGAGCGTAGCAACACTAGCTTGGCTCTTTTCTAATACTGTCGCTAAGTACTGAATATTAAAAAAAGGAATTGTAGGTTCGTCCCCCTGAACATTCACAACAATGGTATCAGGCGCCCACTTTAATAGTCTGACAACTTCCACAATTCTTTCTGTCCCACTATTACAGTTCGCCGAGGTCATGACCCCTTGCGCCCCCATAGCATTGGCAAGCTCTAGAATACGAATATCATCGGTTGCCACATATACACCTGCTGCACCACTGGCTTTAGCTTGTTGGATCACATGTGCCAACATGGGCATCCCTGCAATTTCTGCTAAGGGTTTACCGGGAAAACGACTGGAGGCAAAACGTGCGGGAATGACTACTTGGAACATGCATCAATCTCTTCTAAAGTTAAGGTACGGGCCTCATCTACCAACATCACAGGAATATCTTCGCGTATAGGGTAGGCAATGCGGTCAGCTTTACAAATGAGTTCTTGTTGCTCACGTTGATAATATAAGCTTTGTTTACATAAGGGGCAGGCTAAAATATCTAATAATCGCATATCCATATTGTTAAACTTCCATTACTGCGTTAATACGGTTTAATAAGCTTTGTGGGACTTTCACTTGAATAGGCAGATACCAGGCTTTTTCTAATCCTAGGTGGGTACATTTCACAGCATCTTTGTGAGTCATAATGATAGGAGCGCCATGCATAGCTGCAAAATCTGCTTTAGTGAAGGTTGCATGATCTACAAAGGGGTGGCGCACTACATTCATTCCAAAGTTTGTTAGCATCCCAAAAAAATCCTCCGGGTACCCTATTCCACAGACTGCATGTACCGTATGTCCTGCCAATTGGTCCACCGCTAAGGTGAGTCCTGGATGGGAGACACTATGCAATACAGGCAAAGGTTGTTTATGAACCCATAATGCCCCTGGTACTGGTGCACCATAGGATACAACGACTTCTCCTGATTTTACTTGATAAGGTTCTCTCCAGGGCCCTACCGGCAAAACATAACGATTGTGGGGCAATTGGCGAGGAAAGACAAGGACAGCTAAGTGTGGTTTTACAGCGGGTTGTTGGAGGCCATCATCGGATATTAACAGGGAAACATCTTTGACTAAGGGTAATACTTTATGCAGATGACGTGCCACATAGACCGTATGGCCTGCTTGGTAATACAACCAGGCTTCATCACCCACTTGGGTTTGGGTGTGTTCAGAGGTTACAAGGTAATTCCCCCTCAACGTTCCCCCATAACCTTTACAGCAGATAGCAACAGACTTTTGTTGATTTTGCAACTCACTAGCAAGTGCCATAATCAGAGGGGTTTTACCAGTTCCGCCCACTAAACGATTACCCACGATAATCAGTGGTATAGGTGATTTTTGCGCATGACGCAATTTCAAGCGATAAGGTAAATGACGAAAAAATCCCAATAATTTATAAACCCCAGACAAAGGCAGGCACAGGACCCTAGCGCCGGGGGTTTCCCACCAGCCTTGGGTCCAATACCAAAACAAATTATGCTGTAATGTTCGTAGTTTCATGAGAATTTTGTATTTGTGCTGCTACAAGTCTAGCATAGGCTGGGTTGTGCTGCATAAGCGTTGCATGTGGCCCCATGCCTACGACCTTCCCATGCTCTAGCACCACAATAGAATCAGCCTTTTCAATCGTTGAAAGACGATGCGCAATCACTAAAGTGGTGGAACGTTGGATTAGATTATCCAGTGCCACCTGAATATGTCGTTCAGAGACGGTATCTAGGGCACTGGTGGCCTCATCTAAGATTAAGATAGGTGCATTTTTAAGGATTGCCCTAGCAATTGCCAAACGTTGACGTTGACCGCCAGACAGGCGTACTCCATTTTCTCCGATCAAGGTCAATAAACCATTGGGTAGAGCTTCCACAAACTCCGCAGCATGCGCAAAATGTAATGCTTCCCAAATCTTTTCAGGTTCAATATTAGGTAAGCCATAAGCAACGTTATAGGCAATGGTATTATTAAATAAAGTAACGTGCTGAGACACCATTGAAATTTGTGACCGTAGAGCCTGCAAGCTCAAACTTGTGATCGGAGTGCCATCAATACAAATACGTCCTTCTTGATAATTATAAAATCGAGGAATCAAATGTGCCAGCGTTGTTTTACCCGCGCCAGAAGTCCCGACGAGAGCAACCATCTTACGCTGTGGAATGGTAAAGCTGACATGATCTAGCGCCCATTCTTGTTTTTCAGGATAGACAAAGCACACCTCTTCAAAACGAATTTCTCCTGCAACACGGGTACACTCTGTGCTTCCTTCATCGATTTCTGTAGGTTCAGCCAATAATTCAAAAATACTGCTCGCCCCTGCTATCCCACGTTGTACAACCCCATTCACACGCGTGATTTGTTTAATGGGTCTTAAAATAGCGAGCATCGCAGCCACCATAGCGGCAAAAGCCCCAGGGGTTATCCCCATCCATTCCGCATTACGGGTTGCTAAATATAACGTCAAGGCTAAACAGGTTGCCCCTACCATCTGTACAGCTGGCACGCTAAAGGCTGAGGTTGCAATCACTTTCATTTCTTGTCGTCGATTATTTTGAACCGCACTTTCAAAACGATCAAATTCACGCTGTTGTCCACCAAAAATTTTGATTTCCTTATTAGCAGAAATCAGTTCTTCAGCGATTTGCGTCACATCGCCCATAGAGCCTTGTACACGCGTATTAATCTTTCTTAAACGCTTAGAAGCGTTATGTAACAAAAAAGCCATAATTGGTGTGGATACCAAAAACAAGACCGTCAACCACAGATTGATAGACAACATAACCAATAAAAAACCAATCGTCGTAAACCCTTCACGCACAATAATGGTTAAGGCTTCCGTACTTGCCCCTGCAACCTGTTCAGTATTGTAAGTCAGTTTAGAGAGCAACTCCCCAGAAGAGGTTTTATCAAAATAAGTAGTGGGTAATTTTAAGATTTTTGCAAACAGTTGACGTCTAAATTCCATGACGACATTACGCCCAACCCAGCCAATACAGTAGCCAGATAAAATGCCGGCTATAGACCGTACCACAAAGATCCCAAAAATCATGGCTGGGATCCAACGTACAAATACAGGATCTTCCCCGGTAAACCCTTTATCTAACAAAGGTTCCAGGAACTTAACCATAGAAGCATCCACCAAGCCGTATAACAGGTTGCCTAAGATAGCCAACGCAAAAACGAGCTTATAGGGGCGCACATACCCTAATAGACGACGATAAACTTGTCCGGTAGACATATATTCTTTGTTATTCAACTTAATTAATCTCGAATAGCAACCGCTGCAAGGCTTGATTATAACAGAGAATCACCTTAAAAATAATAATGTTGTGTAGCTAACCTTAAAAAAAACAAATACGTTAGTTAATAAACTATTGATGAGAATACATATAAATGGTATACTCCCCTTAAGAAAAATAATAAAACAAAGAGACAACTATGGCTTTCCCTTACCGTGATTTACCGACACAGATAATCCTGAAATTTCTGTCTACAGATAACCGAGCTGCTTTACTCAAAACAACCCCCACGACCGCCATCTGGAATTTTTTAGAATTAGAGGCCCCACTTGAAGTGATTAGATATGCCTTCGAAAAAGAAGGTCAAAATATTAATCTAACAGATCGCAAAGCCGACACTGGAGATACCTTTTTACATTTTGTCGTCCGTCAACATAATCTCAATCTTGTGGAGTATTTTGCAAGTCTTATTGATGCCAATACAACAAATGATTTAAATGAAACTCCATTATCGCTTGCGGTGAGCAATCAATATCATGATCTGATTTTTCCACTAAGCTTCCTCTCTAGCGTTGAAGAATTTGACTTAAATATCAAAAATTTTTCTAATGGGAATACTGCCCTACATTTTGCAATCCTGAACAATGCCTATCACACTGTATGTAGTCTCCTCTTTGCAGGAGCAAATGCAGAAATAAAAAACACAAAGGGTATCACCCCTCTACATTTTGCAATTCAACAGGGGAATATCGAAATAGTAAAAAAGCTACTTGAAAATGTGGATCCTAATACTCAAAGTGCTGGTGCCACACCACTCTATTGGGCTACAGTGATTTATAATCATCCTGAAATTGCAGCACTATTAAGAGGAAAAGGTGCTACAGAGACATTCACCACCACCCCGAATTACCTGCCTTCAAGCGGCTTAGTATTCGGTAGTACAAAACAATGCTTAGCGCCCACACAAGCCCCATCCCTCCTCCTCAAAAATACCTAAATTCTGCCCCCCCACCATCAGCATACCCGCTGATGGTGAGAGGGGTGTACTGATTCCTTATGTAAAAAAGTTAGTTTTTGTACTTATGCCTATCAAAAAAACGATATAGGTTAGTCAAAAAACTATTTATGCGTTTATCCCTCTCTGATACAATGCCCCTCTATCATTATTCTCTAGGAGCCCTCTTATGTTGCCTATTTTTACTTCTACAACAGATTTAGCATGTATTATTTATGTTGCACTTAAACATAACCTTGGTCGAAAACTCGTCAAAAACCCTACGATCGTACTCTATTATTTTATACAACAAGCCGGATATTTCGAAGAATCGCAAGAAAGAATGGCTGCCCTTGCGTTGTTACGCACAATTCCTAATCTCAAGGTGAATGAAGTGCTCCACGATTGTGGGAACACGCTATTACATACTGCTGTTCATGCACGCGATCTCGAGCTCGTCCGGGCGCTACTGGCCGCGGGTGCCAACCCTAATGAAGTGTTCCACGATTGTGGGAACACGCTATTACATACTGCTGTTCATGCGCGCGATCTCGAGCTCGTCCGGACGCTACTGGCCGCGGGTGCCAACCCTAATGTCTTTAATATCTCCAAAGAGACACCGCTATATATCGCATTAACAAAAAATAAAACACACAAACCCGCTTGCCACGAGATGATAGCCTTGCTGTTGAAAAACGGCGCCGATGTGAACACTCAAAACACTCATAAAGCAGAAACCGTATTACATTGGGCTGTCTGTGCCGGCGAAGTTAAGATTGCAGAAATATTACTGCGTGATTTCAATGCATATCCGTACATACAAAACACTGACAGAATGTCACCGCTGTATCTTGCGATTGAACGTGGTTATACCAAAATGGTACACATGATGCTCAAAAAAGGCGCGAACGGAAAATCTCTGGTAGACCCTAATCATTGCCACGAGAACATCTCTATCCCACCACTACACTGGGCACGCTTTAATCGTGAACATGTGATAGCACGATTATTAACCCTCTATGGCGCGAATCCAAAAAACCTCTCAAGCCAAGGTGAGACTGCGGACGATATCGCAGCATACAATTCACCACAGCCGGTACCAGGCACACTACCTTCTGTTGGAATAGTCCAGAGTGGTTCTAAGGTGCAATTTCTAAAACCTTCAATAAAACCACTCATGTCTTCTTCTTACAAACCAACACAGCCTGTCCCTACCCACTTAGCTGGTGTTGGAATCGTGAACAGCTGTGTGCTAACACTAACACGTAAATACCCATAAAACAGGTTCTGTACTTTGCGCAGCTTGTCTTGCAGGCTGTGCAGACTGCGTAGGCCCTGCTGTTTGCGAAAGTAGCACAGCAGGACTAGCGGGTCTAGATAAAGATACTTCAGGAACTTCATCCCCCTTGTTTGCGATATTCCATTGTGGGAAACGTACTTCAGCGCCTAACGCTATAAATTTTTGATTTAATTCTGGATATTGACTACCCAACCCTTGTTCTATAAAGAAACCATAAGCAGTGGCCAAAAATTGATTATTTGCATTAAGGTCAATACCTGTGGTTTCGTGTTTATCTTTGGCAACAAAAGGTAACAAAGCCTCAATCACCCGAATTTCTCTATAGTAACAGGCCCAATGCAAGAGCGTGTTACCTTTTACATCTTTTGCAGCTCTAGTATTGGCATCCAACTGCTCAATCAAACGAATCGCTATCTCTGATTGACCCCAAGCCATTGCATACGCAACCACCGGCATATTATCAAACTCTAAAGTATTAAAGACTAACCGCTCAAACCTCAACGTCCAGTCCAGCAATACGGTATCACCCGTCATAATGGCATGCGCTAACGTTGCTAATAATAAATTCTGCATGTCTGTTTCAGGTTGTTCAACACACCAGCTTAACAAATCATTATCCCGGAACTCTATGGATTTTTTAACCAATAATGGCAAAAGCAGCTTAAGATCTGCCTCTTGCGTCCCCAATAACCCAGCAATAATAGTGACATTCCGACGCATACACGCAAAACGCAATGCTTCTAGTTCTAGAGCTAAGTGTTCTGGGGTGGCTTGAGCAATCAGCGCTAACGCCATCTCAGGCTGTTCAGCGGTTATAGCATAAGCAATAACTGACCCCCCAGTTATACAAGTTGTTGTTAAATCTAATTCAGAACGAGACAGCGCCCATGCAAACAATGCAACATCCCCGCTAGTAATGCTCTGCTCCAATACCTTCGAGACGATTTGTGACTTATCCGTCACATCACAAGATAAGCAAACAGCTACGCCTTCAATATTATCTTGCTGACACATAAATGCAAGCTGTTGTTTACGTTGATGGGGACTTAACAGTTTCCCCAAGAAAACAAAAGATTGCACCTTACCTTTTTGCACAGCATATTCAAAAAGTTCTAAGCGGGTCACCTCCGACAGAGCAGCAATATTATGATTTTGTAAACCAATCATATTTTCCGCATCAATCGCACCCTTCAAGAAATTCAATTCTCTAGCCATGTTGTTTTCATAGGCTTTAATTAAAACAGAATTATTTAACAATTCAATTTGCGCCTTATAACTCGCACCTTTTTTATTTAGCAATTGTAAATTTAAACCCTGGTTGGCTAACAACTCACATGCAGTTTCAACATTTCCTGCTATCAAGGCAAGATGCAAGGGGGTATTACCCTCTGCATCTTGAACATTTAATGCATCTCTATTTTGCTTCAATAATAGATGAACCACTTCAATAGGCGCCCCTTTGAGTACTGCAACATGTAAAGGCAAACATCCTTTCTTATTAGAGATCTTTAAAAACTGACTACTCATTTTTTCTGTTTCTAACCATTGATAAACAGCATACTGTTGAAACATCAATGCTAGATGTACAACAGTATTACCTTCTGTATCTTTAGCCCCGAAGTCTGCTTTTAACATTTTTAAAGTTTTCAAGGTCTCTAGGGCCCCTAACTTAACAGCAATTTGCACAAACGTTTCGCCGTGCGCATTTTTAGTTGCCCAGTTTATATTTTCTTGACCAGCTAACCATTGCACCGTATCTGGCTTATTCGCACGAACAGAGAACTCTAAGAGCTGCATGAGATCTCGTTTATGGGTGAATGGCCATAAAACTTTCACCATATCAAGTTGACCAAGGTGTACTGCCAAACTTAAGGGCGTATGTCCCGCTTGATTGGTAACCAAAAACGGTTGTCCTTTCAATACACATAAATGTTTCATAGCGTCTAGTTTATTAAATCGCACAGCCAAATGCAGAGGCGTATCCCCTTCATTATTTTTCAAATCAAACTTAATGACTTGCCGCTTCTGCGAACATATCATTTGAAGTACCTCAAAAAATCCATTTCGGATAACCAGATGTACCGCAGTATCACCTTGTCTATCCTTAGCATTCAGATCTGTATTTTTTAAAACTGCGACCAGGGTCTCTCTGGTTGGCTCTCCCCCGAGCAACACCTCCTCCAATGTTAGCAACTTAACTTTAGGGGACGCCTGTTTTGCCTCAGCATCTCCCACTGGAGCCAACATCACATTTTTTTTAGCTGTTTTTTTAACAGCCATTTTATACTGCTCCAGTAAAACCCTGCATTCTGTAGAAACTACTTGAGTAGCTAACAAATCCTCTACGCTATACCCATTATCGTTCTTAATACTGAAATCCAACCCTTTATGCTTCAAGAGTTCTGCAACCGCAATCAGATTATTACGCGCCACCGCAATCATCAAAGGCGTATTTCCTGCAATACGTTCAACTTTATTAAAGCCTGGCTCCGAAAAAGGCAAGCTAAAAAAATACTCCAAAAGTGCTTGATAAATATCCAACACTTCTTCTTTTGAAACATTAAACGTCTGCTCAATAGACTCTAAGGGCATCAACAAGAGAAAATGAAGCAAATGCACCCCTTCAGTACTATAATCATCATAAGGCACACCTGCATCTATTAAAATTTTCATGCTTTGTTTATTCAATGCACCAGCTGCAACCATAAGCACAGTTTCACCCAAAGGATTCTTTTCTGACAGCACCTCTTGAAATACCTCTGGTGAAAGCTGACTTTTTAGCTGCGCCAATGAAAAAGACAATAAACTAGCGCTTTGTTTTGCAATATAATGCAACACACCTTTGCGAAGCTCTCTATATTTTGGCGATTCCGACAAATACACTTTTTTTTCTTCTAATAAAAATTTAACGACCTTGTCTACCCGAAACTCAGCCATTACCTGCATCACCCCTAACGTAAAATTTGTACTACAGACAAACTCCTCTTTGCCTAATAGGAACGTAATTTTCTCTTCCATTTCTGCAACATATTTTCTAGGTTTCCCCACAACATTAGTACGTACCGCACCAACATGCAAAACCGTTAAATCTTCAGGATCTCTAATATTAATATCAATATTGGGGTGTGCCACAAGCCTTTTAAAATCGTCCGTCGAAAAATATTGCATCGCTGAAAACAGGATACCTCCTGCAGATGACAAAACCACTGTATTGATATCTTCAAACTTTAAAAAAACATCTATAACCTTCCAATTAACCACAGGATTAATAGATAACCCAAACAACGTCTGCAAAGCAGGCAAATATTTATTTTGATCCGTATACTTCATACGAAAATCTGACAAGGCCGTTAATAATATAGCAGCATCTGATTGTTCTTTAGTAGTTATTAATTTTTTAAAAGGGCTATCTCCTTTTTTATCCGGAAGAATCCACTCTGTTTTATCAGAACACAACAACACCCATACCGTTGAAGCTTGATTTCCTAATGCTGCATAATGCAAGGGACTCCATCCTTGATCGTCCTGAAAGTTAGGGTTTGCCCCATTTTCAAGCAAAAAAGCACACACCTCTTTATTTCCTAAAAACGAAGCCACATGTAAAAAGGTACGTTTTTTTGCATCACATCTATGAACAGGAACAGACTCCTGAATGTTTCTGAACGTTACTTTCATATGATCAAACCAAGAAGATGCATTTTCAGGCAGAGGTTGCAAAGAGGTCTTTGGCGCCGCCAATAAAAGGGCAACCACTTCTTTCTCACCTCTTTTAGAGGCATACTGTAAAGGCGTCAACCCTTGATTATCTTTCAGATCACGATCACCACCTAATTGCAGGATCGCCTTACAAAGATCTAGATTTCCCAAAAAAGCAGCCACATGCAATAAATTTCTACCTGATGCATCTACCGCATGAATATCAACATTATTCAATAATGCATGATCAACCGTTACCCAATCCCCTAACGAATAAGGTTTAAGAGACACCGCCCCTTTACGCACCAATAAATCTTTCATTACTTCTAAATCATTCGTATCTTTTTCACCACTAGATTGTTGAGAAATTTTAACACAAACAACATCCAGCAAACTATACCCCTGGGAATCAGGAATATTTACTTCTAAGACATGCTCATATATTTTTAAAAACGCATTGATATTTTTATACTGTATACAATACCACAACAAGCTGTTTCCTGAAAAACTTATATTCCAGTCAAAACCAGGAATTCTAAAAAATCGCTCCAAATATTCTTCACCTTCACTTAACAAGTTAATGGCAGAAATAATCGGTGAACCTCCATTAGAAAATGCATACACATCTGCCCCTGCAGCCAACAATAAATCTACAACTTCTATTGGTTTATTTTGATCTACAGCAAGCATTAAGGCTGTACGACCATCATCATTAGAAAGATTTACGACAGACGGATCTGCCTGCAACAATACATTTATTATTTTTACACACCCACAATCCACAGCATAAAAAAAAGCGGTTTGTCCTTGAAATTTATCACTAGGTCGCGCTCCTTTTTCAAGAACTTTTTTGACGCAAGACTCGTTTCCACCTTGAATTGCTGTAAATAAAAGAGGGAACCCATTCTTGTCAACCAAATCATACCGGATACTGGGGTGCTCAAACAAAATCTGCATGATTTTGTCATTACCTGCCATCGCCGCATACATAAGCGCTGTAGCACCCCAATCATTTCTTTGTTCGTTTATATCAATCTCTGGATAGTTTTCTAATATATACTTAACTCCAAAAATATTATTTTGTTTGACAGCTATATGGAGCATGGTTTGACCATCCCCATCAAACAAACTTATTTTTTTAACCAGCCCTAACATTTTCTCTGCTTGATATTGTCGCGCAGAAGTCATAACCAATGCATTCTTGCCTTCTAATGATTTTATTAGGCCATAAGGTGTCTTTTTTTTATGATCCATAATTCGAATGTCTGCACCATAGGCTTGCAATAAATGAAAAACAGCCGCTCTTGTATCATTATCTAACTTGTGTTCTTTTTCAATCTTAAGGTCCTTTTCGACTGAATAATGCAAAGCCGTTTTTCCAAAATTATCTTGTAAATCTAAATCCGTATATCCATCCAATTTCTCTATCACTAGATTTACAATTCTCACATTCCCGTATTGCGCAGCACGATGCAAGACGGTTCGCCCATTTGAATCACGCACACAGAGTTCTTCCCGCGTTAAAAGATCCAAAGCTTTTTTAACTGCTTCAACGTCCGCCTTTTGAATCGCACTTAAGATGTTTTTTTGTTTCAACAAACCAGCTTCATCTTGCAGGCCTAACTTCTTTGGACTCATAACTTAAAACTCCTGTAACCATTTTTTAATTTTTACTCAATTACGTTATTGACGAATTCGGAGGAAACATAATTCGAGCTTCCCCGCCTCGTACTGCAAAACCAGACTGTACCGCAAAGTTCAAATGATCTGCACCATAAGTAAAAAACAAGGTCCCTGGAGTAACCCCTTCATTATTTCGTAGGTTAACCTCAAGACTCTCTGTTTCTAACAACATCTGTGCAGTATCTGGAGATCGCGTACCAGGTAAAAAACTAAAATGTAAAGCCGTATTACCAGTTTCTGGATCTTGTACATTTAAATTAATACCCCTTTTGATTAATTTAGAAAAAACCCCAAGATTTAAGCGTGGGCGCCATTCTTTAAACAACCGTATTAATACATTCCAAGAATCTAATAAAGCAGGCTTCACCTGCTCCACTAATACGCCCATCAAGTTTGAACGATCTGAACGAGCCATAATAAGCTCTAGCAAAGTTTTATTCACTGTTGCATGCTCAGGATCTGCCCCCCTTTGTAACAACAAAGTTAAAACCTCAACATAATTATGTTGTACTGCCCAGTCTAAAGGATACCCGACATTCACAGGTGCATCTTCTGCTTGAACCAAAAGTTCGGCAGCCCGTTTTCTGTTACGTTTCAAGGCACTTAACAATGCGGTATCACCGGCTCTATTCACTGCGGTCGTAGGCAGCTTAAGCGATAGCCAATACATCAACCATTCAGGTTCTTTATAAATCAATTGATGCAAGGGTGGTTCCCCAGCTGCATTCGGTTGATTCCAATCTATACCCGTTTTTTTCAAGGCTTCGACAAAATCTTCAAATTTGTCTTTTTGAATCGCTTTACATAATACTTCATATGGCAATTCAAGCTCCTGTTGTGCAATTTCTTTAACTGCCTCTTCATATCTACGCGCTAAAAAAGCTTCGACTTCTGCTGCATTAAAGGGCGGGTGCTGCCATTTAGTTGGCAATAATCCAACCAAAGCTAAGCTTTGGGCGATTGTTTGACCAGCAGTATTAGAGTGATACACCGCTTCATGTGTATAAAACTCTAACAACCTAATAATCAGCTTTTCTGGGATCTGTTTTAAAAGACAAGCCTTCTGTAAAGGGGTATACCCTGCTTCATCCACCTGCTGTAATAAGGCGACATACGCAGGTTCACTGAGGCATTGCTCTAATAAATTCAAATCTCCTAATTCAATAACTGATAATAAATGCTGGTGGCTCGGTACTAATAAATCGACGAACCTATATCCTATACGCAGCCCTTCATGCATTAACTGTGTGACTATTGCTATCTCTTTAAGTTGTACAGCTAAAGAAAGTGGTGTTTGTCCAGCTATATTATGGAACTTTAACAACGGATGATACTGCGGACTTTGCAATACCATGGTAATGAAATCGATATTTCGAGCGACCACCCCTTCATGCAATAAGGATGGCGCCGCTGATGCTATAGGAGGCATTCTAAGGGTGCTCAACATGGATTGTAGCACATTCAAATTCGCACCTTGATTTAGTTGCTCCACTATTTGTTGTAGCTGTGTTACAGGATCTAAACGATGAAAAGGCGGCTTGGCCCAATCTGCAGGAATTTGTATATCAGGAGATTCCGCTAATAACTGTATTACGGTTTCACCTAGCTCATTAGGTTGATGTAGCGCTTCATGTGTCACGTATTGCAACAAAGTGGAGAGCATAATAGGTGCATGTTTAAAAGACTTGCAAGCTACATGTAACAAAGTATTACCAGATGTATCTTTCTGCTCTAATAGTTCCTGATAAGCCTGTTCATTTAAAAAACGTGCTAATAAGTCTGGTTTACAGGCAGCCATCACTTGTAATAAGTTTTCTTGTGTCGGCGGTACAATCCTTTCTAAGGAGTACTTGAATACGGCTGCAATATCTAATAAAACGTTAACGACATGCCAATTATTTAGTTTTAAGGCTAACATTATTGGGGTTTGTTCAAATTGATTGGTGCGAAAAAACAATTCTTTAAATTGGGATTGTTGTTGCACGGCTAAAAACACTGGAGCAATATCTTCTGCGCTCAACCCTTGAACTGCCAACACTGCTTGGTGCCACACCGTATCTTTAGTTTCACTCTGCGTATAGACAAAAGGCAACAAGCGGTCAGCCACAGGTTCTTTAGCTGAAACTGCCAGTTTCCAGCGTTCTGGAATACCCTTCCTTAAATCTAAGGCGTCAACTACTGCATTAAAACATGTAAGATTTGCAATCTGTAATGCAGCATCCAAAAAAACATGCGCGTGTTTTTTTAATTGTTGTTTATTAAGGAATTGCAACATCTGTTGAATCAACAACAAACCCTCAACAGAACTCAAATTCACAATAGCGTTTTTTATTTTTTCTAACTGTTCTGTAAGATTCAGTTGATCAAATGGTCGTTCTGTCCATTCTTTTGGAACCTTAATATCGGGATGATTAGACAACAATAATTGCATTACTGTTTGACCATCCTTATTAGACCGATAAACATCATCATGTGTACTGAACTTTAATACTACCTCTACTATTTTAGAATGGTTACTTATACAGGCTAAATGTAAAGGCGTATTTCCATCTTTATCTGCCTGTGCAAAAAGTTTAGATGCTCGCTTGTGTCCTTTAGCTTTCAGCCAAGCATTTAAAATATCAACTTCCCCATTAATCACTACTGTTTTTAATGTATCCGTATTCAAGGGCAAAACCTCTAAAAAAGACATGCCTAGCTGCTCTGCTTTATCTAAAAACATCCGACACAACAAACCATCACCCATCATTAACGCGATTTCTGCAGGCGTTTTAGAGTCTTGATTGTGAGATTTTAAAAAATCCAACCCCATATATTCTTGCAATATATCCAAACGTCGAAATTGAAGCGCTTGATACAACAAGGTGTTTTTAAATTTCCCACTGGGAATAATTGAAAAAAGCCGCAAAGCTTTCTGAAGGTCTGTATCTTGCAAGCACTCTTCCACTAAGTCCGCAGCATAGTCAGCCAACCCAAAAGCACTCACCGCTGCTTTAAAAGCTTCCACGTCTAAAATATGCAATACATCTCTTAATAACTGAGAGCCAGAAGCTTTCCAATCTTTGTTATGAGGAGAAGCTAAATCTTTCAACACATCCACATCTTCAACTGTCTTGATAGTCGACAATTGATTTTTTAATGCATTCAACTTTTGTTTAACAGTCAATACTTTAATATCTGAAACATTCCGAATACGCTTACGCTCGAGATCTGCGGTTATAGTCGCCCACAAAGCCTCCATTTCCGAACCTTTATACTGCACAAAAATATCTCGCCAACTAACTCCTTTCCGATTGGGTAAATCTATATTAATAAACTCTTTTCCTTTGCTCCATAACAAAGCAAACACTTCAGGATCAACATAATCTATTGCATAGTGAAAAGGCATTTCACCATCAAGATCTGCAGTATTAAGCAATGGAAGCAATTCCGGGATACTCAATAACAAATCTATCACTTCCACCTTGCCCAACTGAACTGCACAATGTAACAAATCATACTCTTTAAAAGCTCTCGCTAAAGCCACACGATCTAAGCCAAATCCACTCTCTAAAAAAGCTTTTACAA
>CAZGDB010000023.1:16889-23156 GCA_964524705.1 uncultured Francisellaceae bacterium
GTTAGTTAAAAAAGAAACAGCCCTTACATCACCAAGCTCAACCGCATACATTAAAGGGCTTCTAGCATACCCATCCATTGCATTCAGATCGCAAAACTCATCTTCCATCAAAGCACGCAAAAGAATATATTTCTGATATTTTATAGCAGCATGAACAGCTGTACCCATATGTTCAGAAATATACACATTGACACCAACAGTTTTAATTTCATTCATAAACCGCATAATATCTTCCGGACTTTCATCCATATCAAAGATATCACGGGCCAACTTTGTTAAATTATTACCCGACCACCCCTCAGAAACTTTAAATTTATCTAATAAATCATAACAAGCCTGATAAGCCGGATCTTCTTTTGGCAACAAATCTAAAGCGGTTTTTCCTGATTTGTCTTGCAACCCTACATTGACATATTTTCTGGATAATAACGCCAGAAGCATATTTACATCCGCCTTCGAGGCAGCATGATGTAATGGCGTTCTGCCTTCTGCATCTATTGCATTAATAGAAAAACCTAACTGATTAAATTTCTGTACTAAATCCATTCGATTATGAATAACTGCCAGATGTAACAAAGTATATCCAGTTACAGGATCTCGAATTGTTTGCACATTATCCAGGTTCAAATCAGAATCCGAAATCAACGAAGTATTACCTTTTTTAATCACCTCCAAAAGAAATGCTCGTTTTTTTTGATCTTTAAACAAATCCTCTACTTGATATTGCAACAAAAGATCTCTCAAGTAACGATATATTCTTCGATCCGGCAATTCAGTATCAGCATCTAATTCTTGATAAACCTTATTTAAGGCAGACTCTTCGTGTTTATCTAGAAGACCAACATAGATCGGCTGTGAAGCATTTAATAAAACATGTATTCCTGTTATATTTTTAGAATCAACAGCATAGTGAAAAGCAGTCAAACCATAATCATTCTTAACATTTACATCGCTACGATCACAAATCTTACGCTGAAGCTGATAATCCTGAACCAATCCGGCAGCCATTAAATGGATAGCATAACTATCTTTTACACACGGAACGCTCAAATCAAGCTCCGGCCGATCCAATAAAAAAGACAAACAAGCTGTTTTTTCTTTTCCATCTCTTCCTAAGATATACCCAAAAGGCGTACAACCCGCATCATCTAACTGCTTTATTGCATCAGGGTATAAATAGAAAATATTTTTTAGAATAGAGACAGGACAAATTCTGGCATAATGCAAAGCATACTGACCTTGATTGTTTTTTATATCTGCCTTAACTCGAGGATCCTGCAATAGCAATTCCGCAATCTCATAAAAACCACCAATCAAAGCCAAATGCAAAGGGGTATTCCCAAGCGCATTTACAACATTCACATCAAGCTCTTGATGCGTTAATAAAACACGAACAGCTTCTATGTTGTTTTTATCAATTGCAACTTGCAAAGCATTTCCGCCATTAAAAACGGCATTAACATTAGATTTTGGTAGTAACGCAGCAACAACATCAGCCGGGAGATTAAAACCAACCGCCATAATTAATGGCTCTAATCCAGAATGACAAATTTTCTCAGTATTAAAAATGGTTTGTTGAATATAAAAAATCAAAATTTCAGAAACAAGCCCACCATCCAACTCTTTTTTTAAAAATCTACGCGCTAAATCACTCGCCATATACCCAAAAGGCGAAACCCCTAAATCATCAACGATATTAATGGCATCAGGATGCAAGTTAAAAATCTTTTTAGAAAAACCAAAAGAAACTTTGCAAGAAAAATGCAAAGGATACTGCCCCTTGAAATTCGCTATATCCGCAACAATACCTGATTTCTGCAACAACAAAGTCAATATTTCTTCATTCTCTAAAAAACAAGCCACATGCAATGCTGTATTACCAACTTCATCTTGAATATTTATATCAACGTCATCTCGCGCCAAGATTTCACGAACCAGATCTACGTCTGCTTTATGAATCGCCCTATGCAAAGGAAGCGCACGTTTATCAAAATAAGCGAAACTGCTTTTTTCAAGAATAATTCTTCTTACGATTGGATTTTTTATTCCACTATCAATCATACACTCCAACGGGAAACTCTCAAACACACAAGGCTTTGAATACTCTACGGATTGCAACCATTCTATAGTCGCATCTTCTATCACCTTGCCACCATCAAACAATCTTCCTTGTGGAGTAACAGAATCGTCACTCATTTTATACAAAGCATCAGGGTACAAATGGTACACGCGCTCAAATAAGTTAAACCCAAGCAAAGGTGCGTAATGCAAAGGGTATTCATTTTTATAATTTTTAATATCAGCCCGTATTTTAGGGTGCGCTAACAACAAATCTACTATTTCTTTTTTTTGATACAATAATGCAGTATGTAAAACTGTATCGCCATCAATATCCTGAATATTCACATCTATTTCAGGATCATCCAATAAAGCCTTCACGAGCTCTCTGTCATCCTGAAAAACAGCATTCTGTAAGAGGGTTCCATATTTCTGCATATACGGCGCATTTAAACCTAATAGTGCTTTTGCTTCGCCAACAACAGCGCTTACACCTTTTTTTCTGTATTCATGAAATTTACTTCCAAAACTCGTTATAAATCCTATTTTTTTAGCTTTATTGTCTGCAGAATTAAAAACAAATGTCACCATAGACACTGCGCTAATTATTTTATTCACCAACCGCGTCACTTCATGACCTTGAGGCATCAGTGTTAAAAAATTTATTCTTTCATGAATAATCACACCAGGCGTCTTTAATATTTCTTTGAGTATTGATAAGGCAGAAATTTGTTTCTCATAATCTTTTTTATTTACAGCCCCCAGTAATGCCAGACCTGCCAAATATAATGGAGACATTGACCCTTGCGTTGTACACGCATTAACAGGAGCCCCATTTTGCAATAACCACAAAACCAACTCAAAATCACTTTCTTTTATAGCGCAATGCAAAGCAGTTAACCCTTGCGTGTTTTTCAAATGCAATAACTCTGGGATTTTATACTGATATTCCAGTAAAATCAGATCCCCTTCTGTCACCGCTTTAAAAAATCTCTCTTTTCTTTCTGTTGGGCTATTTGCAGCATCCCATACATTTGTGTGTTGCTGCGCAACAATACGCATGAACCCTTTAAATCTATGATCCTTTGTAACTGATAGTTGATTTGCCGCAAATATAGCTAAATCACAAGGATACTTTGGGTCTGAAACTTTTAATCCAGAGCTCAATAAAATATATGCCGCCATAAAAAAACGATTTTGAACCGCAGAATATAATGGCGTCAATCCTTCATGATTTTGAATATTCAAATTTTTAGCTAATTTCAAAACCAACAAAAAAACAGACGAATAATCTTCAGAAGTTGAAACCGTATGCAAACAAGTTGAACCAGAAACATCTTGCACATCAACAGACAATCCTAACTCAGAGAATTGTGTTATCAGCACATCCACCACATCTAGATGCTTTAATAACAATGCACTGTGTAAAGCGGTAACTTTTGTCACTTCTGTTTGACAATTTAGCCACCCTTTAACATCTATATCCTTATTCTTATATAACTGCAGCACCCCTTTTTTAAGAATTTCCGCCGCTCGTGGCTTATTCTCCTGTGCGACAATATGCAATAAGGTTTTATCTCCCTCAAAAACCTCCAGCACATATTTAGGATTATCTTTAATAATCTGTTCTAACAACCCCCACTTTTCTGTTTTAATAGCCGCACAGGTATATGAAAATTGTGCAGACACTACTTTTTTAGCTTTAGGCTGCTTTACCCATAAATAACAGGCTACTGCATCACTACCTTGCATGACTGCCACCTCTAAAGGTTGCAAATGATCTACAGTTTTCATCTCCCATAAACGTTGAGTTTGCTTATAGGCCAGTAAACGTTCAATCACACTCAGCGATTTCTGTTTCGCAGCCAAATGCAGGACTGTTTCTCCCGCCTTATTTTGATGCTCCCATCTGAACACATTGCTTTTGTTAGTTGAAAAACTATTAAAGATTGCAATAGCTACATCAGCATGGCCATGCTGTAGCGCACTATGTAAAGGGGTATTACCTGCGGTATCTGACGCATTAATATCTGCATCAGGGCTTGCTAATGCTGCCTTCATTAACCCAATATCGCCCATATAAGCTGCTAAATGTAATGCGTTATTTTGAATATTATGTTGAAACACATACAGTTGCTGAACATCTGAATATCTCAGGGTATGTATTTTTTCAAAGACAAATGTTTTAGCAAAAACCGCTGGAAATTTACCCATTTTTATACCGTATTATTGTAGATTTTATAAAAAAATGAGTCTATCAGGTATCCCATCTCGCCTCAAGTGAATAAACTAACTAACTGATAATAAAAAAAGGGACTCTAACGGTCCCTCATTTTACATACCCAATGGATTAATCATTTTTTTTATTCATGATTTCTTTTGCTGTGTTTAATGATGCATCCACAACCTCTGCCTGCTCTGCTTTCGGAGGCACTAACGCAGTTATATCCACCACTGTGTCATCATTACGTTGTGTTAAGACAGCTGGTGGCGCTTGCGTCACTACAATAATGGGAACAGCTGGCTTCTCAACCGGCACTCGTACCGGTAGACGTGCTGCCGCCTCTCTCTTTAATTGCAAGACTGCATTGACAATCGCAGCTAACATGGCCAACAGAATCGCCATAAATGGGCCATCTATCGCATACCCCACCGTCCCACCGGCAGCAGCCCCTCCTATCAAGGCAGTACTACGTGTTACAATAATCGGTTTAGACCTATGGTAAGGACGTAAATAGGCAACCACTTCCGTATATCCTTTTTCCACAGCCCATTCATATGGTGTTTTACCCTCATATTCTAAATTAAGATTCGCACCTTTTTTAGCTAACAATTGCACCAATTCAAGATTATTGTTAAAAACAGCAGTGTGTAACAGTGTTTTCCCCAGAACAGTAGAATTCACGTCAATATTTTCATTTAATAAAGCAGATACTGTCTGCTTGTCTCCTGCCTCCACTGCGCCCATCACTGCTTTGATTTGCAAGGAATCATTCAGCCCCTCCCCCTTCAAGAGTAAGGCAGCAAGAATTTTTAAGTCTAACGTTGGTTTTCGCCTATAAACCAACTCTAGAATATTATTCGGAATTTCCACGCCCTTATCAAATAATGCATTGAGCTGCTCTACAGTCCCTTCACGTAATACAAACCCTAATGCCATGGTGCCAATTTTTGAAACAAAAGGCACGCCTTCCACAATCATCCCGAAAACTACTGTTTCATCTTTTTTATTATATGCCGCTTCTAATAACGCAAGTTTGGCCTCGATTTTAAGATTGTTCGACAACACAAGCTTTGCAAAATCTATACCCGATGTACTCAGCGCAACATTCACAGTTGAATCTAAATATAAAGCTGCCGCGAGATCTGAATCTTGAACACTCACCGCATACTCTAATGCTTTTTGCAACTCCTTTTCCTCAAGCACTACGCAACCAGCCACACTCAAAGTAGCCAGCATACCCCATTGTTCTCTCTCAACAGCTTTGCTCACAACAAGATCAGAAAGCACCAATTGCTCAAGCGTAATGTGCTTTATTAGCTTATCAAAATTCTCAAATAATCCAGACTGAACCACATAAGATAAAGCCCTTAACTGCAATTTTGGGTCACACTGAGCGCCATGCTCAATCAATACCACTAACATTTCATCAGACCCTATGAGATCTGCTGCTGTTTTCCCTTGTAAATTTTTTGCATTTATATTAGCACCTTTAGAAAGCAACAACTGGACCAAGGCTAATGCTTGCACACTATTCTGATTTTTTACAGCCAAATGCAAAGCTGTATAACCCTCATCATTTTTAAGTTCTAAATCACACGACTGCTCTAAAAAGGCCTGCACAACCTCTAAATGACCTTCTTTTACCGCCAAATGCAAAGGCGTATTTCTAGAAATATTTTCAGCATTCAGATTGGCGTCATTACTTAATAAAGTTTTCACGATCTCTGTTGCGCCCATTTGAGCGGCATAATGTAAGGGCGTTTGTTTCTTCACCAAACAAACTGGATCAATATTTATCCACCCTACTTTTACTGAACCATATACCCGCTCAGAGTTTTCAACCAAACACTGAATCATGCCATGATTTTCTTGTATGACAGCACGATGTAGGGGAGTTAAACCACTCGCATCTTGTGCATTAATGTCAGCGCCCTTTTGCAATAAGTCCACCACTGGACCTAACACGCCAAAACTGACTGCGGCAA
>CAZGDB010000024.1:0-20450 GCA_964524705.1 uncultured Francisellaceae bacterium
GACATGGCGTGGGCACTTAGTCTCCTTGCAGTTAGAGGTGCAAAAAGCACAAGTAATCACAGATGGGGTATTCTTTGGTTTAAAACAGCTTCCTGAATGGTTTTGTTCAGATCCTGAACAAAGTCATCAAATCCAGCAAGTGTTAGAAGGTACCCAGGTCCAGCTCTCAGGTATCTTGCAGATCCTCGCCCATTATCAGGAT
Organism: uncultured Francisellaceae bacterium; assembly: GCA_964524705.1. Classification (GTDB taxonomy): domain Bacteria; phylum Pseudomonadota; class Gammaproteobacteria; order Berkiellales; family Berkiellaceae; genus CAZGDB01. Next base: position 203 of record CAZGDB010000024.1, read on the forward strand.
TGCAGAATTGCAGACGCCCTGTGTTTGGAAAAAGGCCTTGAACCCTCTACCTTTGGACTGGCTTTAGCCCATACGCGATATGCTTTTTTGGGTGCACAACTTGTGAATGCTGGAGTACGTGCTTTTGATTGGAAGGACTATCCCAATGTCATGTATGCCTTGTTTGTCGCAAATCATTATGTTCTACCGACAACACAGTTGGCATTATCACTGGGGTATGTGTTAACCACGGATAACTTTGTGGCCGGTGCCTTAACTTTTTCTCCAGAAGTCGTGTTAAAAATACCGGAAGTACAGAATTATTTATTAGCACCTAACCCAGAATCTAATTATGCGTATGCGCGTTTTGTTACTGGCAAAACCCTTAAAACCATTGAAAAAAACAGAAGGAAATTTTTAGGGAAAATGGTTGATTCGCTGGGGTATGTGCGTGCCTATCATGACCCTTTGAGGTCATGGGTAGAAGAGGGCCTGCAGCACGTTGTGTCAAAATCAACAATGCGGCAGATTTTTGCTTTTTTAGACCCTGCGACTGTTTTGGGGGCAATAACGAACGTCTTCTGTACATTGAAGGCTGTAGAGTGGTGTGTGGCTGCATATCAGGTAGATAGCACTAAAGATCTTAAATGGTATAAATGGAACCGAAAATGGCAGCGTCAACAACGTCAACAAGCCATTTATGCGTTATATCTTAAAAACGCCATGTCAGGGCATGCAGAAGTGGGGGAGGTTGCCCTAGATGGAAACTGTTTATTTGCAGCATTGGCGTATTATGTACCGTATACGCCACAACAGTTGCGTAGCATGGCGGTCACCTATATCCGTAATAATCCTAGGGTCTTTAATACGCCATTTTTTATAGAGGACACACTAGAGGAACATATTGCGAAAATGGCGCAAGAGGGGACTTGGGGAACCAATGCAGAAATTTATAGTTTAGCACAAGTATTGAACCGTCCGATTATCGTTATCCTCCCTGCAGTACGGAATTTAGGGTTTGATAAAACGCACCCGGATATGTATGCGCTGCCTGGAGATCCTATTTATCTCATTTTAGATAATAATCATTATCGTGCCTTTTTGCCACGTCAGGAAGCGTATTTTGAGTTGGGTTACCGGGAAAGTCTTGCGGTAAAAGGCGCACAATTGCTGGAAGTAGAGGCGAGCTTAGCACAGGAGCCAGTTAGTCAGTTTGTTCCTGTATTAATCGACGCCTTAGACGCTATTGCTGTGCGGGCAAAAGGTTGTCGTGAACAATTAGCAACTATTAAGGAACAGCAAGATCGGGTGCTTGAATTATCAGAAGAGATTACACAGAAATTAGTGTCCTTTAGTTCAAATACAGTCCCTGGACAGGACGTTGTTTTTTTTGAAAACTCAGGGTTAACGAAAGAAGAACAAGATGTGATTAGTGCATTAGTAAATGGTCTGAATTTATAAATTGGAGAACAAAATGATAGAATACACCATCCATAAAGCAGCTTATGACGGTAATTTAGAAGAAGTTAAAAGAATGCTTTCGTTGAATCGTAGACTCTTGGATGCTAAGTTTCAGGAAAACAATATATTGGCTATTCCAGCTAGCCATATTGTGTATGGTGCCAAAAAAGTAGTGGCAGGCATTTTTGGGTTCTTTGCGGTAGGATTTACGGCTGTCATAACCACAGCAACCGTCTTACCCGGTGTGCTGCTGGCAAGCGGAAGTGCTGTTATGACCCGTGTGACTTGGGAGACGGGGGATGCAGATCTCGCATATTTTAAAAGAGATTTAACGAATTGGAGACCCTTGGATTGTGCTGCATACGGATATGCCAATGGAAATGAAGCAGCATTATCGGTAGCGTTGTATTTGATTGAGCAAGGCGCAGAAGGTGCATGTTGTACGAACAATCCTAATAAAAAATTTTATGAAACCTTAGCAACGCCAATATTTAAACAGGCATGTCAGATGGCTTTTAGTGGACGCGATACTAGTAGTTTATTGACCCTAGCGCTGGCTGATCAGAATACCGCAGAGCAAAAACGCCAGGCGTTGCTTGAGGAGCAACAAAAATTACTTAAGCAATTAAATGGTTCTAAAGCAGCACAAAAAGCATTGAGGAATAGATTAGAAGTCGTACAAGCGGAATTGCAAGCCCTGTCGATTGAATTGGATGCTGCTAAAGATAACATGAAGACGACAGAAATCACGTTGCGGAAAGTGAATGCTTATGTGCGTGGTTTAGATCAAATTGGGGTGACACCTTCAGGGCTTCCTTTGTTGGTGCAAAGAAAACCGGATGCACCTTTATTGGAAAGTATTAAGAATACTGTCATGTCATTGTTTCAATGATAAAGGATGATGTAAGTGATTTAACCTGTATATGCTGATAGGTCGGTCTAAAGTGGAAATTTCTTAAAAAGTTACTATAAACGCATTTTAGACCTGTACCTTCACAAAATCCTGCCGATAGAACATAGGTGTAGTGCTGCAATGCAATAGCGCATCAGAACGTATATGCAAAGCAGTGTATGTAAATGTTATTAGGAGGAAAAATACATGGATCAAGCACAATTAAATGCTGTTAACCACCACTGTGTGTGTTTTGGCTTAAGAAAGACAACACGCGCAGTTACACAGTTCTATGATCATATACTGGAGCCTTCTGGGATCCGCTCTACCCAGTTCACTTTAATGAGTATGATGGCTGCCAGTTCTGCAAGAACGATGACTGAGCTCGCAAACTCCTTGGTCATGGATAGAACCACCTTAACCCGTAATCTGAAGCCCTTAGAAAAAATGGGAATGATTATGAGTGTAGGGTCTCAAGATAAACGCTCCAAAGTGTTTGCTTTGAGTCCTGCCGGTCAAGATGCTTTGAATCGTGCTATACCGTTGTGGGAAAGCGCACAAAATAAATTAGTGCATGCTTTGTCCGCTGAAAAACTCGGTCAAATGCAGCGTGTTTTAGAAGAAGTCTCAAAGGTTGTCCTTTAAGAGACTCCAATATCAGATAAAAAGTGCCTATTAAGGTGATGCCAGTCAGTTAAACTCTAGGAGTTTAGCTGATTGGTTTTTTATTGTGAAAATTCTTAAATTGACTGATAATGGCTTGTAGCATAGAAAATGTCCTTTTTATTTGGCATCAGAATCGGTGAATTTACATTTTTCTATGCTCGTTCTCAATACAGAAAGAAATAAAAACAACTCATTTTTGTTAAAAGTTGAAGCAAGGGTATCATGGAATGGTTGGCGCAGTTGATTGAATACTCCCATTGTGGTGCTAGCATCAATTTTTCTGAAACAATATCATAGGCTCCGATTTATCCAGATACAGCAGAGCATCAAACGATTCTCTTAATTTATACCAGATAAAATCATTTTTTAGATCTCCAGAGAAACACTGTTGAAACTGAAAATGTTTGTGATCAGCAACTGAAAATAATGCTGAGGTTTTATCTACAAATAGAATTTTTTTATCAAACTGTAATAAATAATTTTGTACGGTATTTTTTTCGTGAGTGTAATCCGTACATGTTCTAGGGAGCTTTGTTGCCCAGTTCGTCTCTGCTTTATTTGCTGTTAGAGCAATTGGCACATATTGTTTTTTTAGAGATTTCTTTAAGCGTATACCCATGGGGGAGTAATCCATATTTTTATTATAGGTAATATGAGAATTGTGCGCCCAAAGAATAAATTTCTTATTTTTGTTCTTTTCCAGAATATTTAGAATGATTGTAGCCATCATTTTGTCACGCCCATTCATGGATTCACGATAAGCGGCTTGACCTATTTTTTCAAAGTTAGCCATGGTATAGTGTAAGGTTATTCCCGCCTTTAAACTAGCTAAAGTAAGACCTATGGAGTTTTGATCTATTTTGTTACTAAAATATGTACTTGTTTGATTAAGTGCTTTCTTACACTGTTCGTATTCTTTCTGGGCCCCCATTTTGTTAAAATTGGAAACTTTCTCACACACTAAAAGTTCGCGCTGCAGTTGAGCAGATTGCCCATCTTTATATTTTGCTAATACATGTTGTGCTTCTTGAAGATCTTCGTTTGTTTGCTGAATATCTATACCAAAGAAAACCACCATATCTTTTGGGTTCTCAATGTTATACTGTCGCACCCATTCTATCATTTCAAGAATCGATTGAGAGTGCCAGACTGGATAAAGTTTTTGTATGACCGAGTAGGCATCATTTGAACCAGAAGTTAAATAATCATTAATTGCAGCACCAGAGAAGCGCGTATCTTCAAATAAAATCCCTCGGTAACCTTTTTTACTAATTAAGTATTTTATTAACTGTGCTTTTACTTGGTAAAAACCCTCAGAAGTATGTACATCTTCACCTAAAGCAACTATTTTTTGATTACCAATAATTTGATCAAACCCTGGAATGCGCTTCTGAATTTTATTACCGAGTTCAATAGCATAGATACCTTTTGGCAAACCCGTGGCCGTTTGGCAAGTAAACAAAGCTAGCGTCATGCAGATTGCGGGCAAGAAACTTATTTTTTTCATGCGAAGTTATTGAATAAAACAGTTCGATTGGTTAAAGGGTAGTCTATGTAGCTTTTGCTGTAAATATTTTGGTTGACAGTATCGTCATTCTCGTTGTGTAGTTCTTTAACTTTGAATCAACAATAGTTAGTTAATTTGCTTTTTATTGTGTTATACATCATATCTACGGTGATGAGAGAGAGGAGGGGCGTGAAGCCCCTCCTCCGATTCACCGTGAAAAACACATTGGCTATTGTTCTTCTTTAGAAGAATGAGAGCTATTGGTGTTTTTTTGCGTTTTCACTTGCTTGAGCGTTGCACTTGTTGCAGGCAGCTGTTCAGGAACTGCATACTGTTTTGTTTCCAAAGCAACCTTTTGCGGTAATACATCAACCCGTGGCTGTGTTTTGCTTTTGCTGCGCACAAGATTCAAGCCCTTGCTTTGTAATTCCGTATCCGGAATTGCACAAGAAGTTGCCGCAGGCAGGGGAGGTCTAGGACGTGGTTGAGGCGCCTTAGGTTTTTCTTCCACAATCAGCGGTTGTGCGGGCATAGGTGCATGCGTTGGTGTTGCATGCTGTTCATGTGTCGTGACAGGGGTATCCTGTGCTGCATTAGGTGTTTGTCCACCATGACGTTGTCCTTGGGAGCGACGACGTAAATGGCGACGTGCAGGGTGATGATTACCATGTTCACGGGGCTCTCTAGGTTCTTTGGTCTCTCTTGCTTCACCCATAGGTTCTTGAGTGTTGCGCGCTTCCCTTGGTTCCCTTGGCGCTCTATTTTCATTAGGCTCACGGGCTTCTCTAGGGGCACGAGGCTCTCTAGGTTCTCTCACCTCGTTAGGATCTCTAGGAGGACGTGGTTCCCTTTGCTCCCTCGGTGCTCTGGGTTCACGTGCTTCACGTGGAGCCTGACCATCCTGTGAAGGACGTCGAGCATTGCCACCGCGTCGGTTATCACCACGCCCACGACCACGTCCACGATTTGGACCACGTTCATTATGAGGTTTGGAGAAGGGAGCCTCTAACCCCGCATCCTGAGGAATGCTGGTTTTAGCTTCAGTCTGCTCTTCTTGGGTACCAAAAACCTTGGACCATAAACGTTTGATGAACCCTTCCTGTTGGCTATGGGATAAAGGCATATCCTGGAAGCTCTTAATAGCAGGTTCTTCAGGAATAATGTCCTTACTGTGTAATCGTAACAAAGCACCTTCATCTTGAATGGTTGGACGCTCAAAGCTGGCAACCGTGCTATCTTCCGTTCTCAAACGACGAATTTCATATCTGGGGGATTTGAAATGCGTGTTTGGGATAATTAAAACCTTAGTATGATACTGCGCTTCTAAGCGTAATAAAGTACCGCGCAATTCATTGATCAAGTAAGTAGACACTTCTAAAGGCATTTGAATTTCAAATAAGGAAGCAGGCTGCTTATACAACTCTTGCTCCAAATGACGCAAAATGGAAATCGCTAAAGATTGTGTACTACGAATAGACCCCTGACCATGACACTGTGGACATAACACCTCAGTCAACTCGCTTAGTGCGGTCTTTAAGCGCTGACGGGAGAGCACTAAAATACCAAAACGCGTAATACGTCCAATATCCATACGCGCACGATCCATTGTGAGCTGTTCTTCAAAGTAGTTCTCTACACGCTTACGGTTATGCGCAGAATGCATATCAATGAAGTCGATAACAATAATGCCACCTAAATCACGTAACCGTAATTGACGGGCAATTTCTTTAGCAGCAGCTAAGTTAGTACGCAGAGCAGTCTCTTCAATATCATGCCCTTCAGTGGCTTTAGACGAGTTAACGTCAATAGCGACCAAAGCCTCTAAAGTGTTGATCACAATAGAGCCACCATTTTCAAGTTCTACCGTCTTTTGAAACGCAGTCTCAATCTGAGCTTCAATTTGATAACGCTGGAATAGGGGCGTGGCTTCTTTGTAGTAGTTTAATTTACCCACAAAGTCAGGGTTTAAATGAAGCAGCTGCGCTTTGGTGTTTTCAAAGGTCTTAAGATCGTCAATCCAGATTTCATCTACATGACGTAAATGATCTCGAATAGATCTCAATACAGCATCCCGCTCTTCATAAATCAAAAAGGGCGCCGCACGTGTCTTAGCCGCTTCTTGAATTGCCTTCCACTGCAAGAGTAAAAAGTCTAATTCCCAACGCAGCTCTTCAATAGTCTGACCTTTGGCTGCGGTTCGTAAAACTAACCCCATACCCTCAGGTAGCGGCAACTGGTTTAGAATATCTTTTAGCTCCTGACGCTCCTCATCTTCAATACGACGAGATACACCGCCAGCCTTAGGGTTATTGGGCTTTAAGACCAAATAACAACCCGCTAAGGTCACAAAGCTGGTTAAAGCTGCACCCTTAGTCTTTGTGCCGGAAGTACCATCGTCTTTATGAGCAGAACGAGGGTCATCTTTGACTTTGGTCTCGCGTTCATCTTTCACCACCTGGATGAGGATTTCTTGCCCGACCTTCATCACATCTTTTACAGAAGGACGCATCCCTTGTTGAGGTTGACGTGCATAATATTCAGGTGCAATTTCTTTAAAGGGTAAAAAACCATGACGGGCACCATTACAATACTCTACAAACACAGCATCCAAACTTGGCGCAATATTCATAACAACAGCTTTATAAAAGTTTCCGGTACGCTGGTTCGCGGTAGGACGCTCCATATCATGATCAAAGAGAATATTCCCTTTGACTAATGCAACACGGATTTCTTCCGGGAGCGTTGCATTAATTAACATTTTTAATTTATCTTCAGACATTAATTTTGGTTCCACAACTTAAGTTTGCTAAAATTTTTTACGATCTCATAAAATGTAGAATCTTGACTAGGAAAACCCAACTACTCAGGGAGCACCATCATAAAGTGAGTTTAATAACTCTTTGCGGTGCCTCTAGCAAGACCTATGCATAGCATAACGCCTTTTGCCAAATATCAGAAAGAGTTTGACGAAGCTTTTGCAAAATTGTTGTTTTTTGAGTACAGTTATCCCTCAAAATTACATTAGATAAGAGCGTATTCCCTTGGACCAATGGACCGTTAAACAAGAAAAAGCTGGTCAAAGGCTAGATAACTTTCTTATTCGATGCCTAAAAGGCGTCCCCAGATCTCGTATATATAGGCTGATCCGAGAAGGTAAAGTCCGTGTTAATGGCAAAAGAGCTAAAGCAGATGCCCGTTTAGAGCAGGGCGACCAACTTGTTTTAAAACAAAATGTCTTATATGCAGCTAATGCTGCCCCCCTACACCTTAGCCCAAAGTTAGCTGAAAGACTGTCTAAGGCTATTCTTTATGAAGATAAAGATATCCTCATTATTAATAAGCCTGATGGTTGGGCGGTCCACGGAGGCAGTGGTGTTAGTTTAGGAATTATTGAAGCCGTACGCCTCATGTTCCCGGAACATAATTGGGAGCTTGCCCACCGTTTGGATAAAGAAACCTCTGGGTGTCTTATCTTGGCAAAGACAGGGAAGATGTTAAGAGCACTGCATGAAGCCTTTGCGAGTGGTGAGGGTATTCAAAAAACTTATGAAGCGGTATTGCAACACCCTATGCAACATAACCAAGTGGTTACTGCACCGTTGTTTAAGTTACCAAATTTAGGGGGCGGACATCAGGTAAGAGTAGATCCTGAAGGAAAACCTGCTTGTACAGAATTTTACATCATCGGCAATACTGCAGATGCGACTTGGGTTAGGGCCGTTCCTAAAACCGGTAGAACCCATCAGATCCGCGTGCATGCAGCCTATTTAGGGCATGCTATACTAGGGGATAGTCGCTATGGGACCGAATGGGGCCCCGGCATGTTTTTACATGCTGCGAAATTAAGTATCAATTGTGGTGGATTGGCGCTTGAGGTAGAAGCCCCTTGGCCTACTGCAAAACAAACTTGGATTGAAGAACAAACCTGGAAAAATGTAAATGGATAATAATCTTTCCTCTGAACAAACGAAGGCCCTCTTAGAAAAAGTCTTGTTAGCAGGGTATCAAGAACAACGCAGTGCTAGACGTTGGAAGTTGTTTTTCAGGGGAATTTATATCGCAATATTTGTGGTTATTGCCTTTATCGCCACCCGTGGGGTACCAGGTCTGGAATCCTCACATGTGGCGGTTATTGAAGTTTTAGGAGAAATACACTCCGGTAGTCATGCCAATGCAAATGACTTGATTCAGCATGTGACCGAAGCTTTTAAAAATCCATCCGCCAAAGGGATTATTTTAAAAATTAATAGTCCAGGGGGCACTCCCGTGGACGCAATGCGTTTCTTTGATGAAATGCAGTATTTACGTAGTAAATATCCTGAGAAAAAAGTAGTGGCGTTAATTGAAGATTTAGGCGCGTCCGCTGCCTATATTATGGCCATGAGTACACCGACTATCTATGCTCACCAAAGCAGCATTGTCGGGTCTATAGGAGTAATCTTTGGGACGGTAGGCTTAGATAAGATTGCTGAAAAGATTGGCGTGGAAGCCCGCGTGGTTGCCTCTGGGCCCCATAAAGACTTTATGAATCCTTTGAAGCCTGTAGATCCTGCACAAGTGGCCCATATGACCCATTTAGTGCAAGTGTCCTTACAAGACTTTACACAACGCTTAGAAAGTGCTCGAGGTCAAAAGCTCTCTACAGACAAAACCAAACTTTATAGTGGGTTATTCTGGTTAGGCGAAGAAGCGAAAAGTCTAGGACTGGTAGATGAAATCACCTCAGGACAAGAGGCTTTATTGAGGGATTACTTTAAACAAACCAATGCGATTGTTTATAACCCTTTAAAAATGAACCCTTTTGATTTGCTGACCCAATGGATGGACCATCATATTGATAGTCTAGGGCGTATAGCGACGTTGCAGCTGCGTAGTTAACGGGTAGGCAGATCTGATTGGAGTAAGTTGCGTACCGCTCTGTAAAAAATAGGTAAGCCATCGTCAGGCAGTTGTTCTGCATGGTCTTTTTCTAGTTTAGCTCTAACCTCAGCATAATCCTGCCAGGGTAGACTGCTGGTAATAGGTATAGAAATTCTGCTGACGTGTCGCTAACCGTAAGCCATTGAGGTAGTTATCTCGGCAGACGGTGGGCACAATGATTTTGAAAAGGTTGGCCGCTACCAATTCTGCATTCATCATCATTCTTGCAATTCGACCATTACCATCCTGAAAGGGGTTGCATAAGCGAATTTTGGTATCACATAAATATTTATTCGGCTCAAATATTGGCCAATCCTGAGCCGATTAGCGCGATTAATCGGCTCAAAAGAGTGCAAATACATTGATTCCACTAGAAATTGCTTTCAAATAGGATGTTTGTTATTGTATTAACTCATTATTTTTTAATAAGAGCAATAATATGTTTGACCGTATTCGTAAACAAATAAAAGTAAGTAATCTACCTCTGTTGAAGCTCGCCATAGGCTATAGCTTAATTTTAGCGCTGGGGGTGGCAGCAGGGCTCTTGTTAGGGTGGGCTTTTCCAGTGGCTGCGTTTGGATTGATGGTTTTAAAAAACACAATTAAGTTTTGGTATACCCGATTATTGTTAAAATTGGAGTGTACTGAGAGCTTGTATAAATTAGGACCAGAGGATTTTGCTTCTGCGACAGGCGTGGTTCAAGATCCTAAGGATGCAGAGAATGCAGTGCCTGTTTATCGGTTGGTTCAAGAAATATTAGAAAACAATAAAGATGTTTTTAAAGGGATGTATTTAGCAGACCCGAGCCAGCCACACAATGGTGGAATAACACTTTATTTTTCAGAAGACGCTGAGGTTAATGCTTTTACAACAGGCCCTGCTAGTTCTGCCGCATTAGTTATTCAGCAGGGTGAATTTACCATTCTTGATAAAATCACGGATCCTGAAAAACGCAAAGCAGCGCTTTCTGCAACCATTATTCATGAATTAGGTCATATCCTCTATCGCCACACCTGGTTAGGTTTTATGACAGATATACTTTTTGATGTATGTATCCTTGCTGATCGTCCCAAAGGCTATCAAGCAACTCCGAAAAATTTATTTTTAATTAGCCTGTTAGGATATATTCTGTTTCCTTTGGATTTTGTTATGAGTATGGTGTCTAGGCAACAAGAATTTCAGGCAGATTCTCTAACGGCGCGATGCGTGTATGAGCGTTCAAAAGAGCAGAAAAAGAGGTATCCTCATAAACTTGAGAGAAAAACCTATCATACGGCTAATAAAAATAGCCTCGTGTTAGGAACTCACGGCAGCGAGTGGACGAAAAACTTTAAAGGACTGCCAGATTGGAAAATGATTACTTCTGTTTCAGGACTAAAAAAATTAGTTGTAGATTCTGTGAAAGATTGGAAAAATGGAGTGAGTTATGAGACTTTAAAAATAGTGTCGCGTATAAAATATCCGCTTAGCAGATGGTATTTTTCTATGGATTCAACTCATCCTTTTGTACGCACGAGAATGGAATTTATTAAGGCATTACAAGCAGAGCAACAACCAGAGTATGAAAACAAGGGATGGTTGGAACGAGGGCGTGATGTATTGTTGTTTGAATTAAATGCTTGGTTGGCTCCTTTGCAGAGTGATGATGATCTGTGTCAAAAATATGACAAGCTCACCCGTAAACCATTAGTTGTGATAGGTAATTAAAATGATTAAAAAAGTTTTCAAAGAAGGGGTGGATTTTTTATGGGGTGATATTGTTAAACCAATAATAGAGATCACTCTAAAGGATCTTGTGCTTTTAGCGAATACCGCCTTAAATGTCGCGCGGTTTCCGTATAGAGGGATGGCGCAAGCATGGCGACAGTTTTCAGGCAGGCATATTGCAGTACGTGTAGGAATGGCTGCTGTTGGCGCCTTGTGTGGGTTGTGGTCGTTGGCGTTTTCACTGGTCGCAGTGAGAAGTGCATTGTTACGTAGTTTTTTTGTTGAGATGAATTATATTTTACGTAGAGCGAGTTATGCGAGTATTTTATTACTGCGTAAAGCAAGAGTAAATTTAGACCATCCGTCTTGGCTCGCACGTTTTGGCTGGGGCGTCGTCGGGATGATTTCGGCTATTCTTGGTTATGCAGCAGATACTCTGCGGTATTTTTGTAGTTTTTTATACGTATTGCGCGCGAGTCTGGGGCTGTTTTTTACAGCTTGTCAAGAAGCACTACCGTATATCTGTGGATTTAAAGGAAACTATTTTGAACCGGATTATGTACAGGTTTCTTTGGGTTCACAATTTAAATATTTATTACAGGATAAGGCAGATCAACAATTAAAGACAGTAAAAGCGTTGATGCAACCACTGATTGTAGATCGAGATCAGGGTTTTATGGTTCATTCTTTGGGATATCATGCATGCCGTACGACAATTTGTTTTAGTGATCGAGATCCAACAGAAGTGGAGTTTGATCTCCATCCGCTCCATGAGCAATGGCAGGACTTTAAAGCGCAAAGAGGTCTGCCTACTTACGCTTAGACTTGACAGTTTTAGTAATATACCTGAGAATGCCCGCATCCTTTGTTAATGCGGGCTTTTTTTGACTTCTAAGTTAAACAACCTATTATCCTCCCGTTTGGTGATCGCACCTACCCTGGACACAGGGGGGGAGATTGCAGGTATTTTGGAGCTGCCACATTTGGCGATGGTGTGTACGGATTTGATTTCTAACACTCCAGCGACTTTAAGTTTGGCGTGGGCAAAAAATGTATTCGGGGTTTTGGTGTTTGAAGGGCAACTAACTCTTGAGTTAACATTTGCCTGTGCTGTGTGTACGGCACCTGTTGTTTTACCTTTGGATATTAAAATTAAGTTAGGCTTATCTCAAAATAAAGACCCTTTACCTTCAGATATTGAGGGTCAAGGGCTTGAAGAAGTGAGTTTGGCAGAGGATGGAACCCTGGATTTGGAAGCTTTAGTACAAGAAGAGATCCTTCTTGCACTTCCGATAGTTCCCAAACACACACAATGCGCGGTACAATATGCCGTTCCCGAGCAAGTGAGTTGTGACACTAAGGTCAACCCATTTGCCGTGTTAAGTAAAATTAAGAAAACTGACTAAAGGAGTACTTGCCAATGGCAGTCCACCAAGATCGCAAAACCCGTTCCCGTAGAGGAATGCGTCGTGCACATGACAAATTAGATAAACCTGCTGTCACTATAGATCAGACCACTGGTTTCCCACACTTACGTCACCATATGACGGAAGCGGGTGTATACCGTGGTAAGCAGATCACAAAAGTGGCTGCGATCAAGGAAGAAGCAGCAGAGTAGTTGCATGGTAACCCTCGCGGTAGATGCAATGGGCGGAGATCATGGCCCCTCAGTAGTGGTCCCCGCTGTTCTGCGTACTTTGGATAAATTACCGGACTTAACGGTAACCCTCTTTGGCGATGAGGCCTTAATACGGTCTTATTTACCAAAGAGCGAGCTTCCACGTCTGCATATTGTGCACACTACTGAAAAAATAGAGATGGATGAGCCGGTGGCGCAAGCTTTACGGTTTAAGAAAAAGTCTTCTATGCGTTTGGCGATTGAGTCTGTTAAAGAGGGTCAATCTCAGGCTGCAGTAAGTGCTGGTAACACGGGTGCTTTAATGGCGATCGCACGCTTTGTGCTCAAAACTTTACCAGGTGTAGATAGACCTGCGATTATTTATGCGATGCCTACTCAAAAACCGCCTGCAGCGGTCTATGTTTTAGACCTTGGGGCGAATGTAGACTGTAATGCCGATGAGCTTTCTCAGTTTGCTCGTATGGGCTCAGCTTATGTAGGCGCATTGTTAGGTAGAGCACCTAGAGTCGCTTTGCTTAATATTGGTCAAGAAGAAATCAAGGGCAATGCGGTTATTAAGCAGGCCCACTTGTTATTACAAGAAATTCCAAATTTACAGTATCAAGGTTTTATAGAAGCCAATGCCGTATTTGCCCATGATGCAGATGTAGTAGTCTGTGATGGCTTTGTAGGGAATGTCTTACTTAAGACTGCCGAAGGTGTGGCTAAGATGTTATTAACGGCATTGAAGCGCAGCCTCACGGGCAGCTGGTGGATGCGTTTACGTGCTTTAACGGTATTAGGCCCTTTAAAGGGTATGAAAGCAGATTATGACCCCAATCAACATAATGGGGCGATTATTTTAGGGTTGACACATTTATTATTAAAAAGTCATGGGAATGCTTCTGTGGAGGCGTATCAGGTCGCTTTAGAAAAAGCCTATGATGCTGTACAAAAAAATGTCACTCAATTAATACGCGATAATTTTGATAGCGGAGTAGCTTAGATTATGCAGTACGCGCGGATTGCGGGCACGGGTTCCTTTTTGCCTGAAAAATGTCTATTGAATAAAGATTTACCGGAAGCGTTGAATACTACTGATGAGTGGATCACAACCCGTACTGGCATCCTGCAACGCTATATAGCCAGTGAAACAGATTCAGTAGCATCACTAGGGGCTAAAGCTGCACAACGTGCTTTAGACATGGCAGGGGTTTCCAATAACGTCGTTGAAGCGATTATTGTAGCAACAACTTCTGCACAATATTTATTTCCCTCAACAGCTGCATTGGTGCAAAAAGAATTGGGTTGCACTAAGGCTTGTGCTTTTGATATACAAGCAGCCTGCTCTGGTTTTATTTATGCTTTATCTATGGCACAGAGCTTGATAGAGAGTGGTAAATATAAAAATATTTTAGTGATTGGTTCTGAAATCATGTCCCGATTATTAGATTGGACAGATCGTAGCACTTGTGTATTGTTTGGAGATGGGGCAGGGGCTGTATTAGTACAAGCTTCAGATACCCCTGGGATCTTATCTTCTAAGTTATACGCTGATGGCGCAAACGGAGATTTATTAACGGTCGGGTTAACCCAAAATCAAAGTCCTCTACAACAGGCAGCATCTTCTGCTTTTGTAAAAATGGAAGGCTCACAAACCTTTAGAGTGGCTGTTGAAAAGTTGGGAGCCTTAGTTCAAGAATTAGCGGATGAAGGGTTAGCATATTCAGAGATTGATTGGTTAATTCCACATCAAGCAAATTTGCGCATTATTAAAGCCACTGCTGAAAAGTTAAATATGCCTTTAGAAAAGGTGGTCTTAACGGTTGCTGAGCACAGTAATACTTCTGCAGCTTCTATTCCTTTAGCCTTGGATACCGCGGTCAGAGACGGGCGTGTACAACGTGGACAAACTTTATTATTAGAAGCTTTTGGAGCTGGCCTCACTTGGGGCTCGGTCTTGGTCCGTTTTTAAGTCGTGTGGGGGGTATCATGAAAACAGCAATTTTATTTCCAGGACAAGGGTCGCAAAGTGTTGGGATGTTGGGGGAGTGGGTGGATACGCCTGCACGTCGAGCATGGGTGGATGCGGCATCAGAGGCGATAGGCGTAGATTTATATACGCTGATTCAATCCGGTCCTGTTGAACAGTTGAATCGTAGTGAAATCACACAGCCTGCGATTGTTTTAACTTCTGCGATTATTTGGTCTCATATGCAGGAACATTTTCCAGAAATTGTGGCTATGGCTGGGCATAGTTTAGGGGAGTATAGTGCGCTAGTAGCAGCAGGTTCCTTAGATGTGGTGGCTGCTGTCAAGTTGGTGTATCAGCGTGGCTTAGCGATGCAAGCAGCTGTGCCAGAAGGTACAGGGGCGATGGCTGCGATTTTAGGATTATCTGCGACGCAAGTGATAGAAGCTTGTGAGCAAGTGTGTACTCAAGAAGCGTGGGTTAAACCTGCAAATTTTAATGGCTTAGATCAGATAGTGATTTCAGGTCACACGCAAGGTGTTCAAAACGCTATGGAAGCTTGTAAAGCCTTAGGTGCTAAACGTACTATTTTATTACCAGTGAGTGTGCCTGCGCATTCTGCGTTAATGCAGCCAGCACAAGCGGTGTTTGGTCCTGCTTTAGCAGCACAACCTATAGCTATGCCCAAATATACCATTGTCCACAATGTAGAACGCACCGATATCCATGCTGCGTTATTAGCTCAGTTAGTAGAGCCTGTGCCTTTTGTACAGATGGTACAAACGATGGTGGCCTCTGGTGTGACGCGTTTTGTAGAATGTGGCCCTGGTAAAGTTTTAACAGGCTTGGTGCGTCGTATTGCACCAGAGGTGTCGATTTGTTCTATTAATTCCCCTTCAGAACTCAAGGAGTTGGCAACATCATGAATAATAAAAAAATAGCGTTAGTAACGGGTGCGAGCCGTGGGATTGGGGCTGCGATTGCAGCACGTTTATCACAGGATTATTTTGTGGTGGGTACGGCGACTACAGAAGCGGGGGCTGCTGCAATTACTGCTGCTCTAGAGGGGCGTGGTGTCGGACAGGTTTTAAATGTCTGTGATATGGATGCGTGTACTGCAGTATTTGAAGAGATTGAAAAGACCCATGGTCCTATTGCTATCTTGGTGAACAATGCGGGAATCACGAAAGACAATTTGATCTTACGTATGAAGTTAGAAGACTGGAGTGCAGTCATTGATACGAATTTACGTGCTGTGTTTTTACTCAGTAAGCTTGCTGCCAGATCTATGTTAAGACAACGTTTTGGTCGTATTGTGAATATAGCCTCTGTAGTGGCATCTAGTGGTAACCCAGGGCAGGCTAATTATGCAGCTAGTAAGGCTGGGGTGATTGGCTTAAGTAAGTCTTTGGCACAAGAATTAGGTTCTCGTGGGGTGACTGTGAATGTTATTACTCCAGGGTTTATTGAAACAGACATGACGAAGGTATTGCCGGAAGCTGAGCGTGCCAAGTTATTAGAAAAAATTCCTTGTCAGCGTTTAGGGCAGCCTGAAGAGATTGCAGCGGCGGTGGCGTTTTTGGTGAGCGAAGATGCAGGCTATATTACAGGTGCAACTGTACCGGTAAATGGCGGGATGTATATGTCATAAAGTTAAATAACTAGATAACTTACAAATATTCCCTTTAAGGGGAAAATTTGTTAGGATCTTGTGCTGGTGAGATCATTAACTAAGCAGTTGGAAGGATATAAAAATGAGTACTATTGAACAACGCGTGATTGATATTGTAGTGGAACGTTTGGGTGTAGACCGTGAAAAGGTCAAAATTGACTCCAAATTTGTGGACGATTTAGGTGCAGACTCTCTAGATTTAGTAGAGTTAGTATTAGCTTTAGAAGATGAATTCGATATCGACAATATTCCTGATGAAGTCTCTGAAAAAATGACCACTGTAAGAGCGGCTGTTGAGCACTTACAACAACACATCAAAGCGTAATTTAGATAGGTAGTAATTATCATGTCATCCGCACGTAGAGTAGTAGTCACTGGATTAGGCGTTATTAGTCCATTGGGAAATTCCGTTGAAACCTTGTGGCAGTCTTTGCGGCAAGGGAAAAGCGGAGTGCGGTTGATTGATACTTTTGATACCTCTGGGTTATCGGTGCGTATTGCAGGGCTTGTGCGAGATTTTGATCCTACGCAATATGGGATTGAAGTCAAAGAAGCACGCAAGATGGATCCTTTTATTCAGTACGGTGTTGCCAGTGCCATGCAAGCGTTGGAAAATGCCGGAATTCCTAAAAATCCTGAAAATCCTAGTCGCTATGGTGTTATTTTTGGTTCTGGTATTGGTGGTTTAGAAACCATTGAGGCTACAAAAATTGTAATGATGGAACAAGGGGCACGTCGTGTGTCGCCATTCTTTATTCCTAGCACCATTATTAACATGATTGCAGGTTATATTTCTATCGCGTATGGATTAAAAGGATTGAATTTAGCAGTGGCAACAGCGTGTACTACAGGTGCACATGCCATTGGGTTAGCACAACGTTTGATTCGTTCTGGTGATGCAGATGTGATTGTTGCAGGTGGTGCTGAAAAAGCCAGCACGTTGTTAGGGATGGCAGGTTTTGCGGCGGCTAAAGCACTGTCTGGTCGTAATGATGATCCTGAAGCAGCTTCACGTCCTTGGGATAAAGATCGTGATGGGTTTATCTTAGGTGATGGCGCAGGAACCTTGGTTTTAGAGTCTTATGAACATGCTGTGGCACGTGGTGCACATATTTATGCAGAGTTGGTAGGCTTTGGAATGAGTGGAGATGCCTATCATATTACCAAGCCTTCTGGAGAAGGTGCAGTGTCCGCGATGCAAGCAGCATTGAAAGATGCAGGTTGTACACCTGAAGATATTCAGTACATTAATGCGCATGGAACTTCTACGCCAGCGGGTGATTTAGCTGAGTCTAATGCGGTGAAAGAAGCTTTTGGGGCGCATGCGCATAAGTTATTAATGAGTTCTACCAAATCTATGATGGGGCATTTATTAGGGGCTGCGGGTGCGGTAGAAGCTTTAATTTGTGTGTTGGCGTTACAACACCAAATGGTCCCTCCGACTATTAATTTAGAAAATCCTGAAGAAGGGTGTGACTTGGATTATGTTCCGAATAAGGCCAGGGCCGTGGCTTTAAATGCAGTAATGTCTAACTCTTTTGGTTTTGGTGGTACAAACGGTTCCTTGATTTTTAAACAAGTTGGTTGACTTTACTAAGGCAAGGATATGTTTCATGGAAGAAGCACAAGCAAAACTCTCGTGGTTTGCAGTTATTATTGTTTTTATCGGAGTGTTCGCGCTGAATTTAGGCGCAGTCCTGACCTATGATTTTTATACCCGTCCTTTAGTGAATTCAGATCGACTGATAGAGTTGCGCATGGGGGATTCCTTAGCCAATTTTAGTCAGTCTTTACATGCGCAAAATTTATTGCCGCATCCTTTGTTTTTTAGATATATGGCACATGCACAGGGTAAGGCTGCAGCTTTACGTGCTGGCGAGTATAATTTATCCAAAGGATCGACAGCGGCAGATCTCTTAACTTTATTAGTATCAGGAAAACAAGTGTTGCACGCCTTTACCATCTTAGAAGGATGGCATTGGGCAGATTTAAAGGCAGCTTTAGTACAATCACAATTTTTAAATGAAACCTCCCGTTTAGAAGATGAAGCGGCGTTAATTACAGCTTTAGAGTTGCCGCATCAAACTTTAGAAGGGGCTTTTTGGCCAGATACTTATTTTTTAGCTAAAGATACGTCCGTGATGGTACTGTTGAAAAAATCACATACCTTATTACAAAATAAATTAAATGCTATGTGGGAGCGCCGCACGGCGAGGTTGACTTTAAAGAACCCACAAGAAGCGGTGATTTTAGCGTCCATTATTGAAAAAGAAACCGCTTTATTGGAAGAGCGACCGTTGGTTTCAGGGGTATTTCATAACCGTTTGAAGGCGAGGATGCGATTGCAGGCAGATCCTACGGTGCGTTATGCTGTGAAAAATTTCAAAGGGTCACTTTCTAAAAAAGAACTACAAAGCCCCTCAGCCTATAATACCTATACCCATGGTGGATTACCGCCTACTCCGATTGCTTTTGTGAGTGAAACGGCTTTATTGGCAGCGATGACTCCTTTGTCTACACCGTATTTTTATTTTGTGGCAGATGGTTTAAAAGGGCATATATTTGCGATTAACTATAAAGCGCATCAAAACAATATTAAAGCCGTACAAGCCGCTTCGGTACCTGTAACGGTTTTACCGACCCCTCCATTAGCTACCGGAACAGGAGTGCCTTTGCAATGATGATGCGACAAGGATTTTTTATTACATTAGAGGGTGGAGAAGGAGTTGGTAAAAGTACACATTTGGCATTTTTAAAAGAGTATTTTACAACTAAAAATATACCTGTTTATGTCACGCGTGAGCCAGGGGGTAGCCGTTTAGGGGAGGCTTTAAGGCAGGTATTACTCAGTAATGAACTAGGTCCTATTACGCCAGATGCAGAATTGCTGTTAATGTTTGCTGCCAGAATAGAACATGTCAGGACGGTAATTATGCCGGCATTGGCAAAAGGGGTTACGGTGATTTCAGATCGCTATGTAGATGCTAGTTATGCCTATCAAGGCGGTGGTCGAGGAATTGATTTTTCACGGATCGCTATGGTGGAGGCGTGGTCGCATCTTTTAAGTCCCCATTTAACTTTTTTGTTAGATGCCCCTTTAGAGATAACACAGGCTCGTATGACAGAACGGGGTCGTACTTTAGATCGTATTGAACAAGAAAAAATAGAATTTTTTGAGAGCGTACAAAAGGCGTATCATAAACGTGCCCAGAAAGATCCTGCACGCATTAAACTGATTGATGCCAGTAGAAGTATTCCTGAGATCCAAGAACAGTTAGTAGGCTTTTTGGAAAAACAATATGGACTTGTTTGATTTACCTTGGTTAGCGCCGATAGGGCAACGTTTTGCAGCACTTGCGCAAGCTGGGCATTTGGGTGGGCATTGGGCAGTGCAAGGTCATTGTGCAGAAGAGTTAGCGTATTGGGCAGATTTTATGGTTCCTTTATTGTCAGGTAGTACATTGAATGTGATTCATCCTGAAGTCGATGATTTATTAGTCTGGGTGAGGGACTTACAACATCGTTTATCCACGCGGGCCACCGAAGGTAAAGGGGCGTGGGTGGTATACTTTGAAAGCACAGTACCTTTAAATGAAGCGGTACAAAATGCACTTTTAAAAGTCGTAGAGCAGCCCCCCACACCGACGCATTTTGTGTTCTGTAGTACGCGTCCAGATTTTTTATTACCTACTCTTAAAAGTAGATGCCAGACCTTGCGTTTACCACGCCCGACCACTGAGGCTGCGTTGGCTTATGTGGCAGCAAGGGTAGAGGGGAAAGACTTAGCTGCTGAGTTGCTTGATTTTGCAGCGGGTAAACCATTAGACGCCCTGGCACAACAAAAACAGTATCA
>CAZGDB010000025.1:0-19858 GCA_964524705.1 uncultured Francisellaceae bacterium
CCATGGTTGTGCCGGGTCCCATCTCTAAAAAATCTGAGGCGCCTGATGTGCCTGAATCTATATCTCAGTATAGAGGAAAGGTGTGATGAGCGCTTTGAGTTTCATGCCTACTAAAGAGCCTACAAAACACAATCCTGCACTTAAAATAATCATGGGTCCTAAGGATACATTACTAGCAAAGGCCCATTGTAATCCGGCAACCATACTGATAAGTGCAATGCTGGTGGTAAGGATAATAAATTGTAAGGGCGAATTAGCCCAAAACCGACTGGCTGCTGCAGGGATAATTAATAAGCCTGTAGTCAGTAATACCCCGGCTAATTTAATACTAATAGCGACAATGCTCGCAAAAACAATTGCAAAAGCTAATTGTAAACGAAAAATTTTAATACCTTCTGCTGCTGCAAGATCTGAATGTAGTGTCATTAATAACAGCGAAGACCAGCAACATTTTAAAAAGAGTCCAAGTCCTAATACTAGCCCCCAGATCAGCACCACCTCATACGGTTCTATTGCTAGTAAATCTCCGTAGAGTAAACCTAAGAGATCTATTTTGCTGAGTCCAAATTTAATACTTAAGAGCAAACCAATGGCTAAAGAAATATGTGCCAATATTCCCAGTAAGGTATCCGAGGCTAAACTTTTGAGTTGTTGTAAGTAGGTTAATAAAATTGCTAACCCAACAGCCACCCCTAATGCACCCCATAGTGGTGCAAAACCACTGACTAAGGCGACAACAATCCCCACTAATCCTGCATGTGCGAGTGTATCTCCAAAATAGGCCATACGCCGCCATACGACAAAGGCTCCTAAGGGGCCTGAGAGTAAGGCAATACCAATTCCTGCAAACAGGGCTTGCCACATAAAATCAGGCCATAGCATCATGATTTTTCTCCAGGAGTAATATTGCCATGCCAATCGTGTTTATGATCATGATGATGGTCATACCATGCCAAACTGGGATGGCTGCGGCTGGGGAAGATGGCCTGGAAAGTTGCATGTTGGCTAATATCTTTAGGAGTGCCTTGGCAACAGATATGACGATTTAAACACACTACCCTATCGGTGCCTGCCATGACCCAAAAAGGATCATGTGAGACCAACACCATAGCACAACCGGTATGTTGTCGTACTTCTGCTAAAACAGCATAGAGCTCTTCTTGACTCGCCCAATCAATGCCTTGGTTGAGTTCATCTAATACGAGCACGGTTGGATTGCGTAATAATGCGCGTGCTAGTAAGACACGTTGCAGCTCTCCACCAGATAAGGTATGCAAGGGACGAGCTTGGAGCTTAGTAATATGTAAGCGTTCTAAAATAGATGTGTCTTCTGTGGTTAACTGTAATTTTAAAAAATGTCCTACAGATAAAGGCAAGGTGTTCTCTACATGAAACCTTTGTGGGACATACCCAAAATGGGTATTGGGGGCTAAAGTTCGTGTGCCTTTAGTTGGGGTTAATAACCCTAAGATAATTTTTAAAAGCGTGGACTTCCCCGCACCATTGGGGCCGACTAGCGTGAGAATTTCTTCTGGGTGTATACTCATGTCGATGGGGTCAAGGATACTAGTGTTGCCTTGCTGAAATTCCACTTGGTTGAGTTGTATTAAGGTCGTTGACATACGGCTCAATGATTATGTGCAGTCGGTCTTCATTTTATCATGCTTTTAAGGGCACAGAATGCGTTTATTACGATATATAGCGATAATTTTAAGTTTTTATGCAGGAATTACATTTGCGCAGCCCCCGGTAGTGGTCGTGACGATTCCGCCTATTGCCAGTATTGCAGCGGCATTGCTAGTGGGGGTTGCAGAGCCTGAGGTATTATTGAAGCAGGCTGCGTCTGCCCATCAACTTAGTTTAACACCTCAGGATAGAGTATTACTTAGTAAAGCAACTTATGTGGTATGGATGGGGCCAGCATTAGAATCTCATTTGGTGCCAGTCATTAAAGCGTTGCCAGCAGAAAAAGTATATACCGTTTTAGAGACCCCTAAGTTAGGGCTTTTAGAATCTCGTCATTTACATGTCCATGAAGCAACACAAGGGCTACAGGCAGATCCGCATGTGTGGTTAGATCCTAAAAAAATGATGCTAATCAGCCAACAGTTGTTAGCACGTTTTTTAGCAGTGTATCCAGAACATACGGCGTTATTGCAGCATAATTATTTAGATCTCGTACAACGTTTAGAGACGTTAGATAAAGATTTGAAAAAGAATTTGTCTAGAAAGTTAAAACTGTGGAGTTATCATGACAGTTTACAATATTTAGAAAAGGCTTATAACCTCAATGCGATTACCCCGTTGGTAATTCATGAGGAAATGCCGCCTCCTCCTCAAACATTGGCAACATTACAAAAAACTGTGCAAGCTGGGAAAGTCGATTGTTTTTTACAAGAGCCAGAATATCCAGCGCATTGGCAAAAGACCTTAGCTCCGACAGTGGTACGGGTGCATACCTTAGATTTGATGGGGACAACCCTGTCAGGGCCCTTGGCAGAGCAGTATTTTAGTTTAATGCATGGGGTAGAGACTGTATTGCAGCAGTGTGCCCAAAAATAAGCTAAAACTCAGCCATTGGCAGTGTAAAAATGCTTTAAAATATTCCTTTTTATAGCGTAGATGTTGAAAGATAATGAGCCCTATAGTGAGTCCCCAAAAACTCCAGTAGGGCCAGCTAAAGTGTGCTGTTCTTCCTATTTCTGCATAGCCTAATAACATGAGTATTTGCATGCCTTGAATGAACCGCGGTGTATGTTGTTTAAATAAAAGCGCGACAGAGTGAATAGAGAGTTTTTCATCATCAGGCGCATCCACCATGGCATACCAGGCATCATAAGCCAGTGCATACACCAGGGTGCTCGCCACTAATATCCACGCAATATAAGGTACCGTATTTTGTGCGGTACTAAATGCCATTGGGATCCCAGCACTAAAAGCTAAACCTAAAAAAAACTGAGGGATTGCAAAAAAACGTTTGGTAAAAGGATAGAGGATCGCCAAACTCAGTGCTAAAAAACCCCAAGGCCAGGTATGCAGTGGACAAAGCGCTAAGAGTCCTGCAGCGCAAAGAAGATGTAGTCCTAAAAAGTAAAAAGCTTGGCTGCGGGTGAGCGCTTGTGTTACTAATGGTCGATGTTGGGTACGTTGGACTGCACCATCAAAGTTATGATCTGCAAGGTCATTCATAATGCAGCCAGCTTGACGCATTAAGATGACACCCAACCCATATACGCCTAACCATAATACAGGGGGCGTGCCTTCAAAGGCCAACCATAAGGCTGTTAGGGTTGGCCATAACAGCAGGGCATAGCCCACAGGTTTGTCCATGCGTGCAAGGGCAATATAGGCATATAGTTTGTGCTGTCTTACTAACTCATGTGCGTACACAATTGCTCGTCTCTTGAAAGTGGTCCACAATGCAGGGTTTTAGCATATAGGGCGTAAAATGCATAGCGATGTTATTGTGATAGGAAGTGGATTAGCCGGTTATAGTGTTGCCAGAGAGTGGCGCAAGCTTCAATCAGAGGCTTCTATACGGCTGATCACAGCTGAAGATGGCGCCTTTTATTCTAAGCCATTGTTATCTACTGCTGTTGCACATCAAAAAAGCCCTGAGACCTTAATGTTAGGCAAAGCAGAAGGAATGTCTGCTCAGATTAAGGGACCCGTGATGACACATACTGTAGTGACAGCTATTGATACTGCTGCGAATACGGTGACTGTGGCTTCTGGGGAAACTTTTAGTTATACAACTTTAATTTTAGCAATGGGTAGCAGTCCTCTTGTGCTACCTGAGGCGACGGATGCATTTTATCCCTATTCTCGTGAAAGCTATGCAGCCTTGCGTGCAGCGCTTACGCCTGGGATGCCAGTGAATATTATTGGGTCTGGGTTAGTAGGGTGTGAATTTGCACATGATTTACAAACTGGCGGACATCCAGTGACCGTATTTGGGCTGGACAAACATCCTTTAGCACGATTTTTACCATCAGAAATTGGCGCTGCTTTACAAGCGGCAATGGCAGCACACGGTGTAACGTGGCATTTAGGGATACAAAATCCTATGGAGCATCCCGCTTGGGCGCCAAAAGCGTGTACAGTCGTGGCAATTGGTGCTGCACCTAATATTGAATTGGTAAAAGGCCAACTAGATACCGCAAAAGGTATTTTGGTAAATCAACATTTACAAACTAGTGTCCCCAATGTGTATGCATTAGGGGATTGTGCAGAAGTGCGTGGATATGGTTGGATGCCTTATATTGCCCCTATTTTGTCTCAAGCACGTGCTTTAGTTCAAAACGTAGTCGGGAATCCTACAGCGTTTGTTCTTAATGTATTTCCTGTGGTCGTGAAGACACCGAGTTTCCCCTTATGTTGTTTTGCCCCAGCTACGGATGTTGTAGGACAATGGAAGGTGCAAGAAGTTAATGAAGGGTGGGTGGGTGAATATCTGGATGCGCAAGGGCAGCTTCATGGTTTTGTATTATCGGGTAAAAATACGCAAGATAAACAAATTTATTTAGAGCGTCTCTTCATCAATCGTTAATTTAACGGGAGTTTGTTGCCAGGGACGAATGGCTACAAATAGGGAGCCTAGTACGAGTACGAGCGCTATAGCTTCATACATGCCAAAATGTTCGCCTAAAAAGAAGACTGCAGTTATAGAGGCAGCAATCGGCATGACTGCGCCAAAGGCTGCAGCAGTATTTGCGCTGGTTTGTGTTAGGCCGCGCATCCATAGCCAATAAAAAATTACGCTGCAGGCAGCGCTCCCAGTGAGCGCCCACCAAAAGGCAGGTGCAACATTCCAATCCATTAGTGTACTGCTCGGTTCTGTAAACCAAAGTAGGGGAGATAAAAGGGCGCTTAAGGCATTTGCAAAAAAAGCCGCACCCAGTGCCGTGACGCGTCCTTGTAGTTTTTTAGAGATAATGATGTAGAGGGCTTCTGGGATCATAGCAAGAAAGACTAAAAAATCACCCCAGAGGGAACCTTGAGCATTCATTGGTTCAGACACATTATCTAAATTGAGAATTAACATGCTCAGCATGGCTAAAAGTACTGCGCAAGCTTGATATCCTCGTAATTTTTCTTTGAGTAACCAGCAAGAAAAACCAATGACCACTACTGGTAAACTACTAGCAATAATGCCGGCAGAGGTCGCGGTGGTATAGACCATTCCGGTTGTGGCTAAGTAATTAAATAAAATGCCTGCCGTAAGTGCTTGTGCGATGAGGGCATATTTATCTTGCTGGGTGAGTTTAGGATGCTGAGGGTCTTTTAAAGGGATTTTTTTGATGAGTAGCCATGCGCCTAAAAATAACCCTGCTAATAAAAAGCGGTAGCTCATATAAACAGAGGCCGGCATATTATCAATAAGGTATTTGGCGAGTACAAAGTTGATACCAACAGCGCATTGGGCTAGACAGAGATCTCGAATATTAGCAAACATCTATTTTTCTCCATCAGCCCTTATATTTGCAGTATATCTGGGATAGCGAGGCGTCGCAATTGTTGTTAGTTAAATAATTTACACTAAAGACTTAAATTGTGTGGGGTAGAGAGTTCTTCTATGCTTAAGGGGCAAAAATATTAAATTTAGGAGCGATCAATGACGATGCAATCAGCATTTCATAAGTTTAACAACTTATTTATACCCGTGTATCTCATCTTTTTAGGGATAGAGGTTGTAGGGGTAATAGTATTGAACCATAGCTACTTGTTGAAAAGTTTTTGGTCGGTATCCTGTAATTTCTTGTGTACGACCAGTTTTTCGCTACCAGGTCCCTTAGGTGTTTTGTTCGCAGCAGGTGTTTATTTTTGGTTAAAGCGGCAAATGGGTTGGGTATGGGGTACGAGTGTAATACCTTTTATTCTTTTTTCGTATTTATATCTGCAACCGACAGCTTTTTAAATAAACTTTTGGCGTTTTTATTAGTCAGATCTAAAGGCATACATAAAAAAGGAGCCAAGATGAAGACTAAAAAAAGAGATGGTAGAACGCATGCACACCATTTAGGGGTGCGCGCAGGAGTACGGGGACGTACAACAGCCGTTTGTCCATTTACGACCTTAAGTGAGAAACGGATGGCATGGATTGCAGGATGGTGGGAAGGTCATGCTTATAAACGTGATGGATGTATTCTTTTGCAGTACGTCGATTAAGGTTGGAGTGACAACAGAGAGGGCGTGAGCCCTTTTTTGTTTTTAAGGGAGCAGCGTTCGCTGTTCGTGAACAGCGAACATTAAGTATCTTGCCACTGAATCGCATGTTGATGGATGCTTGCAGGTTTAACCGCATATCCATATAGTAGTTCTAGGCTCAGTGTTGTTTGTGGGGTATAGGCAGTTTCAGGGGTGAAAAAATGTAACCCAAAAGCATAGCTTTCTCGTTTTTGAGCCCAAGGGTTTGGGTAGGTGAGTTGGAGGTTTTCACGATCCATCACGGGCGATAAAAATGCACTATTTACCAACCAATCTCCATAAAGATGTAAATCATGTAAAGGTATCGGATCTAAACTATTTCCCAATTCTATAAAAGTGTCTGGGCCCAGTGCAGTAAAGAGCAAACTGCCATTAGGGCTAAGGACACGATGGCATTCTTGGAGTATTGTTTGAGGAGAATGACTCCAGTACAGAGGGCCATTGATAAAAATGAGATCGATACTGTTGTTTTGAAATGGCAGAGCATGCGCATCTCCACAAGCCAGCAAAGGGTGTTTATGGGGGAGGTGCCAGGCTAGATCTAACCCATAAATAGCTGCATTTGGAAAACGGGTTTGTAAGGCGTGGGTGTCTGTGCCTAATCCATAACCCAGATCTAAAATTTTTTTTGGAGCTAAGGTTAGATCTTCACAACGTACCAGTAATCTACGACCAATTTCTGAAAATACGCTATTATAGCGTGCATATTTTGGCAGCACTTTATTAAAGTGCGTGCTTAACTTGTGGGTCAGGGGTTGTGACATTGGTTTGGGATTTTACCTATTTATGGCAGCAGTGTATCACAAAAAGTATACGGTTTTTATGTGCACCGCAGTGCTTGTTGTGTCAGAAGGAAAACTTAAAAGAAAGACCGGTGTGTGATTTATGTTGGAGAGACTTATCCAGAAATTTACAAGGCTGTATTCGGTGTGCGCGGTTGGATTGTGATTGTAGCGCTTTAGACGCCCTAGGAGTGCATCGGATTTTAGCGCCTTTTGTGTTTGAGGGGAAAATTCGAGAAAGTATCCACCAGTTAAAGTTTTTTGGAAAATTGGGATATGGCACTTTATTAGGACAGTTGTGGATAGAGGCTTTATTCTTTGAAGTCTTAAAAGATAAACCAGATTTGCTTGTCCCCATGCCCTTAGCTCGGCATAAGTTACGGGAACGAGGATATAACCAGATTTTTGGTTTTACACGGTATGTGGGCAAGCGTTTAGACATCCCTGTTGCAGTTGCTGCTGAGTGTCAGATAGACACTTTGCCGCAACGTTTATTAAATGCACGTGAGCGTGCTCAAAATGTACGGGGTGCATTTAAGATGCGTGATTGTGTGGCCGGAAAATATATTGTTTTATGTGATGATGTGTGTACCACAGGTGCAACTTTAGCGAGTTTAACGGAAGCTGCATATCTGGCAGGCGCGCGAAAGGTCTCTTGGTGGGTAATTGCGCAGGCTAGATTTTCGTAGCATAAATATCATAGCGGATAGCTTGATAGCTTAAGCTATAGGTAGGTTTTTTTTCAGCATAATAGGGGCCGGTACGGGGGCGTTTAACAACCACTTTATACCTGGCGGCTTGTAATGCTGCTTCTAATAACGGTAGTGAATCTGGTTCGATAGGAGCTAAGGTTTGAATGAGTGCCATGCCTTTTTTAGGGAGTGCTTTTTTCTTTCCTGGAAACATAGGATCTAAATAGACGACATCAGCGCTATTGGGGGCCAGCTGTGTTGCGGCATCTCCTTCACTGATCTGCCAATTTAATGCGAGCCCTTGTGCTTGAATATGATCATGTGCTGTTTTCAGGCAGGCATAGATTTCAGGATGTTTTTCATAGGAATGCACATGATGCCCTTGGCTGGCACATAAAAAAGCATCGTATCCAAATCCCCCCATGGCATCAATAATATGTAGGATAGGGCAGGCGGATACTTTAAGGGCGCGGAGCAAAGGGTCTGTTTGATGGCACGCTTGTTTGACCCGGAAGGCAAATTTTCCTTCCAGGTAGTTCGGGGCAAATGTGGTCATTTTGCAAGCCACAGCGTATAGAGTTCAATGCAGATCACACTGACAAAAAAGATTAAAGTAAACCATTGGATTATCTTGCCCCCAGGGACCGTAAAGCTATTTGGTTGTTTGGGACTGCGTTGAGCAAAGAGTACCGGCAATATGCCTAATAAAATGGCCACAAATAAACCTGCAAAACTCACAAAAAATAAAAAGCTATAGGGGATAAATAGAATAACGAGTAATGCGGGTGCCATGGTGAAAAGACCAAGGCCAGCAGGAGAGTTGCGATGTAAGCGTACAGGAAGCGCATCTTTTAGAAAATGTGCCAAGCTGATGCTAACGCCTAAGAAAGAAGTAATTAATGCAGAGAAGGCAAGTGATTGGAAGGCTATTGCCAAAAACGGGCTATAGGGGCCTTGGACTAAGAGCTGACTAATTTTTTCAGTAGGATGTGGGGAGTTCGTAAATGCTAGTAAAGCAGTTGTATCACTAATTGGTAGCAGCCCGAACATGAGGGATTGCCATAAGATATAGACTATTAAAACAAAGCAGCTGCCACAGAAGAGTGCCGTTTTTAAACGCGCCTGGTTTTTATGGACCATCTTACAGAGCAAAGGGATGACAATGCCAAAACCAAATGCGGTAGTGAGTAAAGGTAAAATGGCAAAAAAATTACTGTAGTTGAGGGTGCTCGGTAGGAGTTCCCAATGCTTGGGTTCAAGATGTGGGGTTGCATGTCCTAAGAGTAGTGCATAAGAGAGACAGAGCAGAATCATAAAGAAGCGATTCACATAATCTACACCTTTAGTCCCAAGTGCTAACCATCCCCAGGCTAGTGTGGTGATGAGTACAAATAATACAGATTTATCACAGTAAATATTAAACCAGTGTTCAAATAGCGCAGAGGCCCATTCACTGAGGCCTAAAATATAGGCACAGATGAGGGTGTATAATAGGGAAAAATAGGCACCGGTGGTGATCCATTTTCCGAGATTGCCTAAGGTCAGGTGGGCCAGGGTAAAGAGGTCTGCATCATTCGGGGCACGTAAGCAGGCTTGTAGTAGGTAGGCTGCTGAGAGAGTCATAAAGAACCAAGTAATAAAAAATGCACTAATGGAGGGTAAAAAACCAATTTCTAAGGCACTTAAGGGCAGGGCAAGCATACCGCCGCCGATCGCAGTTCCTGCGATTAACAGTGTTGGCCCTAAGGGTAGGTTTTTTAGCATGCAGGGAGTTCCTCTTCAAATAATGCGTTTACAAATTGTTCAGGATTAAAGTTTTGTAGGTCTTCTACTTGTTCTCCCACCCCAATATAGCGAATAGGCAATTTGAGTTGTTGTGCGATGGCAAAAAGGATGCCACCTTTAGCGGTGCCATCGAGTTTGGTAATGGATAGGCTTGAGATTGGGATCGTATCTGAAAACACTTTAGCTTGTTGTAAGCCATTTTGCCCGGTATTGGCATCTAGGATAAGCATAATTTCATGTGGGGCGGTGGGGTCTTGTTTTTGTAAGATACGAACGATTTTTTTGAGCTCTTCCATCAGGTGGGTTTTATTGTGGAGACGGCCTGCTGTGTCTGCTAGCACAAAATTAATATTTTTAGCTTTAGCGGAGGTGTAGGCATCAAAGAGGACTGCCGCACTATCTGCTCCAGTTGCATGCGCAATACAAGGTACGTCGATACGTTCGCCCCAAGCTTGTAATTGAGAAACCGCTGCGGCTCTGAAAGTGTCTCCTGCGGCTAAGAGTACAGAATGGCCTTGAGCTTTAAGTTGTGCACCCAGTTTTCCAATGGTTGTTGTTTTGCCAGCACCATTGACGCCTACAAATAATAATACATACGGAGTTGCTTGTGCGGTCAGAGGGCTTGCTTGGTAGGGGGCAATTAGATTTTGTAAAGTAGTTTTTAACAGTGTTAAAGGGTTGCCATCAGGTGCTTGTTTTAAATTTTGTTGTAATTGGGCCAATACGGATTGGGTGGTGCTAACGCCGAGATCTGCACAAATTAGTTCTTTTTCTAACTCCTTGAGTGTCGTAGGATCTAAACGGGCTGCTTTTTTTAAAAAAGAAAAGCGATCTGTAAAGGCGTGACGTGTTTTTTGTAGGCCTGCTTTTAATCGTGCACCCCAAGATAAAGGAGGAGTGGTAGTCGGTGTGGCGGCTTCAGTGGCAAGCGTACGATTTTTTTTAGTAAAAAAGTCAAACATGTGCATATTCTGGTGCTAGAAAAGGAACTATTGTACCATGGGGCCAGGGACCGTGAAATGCGTAAGGAAGCCACTGCATGTTAAAGTATACTGCGACCTTTCTGAGTCTGTTGCTATATGCAACGCCAGGCTCGTGTAAAGAAAGTACTCAAACTCACTCTTTTACTTTATCGAATGGCATTAAAGTGTTAGTACAAGAAGATCATCGTGCCCCCGTTGTCTTAACACAATTGTGGTATACGGTGGGCTCTAGTAAGGAGTTACGCCCAAATACCGGTTTATCCCATGTCTTGGAACATATGTTGTTTCATGGAACCAAGACACACCCCAAGGGGGCATATGAGTCATTGATTTTAGATCAAGGCGGTACGTATAACGCTTTTACGTCTCAAGATGTTACCAGTTATTATAGTTTTGTCCCCAAAGAGAGTTTTGATACGATTTTAGACTTTGAAGTAGATCGTATGCAGCATATAGACTTTCAGCCTGAGGCCTTTCAAAAAGAAATGAAAGTGGTGAAAGAAGAGCGTCGTATGCGTACGGATGATCACCCTTTAGGTAAACTGATGGAACAGTTAAATGCTATCGCATTTATGCAGGGGCCTTATGGAAATCCTATTATAGGATGGATGGAAGACTTAGATCAGATGACCATGCAAGATGCACAAAGTTGGTATCAAACTTGGTATGCGCCGCAGAATATGGTTATTACAGTTGGGGGAGATGTTGACCCTAAAGTTGTCGTTGCAAAATTAGAGAAAAAATTTGGGGTATTGCCGGCGACAAAACCGCAAGTGCGTAAAGAAGTGTCAGATCAGCTGGTTGGCGTGGCACGACAAGATTTACAGATGGAATTGCCGGTTAAGGCGCCTAAGTTGGTGTATGCCTTTAGAGTGCCTTCTTTAGGAGTGAATCAAGATAGTGCGTATGCTTTAGGGCTTGTTTCAGCCTGGTTAGGGGGGAAAAATTATCCCCTTTATAATCAATTAGTGCGAGAACAAAAGGTGGCTGCAGATATTTCTGTAGAGTATAATTTTTATCAAAAAGGACATGCACTTTTTGTTGTTGATTTGTCTCCTGCTCCTGGAGTGAGTATGGCGCAATTAGCAACTGCTTTTGAAAAAGCATGGGATACGCTCGCACAGACAACTCCGACGGATGCGGCCTTAGCAAATTTAAAAATGGGCTGGGTTTCTGGTAAAGTTTATGCTTCTGATTCGCTGAGTAATCAAATACAAACTTTAGGGTATTTAGAGACTATTGGTCTGGGTTGGCAAACCTATCAGACGGGTTTTGAAAAGGTTGAGGCAATGCGACTGGATGCTTTAAAAGACGCCTTTCAAAAACATTTATCATTAAAACAGGTCATCTGTATTAACGTTACACCTCAGGAGGCCTCATGAACAGCTTCTTTGTTGCAGGGGTACAAAAATGTACTTCCTTTTTTTCTTTCCATAAAAAGCTAATAGTTACTGGCACCTTAAGTATATGTGTAGGGGTGGGAGCTTGGTGGGCGTTGGTGCCACATACCCCCGCGTGGTTTTCTGCCTCTCCGTTAAATTTAGATACAGTACGTTATAGTGAGAGCGCTCAGTTTGGATTTAGAATTCATCGTTGGACGACGACGGAAGGCACAGAAGTCTATTGTGTGCCCACGACAAATATTCCTATGGTGCAAGTGAGTTTGTTATTTCCAGCTGGGTACGCTTGGCAACAAAAAGAAGATGGTTTAGCATTATTGACGGCACGTATGCTAGAAGCTAGCAACACAGAAGATCTCGTTGCTATTACAGACAAATTAGATGCAGTTGGCGCGATTTATGAAAAAGGCATTAGACAAGATTATGCGCGAATTAATTTAACGAGTTTGTCAAAATCAGAAAATTTAGTTGCAGCAACGGATGTTGTGCGTGAGATTTTAGCCGCCCCACGATTTTTAGAACCAGACTTCCTTCGTATACGCAATGCTGCCATTAATGATGCCCAACAAATTGCAGCCTATCCTTCTGAAATTGCTCAAAAAGCAGTATATCAGACATTATATCCAGAACACCCTTATCGTTTTAGAGCTTTGGGTAGTCCAGAATTGATGGCGACCGTGACGTTAGATCAAGTAAAAGCTTTTTTTGAACAACACTATGCTGCCAATCAGGCGAAAATTGTTATTGTGGGTGATCTCACTTTAAGACAAGCTGATGCTTTAGCCAAACATTTAATTACTGGATTGCCTGCAAAAGCACCCGTGCTAACATTGCCTATTGTGGATAAAGCGCCTAATACCGCAACAGTACATCAAGACTTAAATGTGCAACAAATGCAGATTTATCTGGCATCTACCGGGGCGATTCGTACGGATGATTATTATTCCTTAATAGTCGGTAATGATATTTTAGGGGGGAGTACTAACGGACGTTTATTTCAGGTGTTAAGAGAGGCACAAGGTTTAGGGTATAATCCTTATACAGCTATAGGTTTTGGTTTACAATCACAGCCATTTTGGTTATCTATTCAAACAGATGCAAAAGTTGCTGCTAAAAGTGTGCAGCAAATGCAGCATTTAAAAGAAGAATTCTTTCAAAAAGGGCCGAGCCAGAAAGAAGTAGAAGAGGCACAGCGGCGTTTAATTGGTGAGTTAACCTTGAATTTAGCAAGTAATCAACAGCTGTTAGAAGCGATGATTCCTGTAGCTTTTTATAATTTGCCTTTGAACTATTATTTTAATTATGCGGAGTCTATTAAAAAAGTAACACCGGAAAGTGTAGCGGCAGCATTTAAAAACCATTTTCCAGATCAGAACTGGGTCCAAGTATTAGTAGGGCCACAAGGGTGAATAAAGGTTTAAGGATTATTGGTGGAAAATGGCGAGGCCGGACTTTAAAGATCCCTACTGTGACCGTTATTCGTCCTACCCCAGATCGACTGCGTGAAACGTTATTTGGATGGTTGGCATTTTATTTGCCAGATAGCATTTGTTTAGATTTATTTGCAGGCAGCGGCGCGTTGAGTTTTGAAGCTTTGTCTCGTGGTGCTGCGAAAGTGTATATGGTCGAAAAAGACTTGCAGGCACAACATGCTTTGCAGGAAAACATTGCTTTTTTTGAGACGATGAACCAGGCTGCCTTGGTTGCGCACGATGTCTATCATTGGTTAAAGCATACTCCTGTAATTGCCTCAGATATTATTTTTTTAGACCCCCCTTATCATGAAGCCCATTATTCGCGCATATTGCAGGACTTAGAAGAACATGGGTGGTTAAACGCTAATCCTTTACTTTATATAGAAAGTGCGGAACCACAATCTCACTTGATGTTACCACCTGGTTATGTCATTTTTAAAACCTATCATGCAGGTATGGCGCATGGTGTGTTATATCAACGAGGCACCCTCGAATGATTCAGATGTATTTAGTTGGTGGTGCCGTGCGAGATAAATTATTAGGATTGCATGTTACAGAACGAGATTATGTGGTTGTGGGGGCTACAGTTGAAGAAATGCTTGCCCAAGGTTTTGAACCAGTGGGGCAGGCTTTCCCTGTTTTTTTACATCCTAAAACCCATGAAGAATATGCCTTAGCGCGCACAGAACGCAAATCCGGAAGAGGCTATCAAGGGTTTACATTTTTTGCAGATACGAGTGTGACTTTACAACAAGATTTAGCGCGTAGAGATTTAACTATTAATGCAATGGCTGAAGATGCACACGGGAATATTATTGATGTGTTTGGTGGGCAAAAAGATTTGCAAGACCGATGGTTGCGACATGTGAGTGCTGCGTTTGTAGAAGATCCAGTCCGATTGTTACGGGTAGGACGATTTTTAGCGCGTTTTGAAACTTTAGGGTTTAAAGTGCATCCTACGACAATGCAACTTTTGCAAACTATGGTTCAGAATCAAGAAGTATCACATCTTGTGAAAGAGCGTGTATGGCGTGAACTATCTCGTGCACATGATATGGTTTCCCCTTGGGCTTTTTGGCAAGTGTTGGCAGAATCGGGTGCTTTGTCTGTGTTGTTTCCAGAATTGGCACCTCTGTTTACTGAAAAAGTGATGCAGGAATTGAAAAATATCTATACCTTGCCTTTACCGACATCTAATGAGTTACGGTTAGCCGCAGCTTGGGCTGTTTTTTTTAAAGAGCAGGAATTTCAAGGGATTGCATTTTTGAAACAAGCAACGCACACTATGGGAATGCCGCAACGTGCACAGATGGTTGCCATACGATTATTGCGAAGTTTAGCCGCGGCTCGGAAAGTTGTGTGGACAGATGCAACACCTGTATTTGAATTCCTACAGTGCATGGATATATTTAAACAAGATGCGCATTGGAAAGATTTTTTTATGCTATTTGTGACGCTGGCTCCTGCTTTTGGAGTACAGTGTCCATTTTCTGCAGAAACATTAGAAAACTTACAATTGCAATTATTGGCATTAAAGTTAACCCCAGAAGAGTGTCAGCATTTTCAAGGTCCGGCGTTGGGGCAGCATTTAGTAGAAAAGCGTATCAGCTTTTTACAAACTTTATTATGAGATGCCTAATAATTTTAAAATCTCCAACTGTAATCTATGACGTTTAATCCGATCTTTATTCAGTAGCGGGATTAACGGTGCTAAATGAGGGTCTGTTCTCTCTAAATCCTCTGCTGCAGTTTCAAAATGTACGCCTGATAAGATGACATTGCCTTTGCCATAATGAATATGAATAATTGCGGGGAGATGATTCTTATAGTTGGCAATAATTTGGGTGTTTGGGGTTTGTTGCGCATTCTCAAAATATCCTCCCCCATTATAATATACAGTGACGTTTTTTAAATTTGGCAATTTGGTTTCAATTTGTGCAGCACGAGCGCCACTATTGGTATGATAATCATAAGCCGCTAAAATAGGGCCGATGGCTGTACCGGGAAAAAAGGAGAGTTCACGCGTACCCAGAACTTCTAAGGGGCCATGTTTATCAAATTCGACTTTGGATGCACCATAATAGGACCCTGCACAAATCCCTAAATAAGCACCACCTTCTGCTACAAATGTTTGTATGAGTTGATTTCCTTTTCCCTGTAATTTTTTGACATAAGGCAGATCTGCGCCTCCTGGCATCACTAATAATTTTGCCGTTGACATCCATTGCCCTTTAACGAGGGTTTGTGCGGAAAGGGTAGAAATCCGATAAGTCTTGCCAGCAATTTTTTTTAAAGCACCTAAAGTATGCGTTAAAGCTTTTTCATCAACACCAGCATCTTGATACACATAAATAATGGGTTTGTGTGCAAAGGTGCGATAACTAAACCATAAAGCACCTAACATGATGAGCGTGGAAATTACAAGTGGCAGATATTTCATAATAATATATTCCTATGGGCTATAGCGGAAATTGTTTGCCTGACCAGGGAATAGAAATATTTTTTTGTAAGACGAGCACTTTAAATAATTCACCCATTTCATGGGGTTGCAGTAAACACTGTAATGCAGTTATGGCTTTTGGGTTAGGGTCTTGAAGGGCTTTGTTTAAAATATCCATTTCTAGTAAAAAATGGGCCTGTGGACAAAAAATACGGGCGTTAAAGCCTAAGGTTTCTAAATAGTTTGCAACCGCTGTAAAGTCAACATGTGCGGTAATATCTTGTCTGCCTGGTTGCCACAAAGGATCCGTATGGCTGCGGTGACCTTGATGGCACATCAGCGTGCCTTGTGTGCGGGTAGGATGATAATAGGTGGATTGATTAAAACCATAATCTATAAATAGTATGGCGCCTTGTGTCAGGGTTGCACTGTAGTGATTTAACCAGGTTTGTAAATTCAAACAGATTTCAGATCTATATCCCGCGGCAAACGCTCTACCTAATTGATGTTCTAATTGTTGGACCGCTTCAGTTAGACCAGGGGTAATCGGGGTATCAAAGTGCCATTGTAATTGTTGGTCCTTAACGATAATCAGCCCTTCGACAATAGTATTATCGTCACGTTTTTCAAAGACAGTTACAGAAAAGGCATCGAGGACTTCGTTGCCTAGTAATACACCCTGCCAGGGTTCTTGTGGAGGTGTTTGTAACCATTGAACGCTTGCGAATTGTTCCTCGGTTAACCGTTCGCTTAAATAAGCTTGCTGTATTTTTTGTAAAGCCGGGCTGATTTCTAAAATATAATAGGGAACGGTTTGCTTAAGCTGGGTGAGTTGTTGAATGATACTGACAGCTAAGGCACCATTTCCTGCACCTAATTCTATAATTTTTGGAGAAAGGACTTGTTGTAACTGTGGTGCTATAAAGTCTGCAATACAAGCACCAAATAGCGGTGAAAGCGTGGGTGCAGTGATATAATCTCCTGGTGCACCAAAAATAGGATGGGCTGCCATATAATAGCCATAGGTAGGCTCATAAAGCGCGAGCTCCATAAATTCTGCAAAGCTAAGCGGCTTACCTTGGCGTTGTACGCGGTCAATGATAAGCTCAGTCAGATGTGTTTGTTCAGGAGTTGAGATCAATGTATACCATGTTAGTGTTGGTTACTTTACTGGCCTATTTTATAGGTTCTATTGCTTCGGCGATAGTTGTTTGTCGGATTTTTAGATTACCTGACCCGCGTTTAGCAGGATCTCAAAATCCTGGTGCAACGAATGTATTACGTTTAGGGGGTAAAAAAGCAGGGATCTACACTTTTTTAGGGGATTTTTTAAAAGGGCTAATTCCTTTGTTAGTTTTAAAACTTTTCGGTGTCCCACCTTTAGTGATGGCTTTTGCAGGGTTAGGTTTATTTTTTGGACATTTGTATCCTTTGTATTTTCAGTTCAAAGGTGGGAAAGGGGTTGCTACCTATGTCGGTATTTTGTTTGCTTGGCATTGGATGTTAGGTGTTACTTTTGCTATTACAGCATTAATTCTTTTTAAGTTATTTCGTCGTGTCTCTTTATTATCACTGATTGGCGCATTGGTAACGGTAATGAATGCCTGGGTCTTAGTAGAGGATCCTGCTCTAAGAATTGCGATTATTATTATGAGTATTTGGATCTTTATTAGACATCGTAGCAATATCGTGCGCTTGATTCAGAATACTGAACCGCCTATGTACGCAAAGTCCTAAGATCCCAGCGGGGCTGAGGAGAAATTTCCCAATTCGCATCATGATCATTGCGCTGTAAGTGCAGAGCACCTGCTAGCGCAATCATGGCGCCATTATCGGTACAATAGGCCATAGGTGGATAAAAAAGTTCAAAGCCTTCATGGGAAGCAAGCGTTTGTAAATGTTGTCGTAACATCTTATTAGCACTCACTCCACCACTGATGACTAATTGTGTACAACCAGTATGTTGTAAAGCTAATAGCGCTTTGCGACCTAAAACTTCACAAACTGCCGCAGTAAAAGACGCTGCAATATCTGGGCTAATGTTT
Source organism: uncultured Francisellaceae bacterium (assembly GCA_964524705.1). GTDB lineage: Bacteria > Pseudomonadota > Gammaproteobacteria > Berkiellales > Berkiellaceae > CAZGDB01. Next base: position 17,810 of record CAZGDB010000025.1, read on the forward strand.
CGAGCATCTTGATGTTTTTCATACGCAAGACGGACGCTGGTTTTTAAACCACTAAAACTAAAATTAAAATTTTGGGTTTGGCATAAAGGGCGTGGAAAATCAAAGTATGTGGGATCTCCCGTTGCGGCTAAACGTTCTAATGCAGGACCACCTGAAAAACCTAAACCTAAAAGTTTTGCGGTTTTATCAAAAGCTTCCCCAACTGCATCATCAATACTTTCTCCTAATAAAGTGTAGTCTCCAAATGCTTTGACCCAAATGAGTTGCGTATGGCCTCCAGACACCAGTAAAGCCACATGGGGAAAGGTTGGAGGGTGTAAGGCCAACAAGGGAGATAAGAGGTGCCCTTCTAAATGGTGGACCCCAATACAAGGGATCTCCAAAGCATAGGCTAAACTTTTAGCAATACTAGTGCCCACGAGTAAAGAAGGCATTAATCCTGGCCCATTAGTATAAGCAATAGCACTAATTTGTTTTAGGTCATATTGGCTTTCTTCTAAAGTGGCAGCGAGTAAGGGCAGGGCCTTTAAAAAATGATCCCGAGAGGCAAGCTCTGGCACCACGCCTTGATAGCGAGCGTGCGTCTCTACTTGACTTGCCAACTTACTTATTAATAGGCCTTGTTCGGGGCTATAAAGGGCTATTCCTGTGTCATCACAAGAACTCTCAATCCCTAGTACTATCACGATATACTTACTGCTACATTGATATAAAAGGGGACTATTGTGCAATTTTTTGTAGATCTGGTCTACCTTTAGTCTACAATATAAGACCCTGATCTTGCCTTTTAGCGCAGAGTGCGCTTTAATCGCCGGGCAGGTTTTATATATTTTTATATATTATTATTTAGTTTTTAAACTTATTATTAAGGCGGGAAGACAGGCATGCCAGGCATTCGAGTCAAAGAACATGAAAATTTTGAAGCAGCAATGCGCCGTTTCAAACGTATGGTAGAAAAAGCAGGTGTTTTAGCAGAACTGCGTAAGCGTGAGTTCTATGTAAAACCTTGTGAACAACGCAAGCGTGCATTTGATGCTGCTGTGAAGCGTTTACGTAAGAAATTAGGTAAAGACGGCCGTCCTGAAACTCACCGCTCCAGAGGGTAAGTGATGACAGCACAAGGATCTGAATTAAAGGCTAAGATCCAAGAAGCTGTTAAGACAGCGATGCGTGCTCAGGATAAAGAACGGTTATCAGTGATTCGGTTGATTACGGCTTCTTTAAAGCAAGTCGAAGTTGATGAACGCGTGGAACTGGATGATGCACGTATTTTGGCCATCTTAGATAAAATGCTAAAACAACGACGTGAGTCTATTGCACAGTTTCAAACTGCGAATAGACATGATCTCGTTGAAAAAGAACAGGCTGAAATTAAAATCATTGAAGCATTTATGCCGGAGCCTTTGGGTGAAGCAGAAATTGAAACTGCTATTCAAACGGCAATGGAGTCTGTGGGTGCCAAATCCGTTAAGGATATGGGCGCGGTAATGGCAATATTAAAACCAATATTGCAAGGACGTACTGACTTAAGTGTTGTCAGTAAGCGCGTGCAGCAATGTTTGGGGGCCATGTAAAAAGGTTTGGAGATCAAAGATGCGATTTCCGCCCTCTTTTATAGAAAAGTTACGCGATAGCCTTGAGATTGCGACGGTGATCCAAGAGGTCCTGCCTTTGAAAAGGGTGGGGCCTATGTGGAAAGCGTGTTGTCCTTTCCATAAAGAAAAAACCCCTTCCTTTGTTGTCTATCCAGATCAACAAACCTACCATTGTTTTGGTTGTAGCCTACATGGCGACATTATTGATTTCTACTCTCGTTACCATAATAAAAACTTTGTAGAAACAGTGACAGACTTGGCAGAAAGGGCTTTATTGCCTTTACCGATTGAAACCGAAGCCCCTATTCCGACTATCACAGCAGAACAAGATGCATTACTAGATCGTGTTACCCAATATTATGAAAAACATCTGCGTCTAAACCCTGAAGCAATAGCCTATTTAAAACAGCGTAATATCACGGGCCAAACAGCAAAATTTTTTAGATTAGGTTAT
>CAZGDB010000026.1:0-6500 GCA_964524705.1 uncultured Francisellaceae bacterium
TTTAAAAAGAAAAAGCTATCAATTTAAATTGATAGCTTTTTCTTCTTATATTTATTAAATATTATGGAATTAATTTAAAAATTAAGTTAATATTATGGAAGAAATAAAAATTTTACATTGTGCTGATATGCACGTTAAATTAAGGGATAATGATAATTCAGTATCAATATTATCAAATTTTAATGAAATAAAAAATAAATTAATTGAAACAAAAGCAGATATTTTTGTTTTTGCTGGAGATTTATTTGATTTTGCTATTGTTAATGAAATTGAACGAAAATTAGCATTTATATTTTTATCAGAAATTTTACAAATATCAACATTAAAAGAATTTGTTTTTATGTGTGGTAATCATGATATATTATCTGAACGTAAAAATTATGAAATATTAAATGGTACAAATACATTTGATTCATTTAATTCTTTTGTTGAAACATTAGCACCAGAATATTCATCAAAAATAACTTATCTTAAAAAACAAGGTTATTATAATTCAAAATTTTCAAATAAAATTGGTTGGATTTCATATTCATTAGAAGATGGTATGAGTAATGGTAATAATATTGATTGGGAAAATGTTGATAACAATAAATATAATATTTCAATATTTCATGATATTATAAGAGATTATATTGATGAAACAAAATTACCAGTACGTAAAGATAAAGTTAAGAATTTACCTTATATTGATGATTTTAACACTAAATTAATTTTAGCTGGTGATATTCATAAAAATTGGACAAAAATTGTAAATGACAAAAAATTTGTTTATCCTGGTTCAACAAATCAAGTTAATTTTGGTGAAAAATCATTAATTAAAATTAGAAAAAATTCACAGATATTTTATGCTGATGAAAAATTTTTGAAATTACATACATTAAAAATTTCTGATATTAATAATGTTGAAATTATAACTGAAGATATTGAATTAACAAAATTTTTGAGTTATGTTGAAATTGATATTAATTCAAATAAATTTGTTAATAATTATATTGATGATATTAAAAAATTATTTACAAAAAAATTAATTGGTAAAACAAAAACAATAATTAAATTAAGATTATCTTCAACTTATGCTAAGTTTGAAGTTAAAATATTAGAAGAATTAAATCAATTAATAAATGAAAATTTATATCCTGGAAGTAGTTATAAAATAATTACAACTTATGATAAATTTTCAGTAAATAAATTTGATGAATCTATATTAATAAATGATGATTCTGAAGATGAAGAATTTAATTTTAATATGGATGATTTAAAATTAAGTAATGAAAAATTAATTAATTTGTTTGATAAAACATTAAACAAACAAATTGAAATAATAAAGAAAAATATTGATGATGAAGAATTAACAAATGAAATATTAGATAATATTAAATCTTTATTTTCTGAACAAATTGAGTTATCAATATCAGCAAAACCAACTTATAATATTTTATTAAATTCTATAGAAACAACAGGTTTTATGGGTGTTGAAAAGAATTTAATAAATCTTGATGTTCCAGGTTTAACTAAAATTAATGGAACAAATGGTATTGGTAAAACGACATTATTTAATATGATTCGTTTTACAATTGATGGTGTGGTATTTGAAAATTTAAAATCAAATCAGAAAAAATTAAATAATTTATTAGTTTTTAATGATAAAAATATTAATCAAGATAATATTATTACTAGATTAATATGTACTATCAATAATACAAAAATATCCATTACTAGAGTTGTAAATAGAAAATGGAAAAATAATGTTTCTGATAATGATAAATCATCTATAAATTGGAAAAATTATATTTCTGAAGTTAAATCAACAATTAAAGTTATTATTTTTGGTAAAAATGAAGAAAAAACTTATACTGGTGATGAAGCTGAAGAATTAATTAAAGTATGGTTTGGTGATGTTACTCAAACTATTTTAATATTAAATCAATTCAAAATATTAAATTTATTAAATTTATCTTCTGATAAATTACAACAATTGGTATTAGATTATATTGGTATTGATTATTTGAAATTATTAGAAGAAAGATTACCATATATTAAAGAAAATTATAATCTTAAAAAACCTGATTCTAATTTAGAACAATTGAAGAAAGATTTTTTAGATTTAATTAATAATAAAAATAATGGTTCAAAAATTTTAAATAAATTAAATATTGAATTATCTGAAGAAAATAATAATTTAGAAATTTTAGAAAAAAATCTTAAGAAAACTAATGATGAATTAATTCAGTTAGGTAACATACCAAATTTAATTGAAAAATGTAATAATGAATTATTAATTAACGAATCATTAATTAATTCATTTGTTACAAAAAAATTAATTGAAATTCCTGAATGGAACAAGGAAAAACCTGAAAAATATGATTCAAGTATTTTAGATAAAAAAATTAATGATAATACCAATTTATTGTTGAATAAACATAAACAAATATTATTATTTCAAGAAGAAAAAGAATCTTTACAAAATAATTTAATTTCTAATTTAAAATTAGAAAAAGATGAAATACCAAATAAATTAAAGGAAAATTTCGATAATTTTATTAATATTTATCAAAATAAAATTAATACTTCAAAACAAATCATAGATAATAATTACACAGAATTAAATAATTATTTTGATGATATTTTATTGAAATTAAAAAATAAATTATCTGAAGAACAAACTAAATCAAATAATTTAGCATTTGATAAAAATCAAATAAAAATAAAAATTGATAAAATTATTGATGATTTAAAATCTGGAGTTTGTTCTGAATGTGGTAAACCATTTGGTGATGATTTTGAAGAACATTCAAAAAATCTTAATAAACAAAAATCTTTATTGGAAATAGAACAAACAAATATAAGTAAATTATATTTAGACCAATTAAATAACAATAAAAAAATTGAAGAATTAATTACTGAATATACAAATAATCATAAATTCATTAAAGATAAAAAACTTTCAGGTAATTTTAATGATGAAAATTTTGGTAAATATTCTATTATTTGTGAAACAATAAAATATGAAAATATTTATAATTTTGATAATAATATATTTATGGAATTATCGAAATATAATTATAAATATTTTGAAAATCATTCAATAATAGAATTACATAATTTATTTGTTGAAATTAAAAAATTATCAGAATTAAATATTTTAATTGATAACAAAATTGAAAATATATTAAAATCTGATATTCTTAAAATTGAAGATATAAAATTAAAAGAATGTTTGAAAAACATAAATATCATTAATTCTGATATTGAAATTTTAAATAATTTGATTGAAACAGATAAGGAAATAATTAATTCAAAAAATCAAAATTATCTTAAATTATTAGAAGAATATAACAATGAATTTAATGGTTATACAATAAAATTAAATGAAATCAATAAAGAAAATATTGAAATAAACAATCATAATAATTCATTAGTAACATTAAAATCTAAACAAGCTGATTTAAAATTAGAATTATCTAATTATAATTTAAATCTTGAAAATTATAATAAATTGATAGATTCAAAAAATAATGATGAAATTATTATTTCATCATTAAAAATTGAAATAAAAAATATTCAATCAAAAATTAATGGTTTACAATTTGAATTAAGTGAATTAGAAACTAATTATATGAAAATTGAAGAATCAATAAATAAATGGCATGTTTATAAAAGAGATTTAATGATTTATCAAACATATGAAAAATTGATAATTAATGATTTTCCAGATATAATTTTTGAATATTATCGACAATATTTAAATAATGTTTTAAATATTTTATTGAAAGATTTAAACTTTAAATTATATTGGGATAAAACAGGTGATTTATTTATGGTTGAAATTGATTCAGGTTATACAACATATAGACCTGTTCAATTAGTTTCAGGTATGCAAACAGCATTTTTAGGATTATCATTAATTTATACAATTCATATGTTAAATGTTAAAAATAATATATCACATATTTTTATTGATGAATTATCTGGTGCATTTAACACGGGTAAGGAACTTATCAAAAAAGAAGATATTATTAATTATCAAGAACAATTTGTATTATTAATTAATAAATTTACTGAAAAAAATATTTGGATAATTGACCATAATATTCAAAATATGTTTGAAACACAAACAATAGAAGTTGTTAAAGGTGAAAATGGTGGTAAATATTTAATTTTATAAATTATGGAAAAATCTGCAAGTTATGGTATTGATGAAATAAATTATAATCAATATAAAAAAAGGAAGAAATCAAAATTATTAATAATTTTCTTAATGCTGAAAAACATAATATTGAATCAATGAAAATTTCTTTAGATATAAATTTTAAAAATTTACAAGATACAAAAAGAATTCAATTAGAATTAAATATTTTAGAATTACTAGCTATGGTAAAAAGTGATTTAATTAATGATTATATTAAACCACCATCAAATAATATTACTAAATTTAGAACTTTTATTTATTTAGAACAAATTTTTTCTAAATTTATTAGTTATTTATAATTAAATTAAATTAAATTCCAACAATTAATGATTACTTATACAATCATTAATTGTTGGAATTATTTTTATAATTAAATTTAGTAAAATTATGTTAAAGAAAAATAATAAAATTATTGAATCAGAAAATAATAAATTATATTATATTCAAAAAGATTATATTGGTAACAGTATGTGTTTTTATCGTGAAAATTGTGAAGGATATACTATTAATATTAAAGAAGCTGGAAAATTTAATTTTGATGAAGCTTGTAAAATTATTAATTCTAATGATTCATATTCAGTAATTGCTTGGGAATGTGAATATATTGATAATGAAATACAAGCACATGAATTAACAATAAATTCAAATTTATTAAACAATAAATCTGAAAACAAAATAAAAAAATTGTAACAAATATTTTATAAAAATGAAATTAATTGAACTAAAAAATAATAAAAATGAAATTATTTTTTCTTATGAAAGTGAAAATAATTCAGTTAAAGAAACATTATTAAAAGCAATTGAAATCAAAATTGATTTAATTAATATTAATTTATCAAATTCTTATTTATCAAATATTTATTTAAAAAATGTAAATTTATCTGGTGCAAATTTAAAAAATGCAAATTTATCTGGTGCAAATTTAAAAAATACAAATTTAGTTGGTGCGAATTTAACAAATACACGTTTATTAAATACAAATTTATTTGATGTGAATTTAACCGGTGCGAATTTAACCGGTGCGAATTTAACCGGTGCGAATTTAACCGGTGCGAATTTAACAAATACACGTTTATTAAATACAAATTTATTTGATGTGAATTTAACCGGTGCGAATTTAACCGGTGCGAATTTAACCGGTGCGAATTTAACCAATACAATTTTAAGTAGTGTAAATATACCTATTTATTGTAAATGGGCATATTCAATAAATATTAACAAACAAACTATAAAAATTGGTTGTGAAGAAAAAACAATTAAAGAATGGGATGAATTTTTTGCTTCAAATAATATTATAAAAACTGAAAGAAATACTGAAAATTTTATTAATATTCAGGCAACTTATGAAGCTTGTAAATCATATTTATTATTTAAAATTAACAACAAAATAAAAAATAAAATAAAAATGTTTAAAATAATTAAAAAAGAAAATCTTTCTGAAATAGATTTAAAATTTATTGAACAATCAGAAGAAATTAGAAATTTATCTATAGCTGAAGATAAAAAAGTTGGTTCTATAATTGGTAATCATAAAACTGGTAAATTATTGACAATTGGATTTAATAAAATGTTTGATGAACTTGGATTTACAAATTGTGAAGATGAAACAGGTCAAAGTTTACCTTATGTTATTCATGCCGAAGAAGTTGCTGTAATTGAATTCTTAAAAAGAAATTTACATAAAACAAATAATGTTAAAGATTTAACAATATATTGTAGTTATGCACCATGTATTAACTGCAGTAAATATATATCACATATTGGTATAAAAAGAATTGTTTATTCTGATAAACATAAATTAAAATTTGATAATTGTAAACATTCACCATTAGAATTTTTATTAAATATGAATTGTGAAATTATTGAAGTTTTAAATTAAAAATATGGAAAATATTATATTTGAAAATGAAAATTTATGATTTTCTATTGATATGATAAATTTACATATTTATTATTCTGAAAATTATTATAAATTTATTGATAAATTTGAATCAATAACAAAAAATATTAATTTGTTTAAATAATGTTAAAAAATTTAAAATTATGGTAAATCAATTATTAAATAAAGAAGATAAAGAATTTTTTAATGAAATAATTAAATTACCAGATAATAGTATTGAAGATTATGAATTGATAATCTCTATTACTAAATGGTCAATTAGAAATAATGATGATTCTTTAAATAATAAAATCAAATATAACATAATTGAATTTAATGTACAATTTATTTTTTTATTCAATTGTACGGCAATTGTAATGAATAGTCTGTACATTTCTCTTGGTAATGTTCAAGTAAAAACAATCCTTTACC
>CAZGDB010000026.1:6510-18760 GCA_964524705.1 uncultured Francisellaceae bacterium
AATCAAAAAAGAATTATTATTTGTTGGTTTATATCCAAATTTAAAATAATTTTATAATTTATGGAAAATAATAATCGAGATTATTTAATAAAAATTGATAAAGATATTTTATCAATTAATATAGAAAAAAAAATAAATTAATTGATAAAATATTTAATCAATTAAGTAAACCATTATTAGAATGGAAAAAAGAATTAGAAATTAATACATTTATTAAATGTATGGTAAATTTATTTATTTATAATGTTTATGAAAATTTTAATAAAGATTATGAATTAACCATAAATTTATTCAAAAATTATATTGATAATTATATTGATACTAGACAATATTTTGATAAATTATTTTTTAATTTTTATAAAAATATATTAGAATCAAATAATAATAATAAATATTTTTTCATAGTAGAATATGATTTATTTTTTCAATTTAATCTTTCAGAAAATTTACCAATTGAATTAAAAAATTATTTAAATTTTGTTTCAATTGAAAATGGTAATTTAATTTTCGATAATAAATTAAATTTAAAATTTAAAATTGATACAAAAAATAATGTAATAAATTCTTTCGAAAATGAAGAATTAACTAATTTATTTTATAAAGAATTATATGATTTTGTTGATTATAATCATATATTAAGATAATGGAACAAGAACATTATATGTATACTGAAACTGAAAATGGTTCAAAAGTTGTATTAAAAACTGTATTGAAACAAAAATCTTCTGCTTGGGGAACAGGAACAAGAGAAGAATATGTTTTTATTGATTATTTGAATGATAAAGATTTTGAATTAATTAAATCTTTAGGTTTACCAAATTGGTATTTTGATTATACAGGTAGGGGTATAGTTTTACCAAAAAGTAATCAAAATTATGTTGTTAGAAAACAATTAGAAATTTTAAAATTAAAGACACCTTATAGATTGAGTGAATAAAAAATATATTAATGATTGTTTATTCATATTAAAAAATAAGGAAATAAAAATTAATAATAACTTATAAATAATTTAAAAATTATGAAACGTACAGAAATTAAAAACAATTTTCAAAAAGCTGAATCTAATATTTTAAAATTAGAAAAAGAAAATAATGAATTATCATTAAATTTTAAAACATCAAATAAATTTATTGATAAATTTGGTTTCATTAATGAAATTTCTTCAACAAAAGAATTAATAAAATTACAAACATTTATTGATAGTAATTTTATTAATTTAAATGATTCAGCTAAAAAACTTGGTTTAGAAGAAATAATAACTTCTGAAGAATCTACATTTTTAGGATTTCCTCAAATAGTTTGGGATGCTGATTTAAAAAATCAAGCAAAAATCTTAACAAATAAAATTAAAATTGGAAAATTGGAAAAAATTAGAAAAGTTCTTAAAAAGAATTTATCTGAAGATGATAAATTCGAATTATCAATTGAAAATATTTCTGGTGATTTAAATTTATTAAATGATGATAACGATAATTTTGAATTATCTCTTTAATATTTTAAGTATATTTATATAAAAAATTAATGGTTACAAATTTGTAACCATTAATTTTTTAATAATTTTTTTATGAAAATAAATAAACTTAAATCTTTTGAAGATTTTACAGAATTACTTGATTTAAGTAATTTAGTAACACAAATGGAACTTTTTAATCATTTAAGTAATAATATTAAAAATTATCAATTAAATTTTTTAAAATCTAATATTATTACATTTGAAGAATTTTTAAATAAAATTTCTGAATCAGATTTAATTAATTGGGAAATTTGTTATTTTGATGAAATTTTATTAAAAAAATTTCCTGGATTAAAATTATTCAAAGAAAATTTTCGTGGTTATAATTGTTTTTTAAAATTTGAAAAAATAAATAATTTTATAGAAAGAGAGAAAATAAATCTTTATAATGAAAAATTTATTTTCATACCTAAATTGAAAAAAATATTACATTTGAAAAATAATATTAAATTAAATGATATTATTTTTCAAATTAATGGAAATTATTTAGAAGTTGAAATTAGAGAAAACATTTATTATAATTACGACATTAAAATTTTTTTAGAATTTTATATTAAAATTTATTTTAATATCGAAAATTTACAAATTGATAAACATTTTATTAGTAATTGTTATTGTTGGTTATGAAAAAAGAAGCATACAAAATAATAAAAATTCCATTAGATATAAAGGATATTGCTGATTTTAGAATTTATAGACAAGCTTTAATTGATTTTAAAGAACTCGAAAAAAAATCTAAAAAAATAGCAAAAAATATTGTTAAAACACATTTTTTGTTTGATATGGATGAACTTGAAGAAAAGTTCACCAAAGAAATGTTATTTGAATATTTAATAAATTTTGTAATGTAATAATATGAGAATTTATTAAATAAAGATAAATCAAATATAATTATTAATTATGGATATGAAAAATCTGTAGATTTTTATAATGAAAAATTGAAGAAACTTATTGATTATAAAGATAAATTATTAATTGATGAATTTTTAAATGATTATTTTTATGATATTGAAAATGAACTTTATTTGGTAAATTATGAAAATAAAACTATTACCCCATATTTTTATTATAATAGAGTTTATGACCATGGTCAAAGAACTAAAAAAGAATTTAATTATACATTTTTGAATGAAAATACTATTAATGTTCAAATTACTTGGGAATCACAAAGTTGTAGAATGAAGCACATACCTTGGATTAAAGAAGAAGAAAATATTCAAATTGATATTAGTAAAATTTAAATTATGAGTAAAATAAAATCTGAAATAAATAATATTCCATTAGATATAAGAGATATTGCTGATTTTAAAATTTATGAACAAGCTTTAAATGATTTTAAAGAATTAGAAGAAAAAGCAAATTCAGTAGCTAAAAGAATAGCAAGAACTTATTTCTTTTTAACCAAAGAAGAATTACAAGAAAAATTCAATAAGAAAATGTTATTTGAATATTTTTTAAATTATAAAATTGATTGGGTAGAACATTATTATAAAGTTTATGATTATAAAAATTGGTATAAAAATGTTGAAAATTATAATAACGAAATTAATGAACTAAAAAATTTAAAAAATAATGAAAAAATTAATGAAAATGAAATTGATAATTTTTTAAATGAAAATTTCTATAATAAAACTTATATTTTTTATTTGATAAATTACGAAAATAAAATAATTAAACCATATTATGAATTAAATGAAAAAGATTTACATTATATAAATAATAATGATATAATATCTAAATCTTTTAAGTATTCATTTTTAAATAAAACAACAATAAATATATATATTTGTGTTTCAGATTTATATAATTCTCGTGATTTAAAACCAAAACCAATAGTGGAAAAAAATATTCAAATTGATATTAGTAAAATTTAAAAAGAATAAGGAATTCATATTAATATGAATTCCTTATTCTTTTTAAATTTGTTGGAATTCATAATTTTAAATGTTTAAAATAAATATAAAATATGGTAGAAAATATAAATATTATTTCTGAAAAATCTAAATTATTTATTTCTGAAAATATGGAAGTTTCAGATGTAATAAATTTATTGAAAAATAATTTTAAAACTGAAAAATTAAATTATTTAATTGGTGAAAAAACATTAATATTAACAAATGAAATTTATAAATTTGTTAATAATATGATAATATCATTATATCAAAGTAATTATGAAAAACATTATTATTTATCTGATGATATTAAATTATTTTTAAGAATAAAATCATATCAATCATTTGGATATACATGGTATTCAGATAAATTAACACCAAATTGTAAAATTTGTAATAATAATTTATCATTACGTGATTATGGATTTTCATGTGAAAAATGTTTTACAAATTATGATTTTTGTTTAAATTTTATGAAGAAAAATGTTTTACAATTAAAATTATTATTTAATAATGATTATGATTTTAATATTGAACAAGAAAAATTTTCTAAATTATTTGATTCTTTTGATGATTTATTAATTAAGAAAAAAGGACCAAATTATGTTTTTAAATTAAATTTACATTTTATTGATTCAAATTTTATTGAAATAAAAAAATACATAATAGAATTTTTCAAATTATTAAAACAATCATTTAAAGCTAATAATGATAAATTAATATCATTTATTGAATCAATTAATCAAACTATAGATGATTTAGAAAATGGAAATTTAAAATTATATAAAGCTCCTTATTTATTAATGAGTGGAAATAATGAATTAATTTTAGAAGATGTTAAATATAAATAATTTTTAATATGAATAAAATAAAAACTTTTGTTAATACAAATATTAATGAAATTGAAAAAGAAATAAATGATTGGTTTGAATTAAATCCAAATATTGAAATTATTTCACATCAAAATAATATTTCAAAATCAAAAATGTTCATTTGTTTAATTTATAAACAATTATAATTATTGTGGAAGAAAATTATCCTAAAATAAATGGTATTTATAAACATTATAAGGGTGGTGTTTATCAAATTATAACACTTGCAAAAAATACAGAAACTGATGAAAATATGGTTGTTTATAAATCATTAATTTTTGGAACTTATTTTGTAAGACCATTAAAAATTTTTAATGAAAATGTTGTTTTTAATGATTTAGAAATTCCAAGATTTAAATTATTAGAAAATTTTTAAAATATACAATACAAATATTAATTAATATAATTTTTTGTTTGTTAATAAGTGAAATATTATTTTTAGGTAGATTGGGGAATTTATTTATTTGTATTGTTTAGGGATTCATAATTATTATGAATCCCTATTTTATTTTAAATTAATGGAAATTATTAAAAATAAAAACAAAAACTATATGATAACTAATTTCTTAACAAGTCAATTACCTTGTGACCCAGTATTAATTCCATTATGGAGTGTTTTGATAATATCATTATTATCATTATTATGTTTAATATTAATGATAATTAATTATTTAAATAATAAATAAAATTTAAAAATTATGGATAACAATTTAACGAATACAAATGTATTTATTAAAAATACTAATGAAATAAAAACAATTTCAGAAATATTAGAATTACCAGATAATTCAATTAAAGATAGAGAATTAATATTTGCTATTGCTGAATGGGGTATAAAAAATAATAATTCATTATTATATTGTAAAATTTATAAAAAATAAAATTGAAAATGAAAATTAATTTAAATGAAAATTCGTATTATAATTTAAAAAATAATTTAATTATTGGTAATTTAAAAATGTTACCAACAAATGGAAATTCTAAAATTATTTTTAGTTATGGTGAAGAATTTTATGATGAAAATGGTAAATGTATATCTAATTCAGAATCTGATGAATTAGATATACAATCAATTAATGATTTTTATAGACCAAAATTTGATTTAAATTCTTTTGAAATTAATAGTTTATTTTTAAATCGAAAATTAGATTTATGTATATTAACAAATAAAGAAACTGATGAAAATGGTAAATTAATTTTTGAATTTAGTATTAACAATAATATTGTTAATACTAATGAATTTGGTTGGGATAAAAATTCCATATTATTATCAGAAGATGATATTATTTTGAAATATAATCCAGAAAAAACTAATTCAATCAAAGAATATATTTTTTTAAATAAAATAATTAATGATAATGAACTTTTAATTGAACAATTAACTAATTGTAATTGTAATTGTAATGATTGTAATGTTTACAATAAAAAAATTATCAAAAATAATAATAATATTATCATTGATAAAATTATTAACATTAATAATATAATTGGTTTAACTATTAATAAATTAAATATTGATAATTTTATTAAATATGATAATATCAAATTTAGTTTATTATCAGAAATTTATTTTTCATTAATTGATAAATTTAAATTAATATATTTTGAATCAAATTTAAATGTTGATGAAAATAATATATTAAAAATAATTTATGATATTAAATTATTGCTTCAATTTAGTTCAGAATTAATTGATGAAAATAATAACATTGAAATTAATGGTATAATAGAATTCAATAAAAAATTGTTTAATACATTAAAATCTATAGGTGCTTTAGATAATGAAAATTATGGTAATAATGTTAACAATAATGAATTAACTAATGATGATTTATTGTTGAGATTTTATGAAATTAATAATAAATTTTTATTTGAAAAGAATTATATTATTAATTTTGATATTAATTCATTATTTGATAAAAAAATATCAAAAGAATCTATATCTAAAATATTGGATTCTTTTGAAAAACAATTCGAATATATGGAAAAGAATTTTAACAATAAACCAATAACAATAATTACAAATTCTTTTTTATCTAAAATTGGTGAGAAAAAATTCAAAGAAAATTCTTATAGTAAAAAAGATTTTGAAAATAATTCCATTATTGAATTAAATCCAAAATATTTATATCATGTATTATCAAAAAATGGTATTGTTGAAAATATATTTCCTGTTAAAAAAATTAAATTGAAAAAATAAAAAATCATGAAAATAATATTAAATAATATTCAAAAATTAAAAAATTATCACTTTCAAATAATGAATAGTGATAATTTATCAATAATAAATGTATCAAAATTAAAATTATTGATAATAACTTTTTCAATAATAATTTTCTTTTCATCTTTTTCTATTTTTGGTTATAAATCTAATGAACCAAAAATAATTAAAATTAAAAATAAATCACATATTACTTATGAAATTATCGAAAAATATGAAGATGATTTTTCAAAAGAAAAATTTATTAAATTATTGAAAAGATTAAAAATGAAACATATTGATATTGTTATGAAACAAGCAATATTAGAATCTTGTAATTTTAAATCTAAAATATTTTTAGAAAATAATAATTTATTTGGTATGAGATTACCAAGTAATAGAATAACAACAGCAATAGGTGAAAATTTAAATTTCGCTGTTTATGAAAAATGGGAAGATTCTGTTATAGATTATGGAATTTATCAAAGTACTTATTTAAGAAAATTCAATAGACAACAATATATTGAATTTTTAAAGAATAATTATGCTGAAAATAAAAATTATGTTAATACAATAAATAAATTAAAATAATTTTATTATGGCAAAATTAACTGATGATTCATTAATGCCTTTTGGTATTCATAAAGGTAAAAAAATGTTAGATGTTCCAGCATCTTATTTATTATTTTTACATGAAGGTAAAAAATATACTGAAGATGTTAAAGATTATATTATCGATAATCTTGATGTTATAAATAAACAAGTTATGGAAGAAAAGAAATAAATATGGAAGAAAAAATTTTATATGTTGTTGATTCAAATAATGATGAATCAACATTTTGTAATATATTAAATTTATTATTATTTAATGATGAATTTATTTATGTTGATTCAAACAGTTTAGATTTTACTTCATTAACATTAATTAGAAATAAAATTGAAATTTCAAATATTAATAAAATATATTTTATTGATGTAATTCCACCATTATCTTTTTTAAATGAATGTATATCTAGAATATCAGATTTTAAATCGATAATTATTTCTAGAGAAAATTTAGAAAATAATTATATCAGTGTTAATAATTTCAATAATTTTTATCATATAAATAATAATTCTAAAAACACATTATTTAGTTTTGTATTTAATTACTTAATTAGTAATGATTATAGATATACATCTATTTTGATTGATTTTTCACAAAATGAAAATAAAATTTTAGTAAATAATTTTATGAAATTAAAAATATTTACTTCATTTTTAACAATATATTTTGTTGATGAAAATAAACGAAATGAATTTAATCCAATTTATAGTTGGTATCTTTATCATAAATTATTACAATATAATAATTTATATAAAACTAAGTTTGAATTGGATTTAATATTTGGAATGATTGAATATAATAATTTCGATAATAATGTAACACATATTTCTAAAAAATATAAAGATTTAGATTTATTAAAGTTAAATTTAATGCACAATAAATTTGAATTTGTTACAACAGATATTTCAATTTTTTCTTTTAATTTATTTGAAAATGATATTAAATTAATAGATAATTATTTTCAATCAGAATATTTAAATGATTTAATTGTTCCAAATATTAATAATTTATTTATTTGTTATTTTGAAATAATAAATAATCAAAAAATATTATATTTTAGACCATATATTAAAACAATATCAACAATTAATTTAAAAAATGATATAGAAAAAATTAATTATTTTGGTTCTGATTATTTTGATATTATAAGTAACCATATTTTGAATACTTATAATATACAAATAACTTATAGTGATATTAATTATTTTGGTATGATAAAAATCATAACATAATATAATCGATAACCTATCTTAATTATGTTAAATGGAATATAGAATTAATATTAATTCTATATTCCATTTTTTTATTATGAAAAAAATTTTAATGATTCATCATTCAGCTGATTTAGATGGTGTTTTTTCAGGTGCTTTACTAAATATTTATAATGATTATATTTTAAATAAGGATTTATTTGAAACTAAAATTGTTGGTTATAATTATGGTAAAGATGATACGGTAGATACTTGGTTAAATTATAATGAAGAAATATATGATAATTATATTTTTGTTGATATTACACCACCTATTAATTGGTTATCAGATATTTTAACTAAAACAAATTCAACTGTTAAAATTTATGACCATCACCATAATGTTTATCAAGAAATTTTAAACAAAGTTCCTGAAACAAAAAAATTAACATATAATTTTGAAATTAGTAATTGTGGTGCAATGATATTTTATCAAAAATGTTTAGTACCATTACAAATTAATCAAATTTTCGATATTAACCAAATTAATAATATTGAATCAATATTATATTTAGTTGATGAATATGATACTTGGAAATGGAAAAATTCAAATAATATAGATGCACTAGCATTAAATGAATTTTTTAATTATCATAATTTAAATTTATCATTAGCAATTAATTTACTTGATAATACTAGAAATAATGATGATTTAATTACATTAGATATTGATGCAATAATTAATTTTGGAAAGAGTATTATTAATTTTAAACAAAATATTGCTTTATTTGAAGAACATTTAATTATTGAATTATTTGAATCAAAACAAAAATTTGTTATAATCAATAATAAAGCAAATACTTATTCTATTGATTATGTTAAATCAAAGATTGATTCAGCATTAAATCAACCTTTATCTGGTATTTTTCATAATTCTGAATTAGAAAAATATATTGGAGTAAAGGCAATCATATTTTATAATAACATTAATTTCATAAATGATAAAATTAATTTATCTGTTAGAGGTGTTAATAGCAATTTTGATTGTTGTGAATTCATTAAATTTTTAACAAATAATAATGGTGGTGGTCATTATTCAGCTGCTGGTGGTTCTATGGAATTATCAAAATTACAAATGTTAATTAAAACTTATAATTAAAAAAATATGAAACTAACTTATTTAAAAATAACACATTTCTTTATGAAATTAATTTTTCCTAAAAGAAAACTTAACGAAAAAGAAAAAAATATTATTACTTTCATAACGAAATTAATAGAAAATAATACAACCATAAGATTATCAAAATATGGTTATTTATTATTTAATGATGAAATTTATTGCCATATTATTGGTAATACAATAATATTTTCATATCAAAATAATTATATTCAAGAACATTATAAAGATAATGTTATTGATGAAATTGTTAAAATTGTTAATTCAAAAAAATAATTTTGATTGTGATTTCATAATTAAAAACAATTTCAATTTTAAACAAGAATTATATAATAATTTAAAATCTAATTTAAACAATGGAGGAAATATTGGATAGTATCGATAATTCTTATGTTAGAGAATTATTACAAACTTGGATTGAAGCAAATGATGCATATTATAATACAGATGAACCTATATTATCTGATGAATCATACGATAATTTAACTGAAGAATTGTTAAAATTATCTGATGAATATCCAAAAATTTCATCAATAATTGAAAAACAAATTTCTACTATTGATGGTATGAAAAATGTTGATGAAGTTATTTCACAAATGATTTCATTAAAGAAAATTAAATGGTCTGGATTAACAACAATTAATGAAATATTTAAATTTTTAAATCCAAAACGTCAACAATTAAATTTATTTTACGGAATAAAATTAGATGGAATGGCTATTAAAGTTTCGAAACAAAATGGTATTACAAAAATATTAACAAGAGGTGGACAAGATGTTACTGATATGTTAATTAATCATCCTGATATTATTACTATTACAAGACCAATTACTCATGGTGAATTAGTTATTAAAAAATCTGTATTTAAGGAAAAATATTCTGATGAATATGAAAATCCAAGAAATTGTATTTTAGGTGTTTTGAAACAAAATCCAAATGATTTAGATTTTATTGAATGTACAGATGGTATCAGTCCATTAACAAATATTTTAACAACAAATGTTTGGTTTGAATATAAAAATCAAGATTTATCTAAAATTTATTATGAATTAAAACAAAATTATCAATATCAAATTGATGGTATTGTTATTGGTTTTAAAACAGATAAACAACAAATTAAGGATAATTATCCAATGAATATTGTTGCTGTTAAATTCAAAGCTGAATCAGTAAAAAGTAAAGTTGTTAATTTTAATTGGACACAAAAAAAATCTGGTAATTTAACACCAATAATTGAGGTTGAACCTGTAAAATTAGATGGTTCAACCATAACTTATGTTTCAGGATATAATTATTCTAATCTTAAAAAATTACATATTGGTATAGGTTCTGAAATATTAATTACTAAATCTGGTGATATTATCCCAGTAGTTGAAAAAGTTATTACACGTAGTGATAAAATTAATATGCCTACTTGTGAATATATTATTTCAGGTAAACATTTAATAGCTAGTGATAATGAAAATTCTGAAATTTATAAATTTATTTTAGGTTTGAAATTATTAAATATAGATGGTATTGGACCAACAATAGCAGATAAAATTGGTAAAGTTGTTAATTATAATATTATCGAATTATTTAATAATGTTAATAAACCTAAAATTATTCAAGTTTTAGGTTCTGGTGCTGTTTGGAATAAATTTGAAAATTTTTATCAAATAAAAAATATTGGATTAGATTTGTTAATTGAAATATTACAATTTGATAGATGTGGAAAAACTTTATCTAAAAGATTTGCTGAAATTATATTAAAACAATCATCTGATGTTAGTGGTATTGATAAACAAGTTTTAAATAATGTTTGTAGAGGTGAAGGATTTAAAAAAATCCAAAATTCTATGGAAATTTTAAAAAATTATGGTATTAAAGTTACCAAACCAATAACTATCAATGATGAAACAATAAGTTTTGAAATGAGTGGTACACCACCAAATAATTTATCAAAATTAGAATTTGTAAAAAAATTAAAAAATATTTATCCAAATAGTATACACACATCATTAACTAAAGATACTAAATTTTTAATTGTTGATAATATAAATTCTAGTTCTGGTAAAATAAATAAAGCTAGAAAATATAATATCAAAATTGTAACATATCAAGATGCTTTATCTGGCAAAATATAAATTCCTATTCAATAAATTGTTTATAGATTATAATAAAAATTAAAAATTATTCGAAAAATGTCAAAAACAAAATTTATAAATGATATATGGATTTGTGGTAACTATCAAAATATGATGATAATTGGTAGAACAACAATAATTAAAAACAAAGAAATGGTTGTTTTTGTTAGTGAAAATTCAACAATATCAACAGTTGAATATTCAGAAATAAAAAATATATCAAAATTAAATATTTTGGATAATTCCAAAAACAATAATTTTAAAAAATCTGAAACAAAATCAATAATTGAATCTTTTAAAGTTAACATACAAAAAAATTATAATAACAATTAAAAATGGAAACAAAAACTTTTTCTTCATTAGAAGCTACTGTTTTATCAAAATTAAATGAAGGATTAAATACTTTTGATAAATTAAAAGAAAATATATCATTTAATGAAAAAACATTAATAAATATTATTGAATCATTAATTTCAAAAAATATTATTTTTTTTAATACTAAAGAAAATATTTATTCTTTTCAAACAAAAATTGAAGGTGAAATTGTTGTATTGGATGGTAATATTATGTTACCAGTAACTGTTATACATACAAAAACAAAAACATACGTTACTAGAGGTAAATGGTATGAATTTGAACCTAATTTTGATATTAGAAGAATTATTTGGAATGT
>CAZGDB010000027.1:0-17440 GCA_964524705.1 uncultured Francisellaceae bacterium
GAGTCTGGGCCGTGTCTCAGTCCCAGTGTGGCTGATCGTCCTCTCAGACCAGCTAAAGATCTTCGCCTTGGTAGGCCTTTACCCCACCAACTAGCTAATCTTGTGTAGGTTCATCTTACAGCGAATGGCCTTGCGGTCCCATCCTTTCCCCCTTAGGGCGTACGCGGTATTATCCTGAGTTTCCCCAGGCTATCCCCCTCTATAAGGTAAATCCCTACACTCTACTCACCCGTCCGCCACTCGTCAGCACTCGGTTACCCGAGCCTGCTACCGTTCGACTTGCATGTGTTAAGCGTGCCGCCAGCGTTCAATCTGAGCCAGGATCAAACTCTTCTATTTTATTCAATCAAAGGAATTTATTAATCAAGTGCCCACATCTATTCTTGGCATGTCTATATTTTTAATGAGCGGGTTCAAAACGTTTTTTAAACATCGAACCAAGTGGAGCGCATTCTACAGGGCTTCAGTTTTCTGTCAAGCACTTTTCTAAACTTTCTTTCAACCAATTTCTAGGTTTTAAAAAATAGTCTACTAACTGAGACTCAATTGAACCTACTGCTGGTTGATAATTGTAGCGAAATGCAACTTCTGGTGGTAACGACATTAAGATAGATTCTGTACGTCCACCGGACTGTAATCCAAATAAAGTCCCTCGATCTTGTAACAAATTAAACTCTACATAACGACCACGACGATATAATTGAAACGCACGTTCTTGTTCTGTAAACACCATTTGATGTCGCTTTTCTACTATCGGAAAATATGCTTTGGATATATGTGCGCCAACTGACTGCACAAAATCAAAACTTCCATCCAAACCCAAATGATTAAAATCATCAAAAAACAAACCACCAATCCCACGCGCTTCTTTACGATGCGGTAAATAAAAATAATCATCCGCCCATTTTTTAAAACGCGGATACAAGTCTTCCCCAAAAGGCGCACACGCAGCCTCAGCTGCCCTGTGCCAGGCAACACAATCTTCTACAAAAGGATAATACGGCGTTAAATCAAACCCGCCTCCAAACCACCACCGAACAGGATCTGATAACACACAAAAAAAACGAACGTTTGCATGCATCGTAGGAACATAAGGATTTCTAGGATGCGCTACCAAAGAAACACCCGTTGCATGAAACGGTGCAGCCGGTAAATCCCTATGAAGGGAAGCACTGTTAAACAACTGCTCTCCCCATATATGCGAAAAATTAATCCCTAAACTTTCAAAACAACTATCATGTTGTATCACACAAGTACGACCACCACCGCCTTCAGAACGCACCCACTGATCTGCAATAAACTGTCCACCACCATATTTTGAAAAACCTGCACACAATTGTGTCTGTAAACTTTCAAAATATTTTACAATCTCTGATAATGCTGCTTGCATCAGAACTACTCTCCTGCCCTAAAAATCTTTCCCGTTAATACATCTTGTATCGTACTAGCTTGCCTATACTCCCCAACATCCCCTTCAACGACGCCCGCAACCCCAGGAAACACATCCCGTAATTCTTTTAAACTGACGATAGGTGGCTGACTCGTATAATTTGCACTAGTAGACACAATAGGATGCCCAAAAGCCTGGCTTAATTGGGTAATCACCGGATGTTGACTTAAACGCAAAGCAATCCCTGAATGCTCACCAGTGATCCAACTCGGCGCACTCACAGAAGCAGGAAAGATATAGGTTCTAAATCCCGGCCAATGAGCCCATATCGCATCCCATTGCGCAACAGAAACCTGATCTAAAGCAATATAAGGTGCTAAGTGCGCAAACTCGCCAGAAACCAATAAAAGCCCTTTTGCTTCAGCACGCTGTTTTAAATGTAATAAAGCTTGCACCGCGGCATACTGCCGCGGATCACAGCCGAAGCCGTACATACTTTCAGTGGGATAGGCGATAATCGCCCCGGATTGTAATAATGTTACTGCTTGCGCAACAGAAATAACTTCCATTAACTAACTCATTACTGCTGTTCTGGAGACCAAGCTTCTCTAAAATCACATTCTTTTTGCGGACATTCACGCTCTTGTCCACGTCGTTTCGTCACTTTTTCAATAGTAATCGGCCATTTACACTGTGGACATTCTTGGGCTATAGGCTTATACCAAACTGCATATTGACACTTTGGATACTCACCACACGCAAAAAATATTTTTCCGTAACGTGATTTTTTAGAAACCATTTGTCCTGCTTTACACACCGGACAGGTCACATTAGTATCCTGTGGTTTCTCCAAAGGCTCTATATGCTTACATTTAGGATACGCTGAACACCCTATAAATTTACCGTACTTCCCAACGCGAATCAGCAAAGGCGCTTCACAATCAGGACAATTTCTATCTAAAGGCGGAGCTACAGGCGTATCTTTATCTTCCCCAAGACTACGGGTATAACTGCATTCAGGATAGCCGGTGCACCCCACAAAACGCCCACGTTTGCCTAAACGAGAACTCAAAGGCTTGCCACAATCAGGACACGCCTCATCCATAGCTTCTTGAACAACATCTTTACGCTGCACATTTTCTAAAGTTTCTTCTAACAACCGATGGAACGGTTCCCAGAAAGTATGCAATAAAGGTTTCCATGCTTGTTCACCACGTGCCACCGCATCTAATTCATCTTCTAATTGTGAAGTAAACCCATAATCTACATATTGTGTAAAATATTGGGTTAAAAACTTACTGACCACTCGCCCCACATCCGTCGGCATAAATCGTTTGGTTTCTAAAACTACATATTCACGTTGCTGCAAAGTACTTAAAATAGCTGCATAGGTCGAAGGACGCCCAATACCATGCTCTTCCAAAGTTTTCACGAGCGTAGCTTCAGTATAACGTGGTGGTGGTTCTGTAAAATGCTGATCTCCATAGACTTTTTTAAGGTCAATTTTATCGCCCTTTTTCAAAGCTGGTAGCTGATCTTCAATTTCTTCTTTAGCATCCTCATCTTTGCCTTCTTCATAACATTTTAAATATCCTGCAAAGACTAAAACAGAGCCCGTTGCTCTAAATAAAACCCCTTCATCTGCACAAGCCAGATCTGCAGATAATTGTTCAAATAAGGCTGAATTCATTTGGCAAGCTAAAGTGCGCTTATAAATTAAGTCATACAATTTGAGTTGATCCGCAGATAATTTCTTGGCTAGCTGATCAGGTGTGCGCCCTAAAGCTGTAGGTCGTACTGCTTCATGCGCTTCTTGCGCATTCTTACTGCGCGTTTTATACAACCTTGGGCTCTCTGGCAAATAAGTAGGACCATATTTCTCTAAAATAACTTCCCGAGCCTCTTCAATAGCTGTAGCAGAAATATTGACTGAGTCAGTACGCATATAGGTAATTAACCCGACAGTTTCATCACCAATATCCACACCTTCATATAACTGTTGCGCAATACGCATCGTTCGTTGGGCACCAAACCCTAATTTGCGAGAGGCTTCCTGTTGTAAAGTAGAAGTTGTAAAAGGAGCCTGAGGATGACGTTGGCGTTGCTTCACCTGAACTTGCGCCACCTCTAATACAGAAGCCGCTGCTTTTTGAATGCGTTCAACTGCAGCATCAACCTGCTGTGCACTTTCAAAAGTAAATTGCTTAACTTTTTCCCCATCATATAGGGCCAACTTCGCTTTAAAGCCATCTTTTTGTTTTTTACAGTCCGCAAGAATGGTCCAATACTCTCTAGACTGAAACGCTTCAATTTCTTTTTCACGCTCGACAATCATACATAACGCAGGACTTTGTACGCGCCCCGCAGACAAACCTGGGCGAATTTTACGCCAAAGCAAAGGAGATAACTTAAATCCTACTAAATAATCCAATGCACGTCGTGCCTGTTGTGCATTCACCAAATCCATAGAAATGTCACGAGGATTTTTCATTGCCTCTAAAATAGCTGCTTTAGTAATTTCAAAAAAAGCAACGCGCTCAAATGTTTTACCATCTAATGCTCCCTGCTCTTTTAAATACTCCACTAATTGATAAGAAATGGCCTCACCTTCTCTATCCGGGTCAGTCGCCAGAATTAAATTGTCACATTTCTCTAATGCGCTTAAAATAGCGTCTACATGTTTCTTATTCTTTTCAATAAGATGATATTTCATCGCAAAATCATGTGCAGGATCTACCGCACCTTCTTTAGGCAACAAATCGCGGACATGACCATAGGAGGCTAAAACTTGATAACCTGTACCTAAATACTTTTTAATAGTTTTGGCTTTTGCGGGTGATTCCACAATAACCAAAGATTGTCGTTTACTCATGAAACCTTAGTGCACCATATATTCTGCGCTATCTATCCACTCTGCTTCTAACTCCATCATCCCAGTATCCTGTTCATCTTGTTCAGGATGCGGTTGTGGCGCACTTAATAAAATCAACCCAACAACTCTCTTAAAGTCTTCTAAATCTATCTCACCTGTATTCAAACTCATTGTTTTTTCAATAATATATTCACGTGTCACAGGATCTAAAACGCCCGCATCCTCTAACCCCTGTAAAAAACCACGGCAAGCTATATTCAAATATTCTGCTTCTTCGGCAGTGTAAATACGAATCCCTGTTGATTCTAACAACGCATGAGATTCTGGATCTGCCACGCCATCCATGTCCTGCAACCATTCCATAGCATGATAAACCGCTTCTTGACCAAAGCCAGCATGCTCTAAATCTTGCACCACACGTTCCTCAGGGCCTTCCCAAACCATACAGTCATGGGTCAGATAACTATCATACAGATAAACGAGCACATCTAAAATATCCCGTTTCATCATAACGCCCCCTTATCGCCGCAACACCACGCTACTTTTAAAGTCTAGTTCAAAAATTTAAACCACAAGGTTCTCTTACTAACATTGCCACGCATTATAATCCGCATTAACAACATGTCCATGGTGTCTTAGCAGCGTATCACCTCTATTTCTGTCCGTCTATAAACAGAAAAACAAATAGCTATTTGGTTAACTAGTTTTAAGTTGTAAGCTTAAGCCCACATAAGGCTTCTAAAATATCTTCAGCGGTCTCCACCAATAAAGCCCCCTCTCTAATCAATGCATGAGTACCGCGTGCTTGTGTACTATATATCGAGCCCGGCAAAGCAAACACATCCCGACCTTGTTCCCCCGCATAACGTGCGGTAATCAAAGATCCACTTTTTAAAGCTGCCTCTACTACAAAGGTGGCTAAACTTAAACCACTGATGATCCTATTACGCCTTGGAAAATTTTCTCTACTAGGTTGAACTTGCAAAGCAAACTCACTTACTAGAGCGCCCTGTAAACATATCTGGTCTGCAAGCATGACATTACTTTTAGGATAAAGCGTATCAAACCCATGCCCCAAGACTGCAATCGTCGGTCGCTTCGCGGCCACAGCGCCTTGATGGGCAGC
Source organism: uncultured Francisellaceae bacterium (assembly GCA_964524705.1). Taxonomy (GTDB): domain Bacteria; phylum Pseudomonadota; class Gammaproteobacteria; order Berkiellales; family Berkiellaceae; genus CAZGDB01. Next base: position 5,389 of record CAZGDB010000027.1, read on the forward strand.
CGTATCTATTCCTTGTGCTAATCCACTCACAATCACTAAACCCGCTTCCGCCAAGCTTTTAGCAAATTCAAATGCTGTCCGTGCGCCTTGTGTAGAAGGAAGTCGCGTCCCGACCATAGCCAATGCAGGAGTCTGTAAACAAGAGATTTGTCCTTTTACCCATAGTAAGGGAGGAAAATCAGGAATATTTTTAAGTAATTGTGGATAAGCAGGATCCCAAAAAGCCAATAAATGCTGCCCTATGGTTTGCCCCCACGCCAAGTTACGAGCCACAATTCCCCAATTGATACTATAGTCAGCCAGCTTTGGAAAGTTTTCTTTGGTATAATCTGACCACTGCTGATGTGTAAATAATAAGGATAACTGTCCCTGTGTATGACTATAGAGTTTTTGGATCCTGCGGGGTCCCAATAATGGAACCTGCAATAATGCCATCAAGCTATCCAACTCTTCCATTTTCACCTTAAGCTCGTTATACTCGGCGCTATCTAAAAAATTTTATATCCAGCCACTATGACCCTTTTAGCAATCGTACACTATCCAGATCCGCGTCTAAAAACAATAACAAAACCAGTTACTGTATTTGATCAACAGCTTAAAACGCTCATCCAAAATATGTATGAAACGATGTATGCAAATGCAGGTGTTGGGCTAGCCTCTACCCAAGTAGGGCTTGATATGCAACTGTTTACTATGGATTGTACTGATGAAGGAAAATCTCCACGTTGTTTTATCAATGCTGAGATTCTAGAAAAATCTGGTGTGCACAGTTCTGAAGAAGGTTGTTTGTCCGTTCCTGGAGAAGGCCTCTATGCCAAAGTAGAACGTGCAGCAACCGTTACGATTCGATATGTAACTGAAGACAATGTCTCTAAAACAGAAACTTTTTCTGGATTAGAGGCGAAATGTGTTCAGCATGAAATAGACCATTTACAAGGCAAACTCTATGTAGATTGTTTAAAGCCCTTTAAAAGACAGTTGGTGCTACAAAAATATACCAAACAAAAAAAAGTGCCTTTATGAATATTGTCTTTGCAGGCACCCCAGAATTTTCAGCAGCAATACTCTCAACATTGATAGCAAGCCCCCATAAAATTGTTGGTGTGCTCAGTCAACCTGATAAACCCAAAGGGCGTGGACAACATTTAGTACCCACTCCGGTGAAAGCTTTAGCGCTAGAACATCAAATACCTGTTTATCAGCCTGTCACCCTCAGAACACCTGAAGCACAAAACATCATTGCAGATTGGCAACCTGATTTAATGGTAGTTGTCGCTTTTGGGCTGTTACTACCTCAGGCCGTATTAGAGATCCCACACTTAGGGTGTATGAATATTCATGTATCTTTGTTGCCCCGTTGGCGTGGTTCCTCTCCAATGCAGCGTGCGCTATTAGCAGCGGATTCTGAAACTGGGATCACCTTTATGAAAATGGATGCCGGTATGGATACCGGCCCTATCCTAAGTCAGTATGTGCATAAAATTACAGAAACAGAAACATTCTTAGAATTAGAAAATAATCTTTGTAGTCTTGCGCAACAATATCTTATCCAAACCATTGATGCATATGCCACAGGAAAGATACAACCACAGCCACAAAGTACTATAGGCGTAACATTAGCTCCTAAACTTACCAAAGAAGATGGCCTATTAGATTTTGCACGTCCTGCGCGCCTTTTAGCAAAACAAATTGCAGGGCTCAATCCTTGGCCTGGTACCTATTTTGAACATCAGGGTCAAAAAATAAAAGTCATTCAAGCAGTTGCTGAAGAAGGCACAAGCGCTCCTGGTATAATCCTTTCCTATGATACTAAGGGTTTACAAGTAGGGACAAGTGCCGGAATCTTACGTATTTTACAAATACAACTGCCCAATAAGCCTATTTGTGCCGTCTCTGCTTTAAAAAATGGTCATCCTCAACTTTTTATGCCCTCTACCTTGATCTAAGGCTTTGCACTACACTAGATAGGAATAACTCTTTTCTAGGTGTATATGAAAATTCTCATTTTAGGTGCAGGACAAGTTGGCACTTTGTTAGCTACCCACCTTTCATCTGGGCAACATGAAATCACCTTAATTGATGAAAATTCTATTTGTTTAGAAAAAATTCTAGAAAAACTAGATGTCCGCACTTTAACAGGTAATGGTGTCTATCCAGAAATTTTAGAACAAGCTGGTGCTGACACTGCAGATTTATTACTGGCTGTCACCGGAAAAGATGAAACCAATATGTTAGCCTGTCAAATTGCCCATACATTATTTAACATTCCTTATAAAATTGCACGAGTCCGTGCCCGTGAATTTATCACCTATCCAGATCTCTTTCATCCAGAATCTCTGCCTATTAACCATGTCATTAGCCCTGAGACAATTGTAGCTAAAAATATTACCCACATTATTACCCATCCTGGAACCTCTAAAGTATTTTCCTTGGGAAATGGGAACTTAAGCATGATTAAAACAAAAATCACCTTAGGGAGCATTTGGACTAATACCCCTTTTACTGAACTGCAGCAATCCTTACAAAGAGATGATAGTAAAATTATTGCCATTTATAGAAATGGGAAAGTGCTACCGGCTACCAATATTAAAATGATAGAAGCAGATGATGAAGCGTATGTGTTAACCTATACTAATAATATTGCAAACATTACACATGCTACTCGGCAATTTGAAAGAAATTATCAGCGTATTATTATTGCAGGAGGCGGGAATATTGGCTCACAAATTGCCAAAGCCTTAGAACAAGATTATCACGTCAAAATAATTGAACACAATACTAAAAAAATTACCACTCTCACTAATTTTTTAGAAAAAGTGATTATCTTGGAAGGAGATATCACTGACAAAGATTTACTCATAGAAGAAAATATTGAAAACTGTGATGTTTTTTGTGCTGTTACAAACAAAGATGAAACAAATATTATGGCAGCTATGCTTGCCAAACGTTTAGGCGCTTATCGCGTTATCGCTAGTATTAGTCGTACTACTTTTGCAGATATGGCACAAGGATCTGAAATTGATGTCGTTTTTTCTCCTCCTAGGAGCACTTTAGGCAGTTTATTGCCCTTTGTGCGTGCAGGAAATATTCAAAACATTCATTTTCTAGGTGGAGATCAAGAAGAATTAGTAGAGTTACAAGTCACAGATAATCCTAAAGATTATTTTATCAACAAAACTCCAGAACAGCTAAAACTAAACCCCGCTCTAATTTTTTGTGGTTTATATCGAAATGGAAAGATTTATTTTACAGATTTTCCGCCCATACAGCCTTCAGATCATTTATTATTTTTAACAACCCAGGAAAATGCCATTACAGAATTAGAAAAACTCTTGCTTCCTAAACCTTGTAGAAATTAGGAGCCTCATATGAATGAAGGAAGAATTTTTAAAGTATTAGGGTTATTATGTGTTTTTTATAGTATGACTTTTTTACCCCCAATTATTGTAGATCTCCTCTACCAAGAAAATGCCGCTTTGCCTTTTTATTATACTTTTAGCTTCATGGTTATCACAGGCTTATTATTATGGTGGCCTTTTAAAAACAACCCTACAGAACTCAAACCCTCTGATGGTTTTTTAATTGTGACACTTTTTTGGGTATTCAGCGCGCTTACTGGCGCACTACCATTTATATTAAACACGGCTTTACATATTCGTACCGTAGATGCCATTTTTGAATCCGTCTCTGGAATCACAACTACCGGCTCTACTGCCTTCATTAATTTAGACACATTACCACATGCCTTCAATTACCATCGACATCAACTCTCATTTATTGGTGGATTAGGTATTGTTATTTTTGCCTTAGCGGTGTTGCCAATGTTAGGGATTGGAGGTTTTCAGCTTTTCAGAGCCGAGACTTCAGGTCCTGTTAAAAATCAAAAACTCACTCCTAAAATAAAAGAAACCATTCAACGTTTATGGTTTATTTATGTGGGGATTACTTGTACTATTTTTTTACTCTTTAAAATTGCAGGAATGAGTTGGTTTGATGCCCTGAATCATAGCTTTAGTACGGTATCTACAGGGGGGTTTTCCACACATGATAATAATTTAGCATTTTATAAAGACAACTTACCTATATTATGGATTGCTTGTCTAGGAATGTTCTTAGGGGCTATTAATTTTTATCTACATTATTATGCTTTACGAGGAGGAACTCTAAGGCGTTACTGGCAAGATACAGAATGTCGCACTTTTGTGCTATTAGTGATTATAAGTATCTTCTTCATCTGGATTAATTTAAAACTAGACGCAAACTCCCACGTCAATACCTTAACTCATAGTGCCTTACAAGTGCTATCTTTTATGACCACTACTGGATTTTATTCTGAGAATTATAGTCTTTGGCCCAGCACCCTACCCATATTTTTATTTTTACTCACAGCAATTGGCGGATGTGCAGGTTCTACCAGTGGTGGTCTAAAAATGATTCGTTGGATCTTAATGCAAAAACAAGGTGTCCGAGAAATTCATCGACTGATACATCCTCGCGCAACCTTCCCGATTAAAATACAAGAAAAAGTCGTATCTGAAACCATCATGAGTTCGGTCTTTAGTTTCTTAGGTGTATATATGGCTGTCTTTGTCATTTTATTGTTAATACTGCTGCACTTTGAAAACGGAGATTTACTGACCAGCTACAGTACATTAATTTCCTGTTTATCCAACAGTGGCCCTGGCCTTGGTAAAGCCGCATCTGATTTTCATGCTCTCACCGATGGAAGTAAATGGACGCTCTGCGCAGCCATGATTATCGGTCGACTAGAAATCTTCACGGTTCTTGTGTTACTTTCTCCATTATATTGGAAAAAATGAGCACCCCGATGCTTCCTGAAGTTGTTTTTTTAGATCGCGATGGTGTGATTAATGAAGACTCTGTTTATTATATTAAGTCAGTAAATGAGTTTGTTTTAATCCCAGGCAGCATCGAGGCTATTGCACGCATGAGCCAATTAGGTATCAAAATTATTGTAATCACGAATCAATCAGGATTACATCGTAACTATTTTACTTTTGAAACTTTAGAAGCAATACATCAAAAACTACAGGATGCCGTAACTACAGCTGGTGGGAACATTACAGGAATATTTTTCTGTCCTCACGGACCAGAAGAAGGCTGTCTCTGCCGCAAACCCTTGCCTGGATTAATCCATCAAGCAGAAAAAACACTTTCTATTAATGCAACTGGGCAGCCTTTTGTAGGAGACTCAGAGCGTGATATAGAATGTGCGCTAGCTGCAGAATGTATCCCTATACTAGTTGGAACTGGTAATGGTATAAAAGCACGCACAAAATTTCCTAACATTCCTTTTTATAACTCACTTGCTGAATATGCCCACAACTTAACAATGATCGCATGTTAATACTACTAGGGTATGTATTTGCCTTATTCACAGGGTTAATCTTAGGGTTGATTGGTGGGGGAGGGGCTATTCTGACCATTCCTATATTAATCTATATTTTTGATGTTCCGGTTATTTTAGCATCTGCTTATGCGCTGTGTATTGCGGGAATAACCAGTGGATTGGGTTTCTGGCGTTATCGTCATCAAGTGCAATATAAGCAAGGCTTGTATTTTGCGATACCTTCATTAATAGGCGTCTATAGTGTCAGACGTTATATATTAGGGCTACTCCCTGACCCCATCTTCCATTATGAAAACTGGGTGCTGCCTTTAGATAAGGGGTTATTGTTATTATTAGGATTTTGGATGTTACTTGCGGCATATACTTTGCTGAAAGCACCAAAGGTACATATCAAAGTAACACATCCACATCCTTTGTATTTAGGAGCAGTAGGGTTCTGTGTAGGCTCGCTCTCTGGTCTTATTGGGATTGGAGGTGGGATCTTAATTGTGCCTGCGCTGACTAGTTTGATTCGTCTTGATATTAAAAAAGCAATCCCCACTTCATTAATGATTATTACGATTCAATCCTCCGCTGGCATATTAGGCGACCTACAACAATCTCGTGTTTTTGATATTCCCTTATTGTTATTATTTTCAGGCTGTTCTTTAACAGGAATGCTGATTGGTACCCACTTATCCCCCCGAATATCGGGCTCCAAACTCAAAAAACTATTTGGCTTTTGTTTAATAGGTGTAGCGGGGCTGATGGCAACACTAGAATTTTCAAAATAAGCCAGTTAACTTTAGTTTTATTTTTGTAGGCTTTTCAGCTAAATATCGCTTGCATTTTCCTGGTTTTACTCCTAGAATCATAAGCCTCTACTACTCCATTTAAGAAATTAGCGTGAACTCCAACACTGTTGTGGTCGACCAGCCTATTTCGAGATTTTCCATTTCCACACAATGGCAGGGCGCTTTATGGAAAATGTTTTCCATGTCCGCCTACGCTATAGCAACCATGTTTGTGAAAAAGCTTTCTCTTTATGAGACGCCTATTGGCGCTTATGAAATTTTATTCTTTCAAAGTGTAATTGGATTACTCCTATTACTCGTGTTAGATAAAAAGCTAAGCCTTGCATTGCCTAAACAAAACAGTTTGTTACATGCTGGGCGCGTAATGATGGCTGCTGGTGGTGTGATCCTGTTTTATCTCAGTTTGGACTGTTTACCTTTAGCGGCTATTGCTGCTTTAGATCTCTTAAGTCCTTTCTTTGCGACAGTAGGTGCCTTTGTCTTACTACATGAAGCTGCGACTTCCCGTCGTATTACTGCTGTAGTCTTAGCCTTTATTGGTGCGATTATTATTGCACACCCCTGGACAGCCTTCCAGGAAGGGGCCGTTCCGTTTAATTGGGCATTAATGCTACCTATTGGTTCTGCATTATGCTGCGCATGTTCCAAATTATGCACTAGAGCATTGACCATAAAAACAGAAAACCCCAGTCAATTAACGGCTTATCTGTTATTCTTTTTAATCCCGACTATGGCTATTCCAATGTATTTAGAATGGACTATGCCGACACCAGAACAATGGGGACTGCTCTGTTTAATTAGCGCCTTTATTACTTTAGGTCACTTTTCCTTAGCGAAGTCTTGCCAAATGGCAGAACTCACCGTGTTATTACCTTTTGGATTCTTAAAGCCTATGTTACACATTGTTATCGGTGTGTTGATCTTTAATGAAATTCCAGAAGACCCTGCGTTATGGGTAGGCTTAGGGATCATCTTTTTTAGTATGTATCTCTTGTTTTCAAAATCTAACCCTACCAAAAAACATGCATCCGCTCCTAATTTAGAGGGGATGGTTCCTTCTCAGGCTAATGCTTAATCACCGTCTTTAATGGGCATCTGACAAAGGTGCCCATTGTGAAACTTAGTGTCAGCACTCTGCAAAGCTATTAAGATGATCTGCACCCAATAAGCACCCCAACACAATTTAGTTGCCTTTCAACTGAGTTTTTTATATACTCAAAACCTACTCCCTCTCCTATAAGAGAAATAAGCGTGAACACCAATACTGTTGTGGTCGATAAACCTATTTCCAAGTTCTCCCTGGCTCCAGAATGGCAAGGTGCTTTATGGAAGATACTCTCTATGTCTGCCTATGCCACTGCAACATTGTTTGTAAAAAAAATATCCTTATATGAGATTTCTTTAAGCCCTTATGAAATTCTTTTTTTTCAAAGCATTATTGGTTTAGTGCTGTTATTGAGCTTAGATAAAGGCCTCACCCTTACCCTACCTAAACAAAATTTAAAGCTACATGCCACACGCGTCATAATGGCCGCAGCAGGCGTGATTTTTTTCTACACCGGATTAGAACGTTTACCCTTAGCAGCTATTGCTGCTTTAGATCTTTTAAGCCCCTTCTTTGCAACTGTTGGTGCTTTTTTACTCTTAAATGAAGCTGCCACCCCTCGTCGCATTGTTGCAGTTACACTTGCTTTTAGTGGCGCAATTATTATTGCGCACCCATGGACTGCTTTCCAAGAAGGCGCCGTTCCTTTTAATTGGGCCTTATTATTCCCTATTGGAAATGCATTCTTTTATGCTTGTTCTAAGCTAGCAACCAGGGCATTAACCTTAAAAACCGAACATCCTAGCCAACTTACCGCTTATCTTTTATTATTCTTAATCCCTACTATGGCTATCCCAATGTTTTTTAATTGGCAAACACCCTCTTTAGAACAAATGGGATTATTATGCTTAATTGGTATATTTATTACCCTTGGACATTTTGCACTTGCAAAATCCTGCCAGTTATCTGAACTAACAATTTTACTGCCTTTTGGATTTTTAAAACCATTAATGCATATCACTATAGGGATTGTAGTATTTAATGAGCTTCCTGAAGATCCCGCTTTATGGACTGGTTTAGGTATTATTTTTGTCAGTATGTATCTGTTGTTTTCTAAAAAAACAGAACCGAAAACTGAAGAAAACCTAATACCAGCAAAAGTAGATGCCTAAAATCTATTTACTATGCAAGGCGCTACTTTCAGAGAGCGCCGTTGCCTTTTTAACAATTGTTTTTGCATTTTCTAGTATTGTCGCCTGGGCTCTTCCTTATTCTCTGCGTTACCGTTGGATCACGCTTTGGTCTAAATATGTTATCGCAATAGAACATTATTTTTGGAATATCACTGTCAATATTAAAGGCCTAGAAAACATCCCAAACTACCCCTGCATTCTTATTGCAAACCATCAATCCATGTGGGAAACCCTTTATTTTCAAAAGTTATTCACCTACCAAACATGGGTTTTAAAACAAGAATTATTATGGATCCCATTTTTTGGTTGGGGCTTAAAATTATTAGAGCCTATTGCGATTGATAGAAACAAAAACTTTGGTATCCGCAATATTTCTACGATGGTGGCTGACCGCTTAGAAAAAAACAGATGGGTGGTTATTTTTCCAGAAGGGACACGTTGTCCGCCCGGTCAACCTAAACGCTTTTCTAAAAGCGCCGCCTTTACTGCTACACAAATTAATGCACCCATATTACTAGTTAAACATGATGCAGGAAAATGTTGGCCAAAAGGTGCATTTATTAAAAAAGGTGGCACAATAACGGTTACAATTTCAGAACCCTTATTACCACCTTATACCAGCACTAATGATTTACATCATCAAATTTTAGAATGGTTTCAATCTACAGATTAGGTATCAATATTAGCATCTAGCGCATGTTTTTCAATAAACTCACGTCTAGGCTCTACATTATCACCCATCAAAGTATTGAACATTAAATTAGCAGTAAGCGCATCCTCTACCCGCACCTGTAAAAGTCGACGAGATAAAGGATTCATCGTGGTCTCCCACAGCTGATCTGGATTCATTTCTCCCAACCCTTTATAACGCTGAATTTGCCAGCCACGTTTCACTTCAGTTAAAAGCCAATCCATTGCATCCTTAAAGGAAGAAACTGCTTGTCGCTTTTCACCACGTTCTACAACACCCGGTGCAGATAAAATATTTTGCAGTTTTGAGACCAAAGATTGTAACTCTACAAAATCAAATGCATGCCAGAATTCTGATCCTAAACGTACAATTTTTTCTACACCGTGTTGTTGCATACGGATCTGAATTTGATGTCCTTCTTCTTCAGAAACAAATACTGTTTCAATAAATACTGGTTCTATACAAGAAAGCGCCGCTTGCCATTTTTGACACCACTCTTTTAAATCTGCATCTTTTTGATCTTTAGTAGGAATACCAATACTTAATAACACTTCATAAATTTCAGGAGATAAACGCTTTCCTAATAATTTTTGTATTAATGCTTTTGCTTTTTGAAATTGCTCTGCATATTGTTTTAATTGTGTATCTTTAATTTCAGTATTATTTACTTTTAAAATAACACCTTCTAAAGCATAACCGCTTAATACTTCCATTAAAGCTAAATCATCTTTAACGTACAATTCTTCTTTGCCTTTTTTAATTCTATAAAGTGGTGGTTGTGCTATATAGATATATCCCTTTTCAATAAGATCTGGATATTGTCTAAAAAAGAAAGTTAATAATAAAGTACGAATATGCGAACCATCCACGTCCGCGTCAGTCATGATAATAATATGATGGTAACGTAATTTTTCTAAATTATATTCGTCACGACCAATACCACAACCTAATGCTGTAATTAATGTCCCAACCTCTTGAGAAGCAAGCATTTTATCAAAGCGCGCTTTTTCTACATTTAAAATCTTTCCCTTTAAAGGCAAAATCGCTTGTGTACGTCTATCACGACCTTGTTTTGCAGAACCACCTGCAGAATCACCCTCTACAAGGTACAACTCAGATAAACTAGGATCTTTTTCTTGGCAGTCTGCCAACTTCCCCGGTAAACCAGCAATATCCAAAGCTGTTTTTCTTCTGGTCAGCTCTCTAGCTTTTCTTGCCGCTTCTCTCGCACGCGCAGCATCAGTCATCTTAGAAGCAATAGCCTTCGCATCTTGTGGATTTTCCATCAAAAATGCCCAGAACATATCCCCAATTAAAGACTCAACTACAGGTCTCACTTCGCTAGAAACCAACTTATCTTTGGTTTGGGAGGAAAACTTTGGATCTCTCAACTTAACAGAAATAACTGCCGTTAATCCCTCACGAACATCATCACCTGTCATCGCAATAGAAGTTGCATTTTTCTTGCTAGCAGGCGTCTCAGACTCTAGATATTGGTTTAAAGTCTTTGTTAATGCACTCTTAAATGCAGCTAAGTGTGTACCACCATCGCGCTGAGGAATATTGTTTGTGAAACACAACAAAGTTTCTTGATAACTGTCATTCCACTGCAAAGCTATATCAACCAACACATCATCACGCTCTGCGCTAATAGCAAAATATTTAGGGTGAATTAACGCTTTGTTTTTATTTAAATAAAGCAAAAACTCACTAATACCACCTTCATAATGGAACACCTCCATATTTCCATCACGCTCATCTTTCAATTGAATACATAAACCTTTATTCAAAAAAGACAATTCTCTTAAGCGGCGGGCCAAAATCTCATATTCAAACAACACATTGGAAAAAATATTAGCACTGGGCTTAAAGCGAATCTCTGTTCCGTCAGAATCAGACACCCCAATTTCTTTAAGTGGCGCTTTTGGCTCACCTTCCAAATAAGTTTGCTCATACACCTTTTTATTACGACAAATAGTTAAGTGTAAGTGCTCAGATAATGCGTTAACTACAGTAACCCCCACACCATGTAGCCCGCCAGAGACCTTGTAGGCCTTGTCATCAAACTTTCCGCCCGCATGCAGTACCGTCATAATAACTTCAGCGGTAGAACGCCCTTCTTCAGGATGTATGTCTACAGGAATGCCTCGTCCATTATCTTTTACACTAATAGACTCATCACTATGTATGGTAACCTCAATTTTCTTACAGAACCCCGCCATAAACTCATCAACAGAGTTATCTACCACCTCAAAGACCATATGATGCAAACCAGTACCATCCTGAGTATTCCCAATGTACATTTCTGCACGTTTTTGGACAGCTTTGGTTCCACGGTAAATTTTAATCTCAGAACCATCATAAAGTCCTGCGCCGATAACACTGTCTTCCGTAACCGTTTTCTCTGTTACATGAACATCTTTGTTAGCCGCAGATAAGGTTGATTGTGTGGAGTCTGACATGTGTATTCCTTTAGGAAACCCGAGTAAATATTACTACCGAATAGGGTCTATATTACCAAAAAACACATGGTTTTTCAGCTATTTTATGCAAAATATACCGTTTATTTTCGCTGTTATTGGTCATAAAAACTCATATAACCCTAAGTGTACTCCCGAACAACAAAAGGTCCTGATTTTCACAAAAAAAGGCTCTGATGCCCTACAAAAACAAGCTGAAACTCTAAACATTCCACACGAAACATTTTACCCCCCCCTGGCAATCAGGGAAACTAAAGGATTATTAACCAGGAATCAGGAGATAAACCTCTAGAGTTTCCATAAACCCAGCCCGGCAAACAATTGTTCCACGTGGAACATTTTACCCCCCCTGGCAATCAGGGAAACCAAAGGATTATTAACCAGGAATCAGGAGATAAACCTCTAGAGTTTCCATAAACCCAGCCCGGCAAACAATTGTTCCACGTGGAACATTTTACCCCCCCTGGCAATCAGGGAA
>CAZGDB010000028.1:0-17239 GCA_964524705.1 uncultured Francisellaceae bacterium
GAATATGCACGTATTATAAAAAGCACTGATCCAATGTTTTATGATAAGGTATCCTGTGGTTGTGTATCCAAATCATCATGAAATGCAGTCCCCCATGTTTTTAATTGCAGCGCATTCAATGCTTTTACATGATTAAAAATAGGTGAACGCAATGCGCTTTCTTTATAATTTTCACTAAATCCCACTTTGACATGAGCCACCGGAATACGATGTATACAGTGAATGATCTGGTTGGCGTGTGCAATTATATGATGCTGTTCCATAAAAGGAACTAAATGCGCTAATTTTCCAGAGCCATGCGTCAATTCATTAATTAAATCAATGCTAAGAATCAGCATGCCTGCAGATGGACGCTTTTTTTCAGCTTTTCGCTCTTTCAAAAAAACGATCAAGGTTGCGACTACGATTAACATAATCCCCAATAGACTTAAATAATCAGGAATAAGATGCCAAATGAACCAATCGTATAAGCCAGAAAATAAAATAGCTGTATAGGCGATGTACTGCTGGATAACGCGTTTTTCCGATTCGCGCATTGTTGAAGTGCGCGCCTATCTTGATTCAAATCTGGTAAGGCAGCTCATTAAAGAGAATGAATCCCATTAAGACTTTGAACAGAACTGCATGCAAAAAATGGTCTTAGTCATCGTTTCGCAAGAAATCGTCTTACGACGAGGTACGGTGGGCAAGGCAATGACGTGCCTCCCCTCGATGGCTCCTAACCCTTGGTGGGCGCGTTGGCCTACCTACCAAACCGCAGCATCTGTGACGTGCCTCCTCAGCCCGAACGGATATCGGGGTAAATTGAAAAACTGCGAAATCGAGGATCTACCGATGAAAATGGGGTTACCCTGCTATACTGTGCGCTAAAAACGGCATATTATGACCGCGCACAGTATATATCAAGGGGGATAAAAACAATGCGTGTATACCCAGGTTATTATTTTCCTGGAACGCAATCTAATACCCTGACAATCGGTAATAATTAAGATGCTGTAAATTGTGGGAAATATCATTCTCTATGATTAAACCACGTTCGGATAACAACATGGCTTGTTGCTTACATGCGAAAAATAACGAATAGTTGAAAAAAGGTTGATGCTATTTTAGCATTTATCAATCAGTTACGTTCAAACTGGAATCTTTACGAACCATTACAAAATGGGTAATTGGTGCCCAGGGCCGGAATCGAACCGGCATGGTGTTACCACCGAGGGATTTTAAGTCCCTTGCGTCTACCTGTTTCGCCACCTGGGCTTTCTTGGAGGCTGAGGCCGGAATCGAACCGGCGTACACGGCTTTGCAGGCCGCTGCATAACCACTCTGCCATCCAGCCATAAAAACTTGGAGCGGGAAACGAGGCTCGAACTCGCGACCCCAACCTTGGCAAGGTTGTGCTCTACCACTGAGCTATTCCCGCAAAACGTGATTGGCATTTTAAGCGATTATTACACCCTGTCAATCCCTTAACTTGGTTTTAAGAGATTTTTTCTCGCAGCTGCACTTAAATACTGCATCATGGACCATAAAGTTAGTACAACAGCTACGTATAATAACCCAAAACTCACCCAAACACCGATGCTATGTATGTTTACTGGCTGAATCAAAAAAAGTGTTAAAGCTAACATTTGTATCGCAGTTTTACATTTCCCCACCATCCCCACTGCAACTTGCGTTCGCTCTCCCAACTCTGCCATCCATTCACGCAAAGCAGACACCGCAATCTCACGCGCAATAATCACCACTGCAGGTATAGTTAAAAAAGGTGTGGCATACGCCCCCACAAGCAGCACCAATGCAACCACGACAATCAGCTTATCGGCTACAGGATCTATAAACGCCCCCAGCGGGGTTACTTGTGCTAAACGACGCGCTAAATATCCATCCAACCAATCCGTCATAGCAGCCAGCATAAAGATACCGCCCGCCAAGTAATGAGACCAAGCAAAAGGCAGGTAAAAGCAGATCACAAAAATTGGAATCAACCCCAAGCGCACAAAAGTTAGTTGATTGGGCAAGTTCATCCAGCGCCCTTAGAAAAGTAGAAACGAATTAATCCATGTTAATCGCGATGTAGGGTCCGGTAAAGATCTGAAGCCAACTTTTTGCTGATCCCAGGAACACTAGCCAAACTTTCCAGCGATGCAGTCAACAACCCCTGCATCCCCCCAAAATGTTGTAGCAATGCCTGTAGCCGTTTAGGACCAATCCCTGGAATAGCAGCAACAGGTGTTTGTGTTTGAGACTTTTGCCTTTTTTTACGGTGCGCACTAATGGCTTTCTTATGCGCTGCATCTCGTACCAGTATAAAAAACTGTAAGACGGCTGAATCACTCGTAAGTTGAGCCTCTTGAATACCTTCTGGATGATAAATGTACAGAGTCTCTAAGCCTGGCTTACGACCCTGTCCTTTGGCTATTGCTAACAACCTAATAGGGTATACCCCTAACTCCTCAAAGAACTTGGAGGCCACATGCAGCTGTCCTTTACCACCATCTATCATCAATACCTCAGGTAAGGCCTTCCCCTTCTCCGGATAACTACCATAACGTGCCTGCAACGCCTCTGCTAACGCCTTGTAATCATCTCCGGTATCAACAGGTAGGGTATACACTCGGTGTGCAGCAGCATCTGCTCCAGTAGCCGTGAAGACCACACAAGATCCTACCGTGTGGGTCCCAAAAGTATGACTTACATCAAAACACTCGATTTGTTCTGGCGTGCCTTCTAAGCCTAAGAAACGCCCTACCGCCATTAGCCGTTGATACATACGATGATTTTTAGCCAACTCTCGCTCTAGTGCAGCACTGGCACTCTCTTGCGCTAAAGCACACCAGTCTTTTTCTGACTTAGACCACTGTGTAGCAAACACTATTTTTTGCCCCAAGCTTTCTAAACAGCTGGCTTGCCAGCTATTTGGGTCTGATACTTCTGGAATCGTCAATACCCGTGTTGGTAACACCAATGGCGGATGCCCACCTAAGTAATACTCTAATAAAAATTTCTCTAATAGCTCTTCAGGCTGCATAGTCCAAGGTGGCAATGTTTTAGGAATAATACTATTACCCTGGACCACCTTACCTTCCCGCACCTCTAAAATAAAAAATAATGAGAGCCCTGCTTTTTGTAACAAAAGCACAATATCAACATCCCCTGCACTTCCAGAAACCCTTTGTTTTTCAAAAATAGATTGTAAGTTACGAATTTGGTCTCTCAGCTCAGCGGCTTGTTCATAATCCTCTAGTGCCACAGCTTGCTGCATCTGCTGCATCAGTGCTTCAGTAACAGTTATCGATTTACCTAAAAGCAGCTCTTTTACCAGCATAACCTGTGACTGATAATCTGCTTTATCAATATACCCCACACAAGGAGCTGAACAACGCCCAATCTGATACTGCAAACAAGGCCTGGTTCTATGCGCAAAGACAGAATCCTCACAACTACGCAGTTTAAAAGTTTTATGCAGATGATCTAACAAAAAAGACACTGCTGTTAAGCTCGGATATGGGCCAAAGCTTTCTATAGCCTTTTTCTCGCCCCCTCTATAAAACAACAGTTGTGGAAAATCAGTCGTATGCGATAACGCAATATAAGGATATGACTTATCATCCCTTAAAATAACATTATACCGTGGCTTTAAAGATTTAATTAGGTTACTTTCTAAAAGAAGCGCTTCTTTAGCACTTTGTGTCACCATAATATCTATCTTGGCAATTTGAGACACTAAAGCCGCTAAACGTTTATCCCCTTGGGGTCTAAAATAGTTTTGTACTCTTTTTTTGAGATTATTGGCTTTACCCACATAAAGCACCTGGTCTGTTGCATCCTTCATGCAATACACACCAGGACGTTCAGTCAGCGTACTTAAAAATTGTTTGGCATCAAAACTAATCGGCAAGCGCTTGATCCAATATTCCGTGCTTCAAAGCTAAGTGAGTCAGTTCTACATCACTGTGCAAGTGAAGTTTGTCAAAAATACGATACCGATAACTATTGACGGTCTTAGGACTTAAACATAATTTATCAGAGATATCCTGTACCTTCATACCACTGGTAATCATGATGGTGACTTGTAGTTCTCGTTCTGATAATAAATCAAAGGGGGTCCCATCCTCATCAGACACATGTCGTAACGCTAATTGGCGCGCAACTTCTGCACTAATATAACGTTGACCAATATAGACCGCTCTAATAGCATCTACCATTTCTTTGATATCTGAGCCTTTGGTAATATAACCACTAGCACCAGCTTGTAACAACTTAGAAGGAAAAGGTTCTTCTTCACAGACCGTTAAGGCAATAATTTTTAAGTTTGGGTCCACCCGTAATAATTTACGCGTTGCTTCCAGTCCCCCAATCCCTGGCATACGAACATCCATCAGAACCACATCAGGTCTATGCTCACGAACTAACTTTATGGCATCTTCGCCACTAGCAGCTTCTCCTATTACTTTGACACCTTTCACGTCGCTCAGCAGACGTTTTACCCCTGCACGTACGATTTCATGGTCATCTACTAATAAGATAGAGATCACAGTGTTCAGCATTCAGACATCCCTAGTGATTAACATACCCGTCCTGTTACTAAAACCAGTGTACCATGTTTAGAAGCTATTTCTAGAGCAATACGTAAGTTTTAAAACTTACAAAAAAAGAGACAATTGCGTCCTCAAAATGATTTGGGTACACTACCCCTCCTATGGAGAGATGGCAGAGTGGCCTATTGCGGCGGTCTTGAAAACCGTTAGGGGGTGACCCCTCCAGGGTTCGAATCCCTGTCTCTCCACCAAATCTACCCTTGATAGTTAACGATTGGTTCTACATATGCGTAAAAATACCCTAAAAAATTAAGTAGCTTACGCCACACAAAACCATACTCCTGATTACTCTTGTTGCCATTCAATATTAGAATCCCCCAGAACTTCATTTATTACCCGTCGTGCATTCTCCTTCTCAAACGGATTCGTCCCTGGTAATCCTGCATACACTATTAACGCTTTCCATAGCGCCCAGGCACGTGCACGAACCCAGGTGTCAGCATCCAAGGGTACTGCTGCCTTAAAGGCTTTTCTGCTATCACCTTTAAAAAAGGTCCATGCTATCACTAAATCACAAGCAGGATCTCCAATCCCTAAGCACCCAAAATCAATCACTGCGCTTAAACGATAGTGCTGAATCAGTAAATTACCTGGTGCAATATCTCCATGCACCCAAACAGGTGCAAGTTGCCAAGTGGAGGTTAATGCTTGATCCCAAATTTCAGTAATAGCCACAACATCAACAATATCCTTTAACACTGAGAGTGCCTGTCGTGTTTCTGCATCATAAGTGACCAAAGAACCACCACGATAAAAATTATGCGGCCCTGCGATAGGACCACCGGTTGCATCACATTTTTGTAAAGCAACTAAGAATGTACCTAAATCAGTGGCAAATTTATTGAGATCTAAAATACCTTCACGAGACGCTGTTTCTCCTTCTAACCAGCGATAAATAGACCATAACCAAGGGTACCCTTCTCCAGGTTGCCCCATAGCTACCGGCATAGCTATAGGCAGCGGTAAATAGGGAGCCAATTTTGGCAACCACAACTGTTCTTTTTCTACCTGTCCTGCATAGTCTTCGCGACTGGGCATCCGAACAACCATCTCCTCTCCTAAATGGAAGGTTCTATTATCCCATCCACTGAATTCTACGGCTTTTATAGGCAAATCTTTCCATTGTGGAAATTGTAGACTAACCAATCTGTGTACTAGGGAGACATCAATAGAGATAGGTGCAGCATCGATATTAGGCATCATTAGGATCCTCAGTGGTCATTTTATCTAAAAAGAACCCACGGTCACTTACTGGAAAAAGCTACTTTTATTTCCTCTCATGAGAATTTAGCATATTTTTTTTTGTATAATTGCATTTTTTTCTAACAAACGCACTGTTTGAACTTTTGTATCTCCCGATGATCACAATCATCTTAGCAACCTACTCTCAATCAACCTCCTTGAGATGCTGGCCGAGGTCGGTAATTGGGGTAGTGTTTTTAGGTGAAACCATTGTGCATCTTCCAGCTCTTTATTGTCCACCTGCAGCTCCCCACTTAAATATTCTGCTGTAAAGGCTATCATAAAGCTATCGGGAAAGGGCCAACTTTGGGTCCCAAAATACTCCAGGTTGGTAACTTCTAGGCCTACCTCTTCTTTGACTTCTCGATGTAGCGCTTCTTCGGCCGTTTCACCGGCATCAATAAATCCCGCCAGCGCACTATAGACCCCTGGTTTAAAATGCGCAGCTCTTGCCAGCAACAATTCCTCACCTCTCCAGATTAAAGCCATTACTGCCGGTGAATATTTAGGGAAAAACACAGTACTACATTTTACACATTCTTTGCCTTTTGTGTCCTGCCTACTGTACATCAGTAAACCTCCACACTTCCCACAATACTGAGACACAGATTCCCACTGCACACCCTGCAAGGCAGTCACCACACTTTTTTGTATTTCTCCAGAACTATGTCCAAGTAAAGTTCGTAACGGTATATCCTGGTAACCTAAAGCAAGCAGCGCTTCTGCTGAGGCTGTCACCGTTCCTTTGAGTACTAGATGAGCGTCCGCTACATAGGCTTGCTCTATATCAAAGGGTACTAAGTTCAACTTTAATAAAGGATGAAATGACTCCGTCGCCACTACAATCCCATGAGTAGTCAACAATAATGCAGGATAAGCACTATAACGTGCTTGTATCTCTTCTAACGCAACCTGATGCATCGCTCACCCCCATCTATGAAAGTTAACCAACCTTTAAAAATACCTCTTGTGTATTTTATTAATTTTGCGCCATACTTTAAGACACTACTTTAATCGCATGGAGCGCGCACATGAAAGAAACACTAGCAAACTTATTCAAACAAGCCAAAGATTCTCTTTCTCCTCATTTAGAAAAAGCTAAACCTTATCTAGAGAAAACAAAACCTTATGCCAACAACGCAGCCTATTATAGCACTAAGGCCGCGGAACAAGCCCTTGCTGGCTGTGCTGTTGTAGGTGGATACGCAGTGTTTGGCTGCCAAAAAGCAGCAGAGCAATGTGGTGCATGGCATACACAATTTGCCACACAAACTTCTGCGCCCAAAGCTGCAGAGATGTCAGCATCTAGTACTACGACGGCTACTGATCCTAATGCTGGAAAATTACGCCAACGGAAACATTCTCATGAAAACGATAACATGCTGCCTGAAACGCCTAATCCTAAATAGGTAGCAGAGGATGCGATTGTTTAAAACCACTCTCACACGGTGCTTAGACTTAATCGCTACAGGATTAGTCTTAAGCACCCTTCCTCCTGCGTTATGCATGATAGCTTGTAGCCGGTTTACAGCACGCTATAAGTCTCTTTCGCCCGAAGAAGAACGTCCTGCGCCTATTTCTGTCAATACAGCTTTTGCAATAATCTATTCAGAAAGGGAAGATGAACCACTCAGTGTTATTTCGCATTTTCTGAATCACACCACTCCACCACCTTATCAAAAGGCACTACAATGTTAAGAAGTATTCTCCGTTTACCCTTGACCCTTACCGTTAACATCCTTGTGAATCTTGCTAGCATGGGGATTGTTTTATTTGGAGCAGTAGTGGTCCTGGGCTTAGAAACAGCAAAGTTCTGCGACAAGGGCCTACAATTACTAGAGAAATCTCCTCCACCTACCCAAAACTCACAGAGCTCTCCGACTTCACAAGCAATAAACACAAAAGCAGAGGATTCGGGTTGGATCGTCATCCCTGTCCCTCATGCTGATAATCAAAAACGCAAATCAGTATAAGTTTTTACCTTATACTGAAATAATAGGTATGAACGCCTACTCAATACTGTGCTAAATATGATATATTCTACCCAGACAATGCATACTGCATCTAAATACCGCATAAAAACTCTGCCCCCAAACACATAACCATCAGGAAGATCCATGTCCATACCAGAAGCACCAACTACCACAATCACTCCAGCTGCATCCTCACTACTGCCTTTAGCAGATCTTAAAGGGCAGTTATTGCTTGTGCGGCTGCGTGCGGGTCAGATAGCAGCAGCACTTCCGTTAATTGCAGCAGGCACACGCTTAGATCTGCAAATCAATGACACGGACATCAGCACAATTATGCCTACAGGATTCATAAATATGCTCAATGCCTTAGCCGAATTCTCCGAACAAGTAGAACCGATCTGCACTGAGCATATGACTGCCCTTCATATCGCCGTTGATGCTGGTTATCTAACAGTTATTGATGCACTACTTACAGCAGGCATTGATGTTAATGCACGTGGAGGAAAAGGACAAACAGCTTTACATTTGGTCAAAGAAAACCTATCTATATTAACCCGTTTATTAGCTGCAAATCCTGACCTAAGTATTCAAGACAATTATGGCAACACTGCTTTGCATATCGCAGTAGAACACTCACAAGTTGCAATCGCTAAAGCATTACTGGAAGCGGGTGCTGATCCTACTATGACCAATAACCAACATAAATCCCCTACCGATCTGATATTAGAACTCAATAATCCAAACATGCAAAGTATGTGGGAAGCCTACCTGCAACCCTGTCTTGCAGCACCCACCGCTACGATACTTTATAGCAGCTCTAACGCTACAGTTTCCCAGCCCCCTACCCCAGAGGCCCCCAATAAAAACAAGTCAGCAAATAAACTTTGAATTTAACCTAATCCCCATTGCTTCGCCCAAAAAAATGGTATACTAAGCTGTGGAACATTATTTATTGGAGGCTTTTATGGCACGAGATATAGCGCAATATATGCGCACCCCAGCGAGTTCAGTGATTAGCACTAATTCCGTTATTCGTAATACTTACATTTTATTATCAGCAACACTATTGTTCAGTGCACTATGCGCAGGCTTAGGCATGATGGCTAACGTGCCTCCTATGAACGGCTTTATGGTGCTTTTAGCTTACATGGGCATCTTGTTTGGGGTTCACGCCTTCAAGAACAGTGCTATGGGTATCTTGTTTGTGTTCTTACTAACCGGTTTTATGGGATTCACTTTAGGCCCTGTCTTAAACTTTTATGTTGCAACCTTTAGTAACGGTTCTGAGCTCGTTATGACTGCTTTAGGTGGTACAGGGATTGTCTTTTTAGGACTTTCTGGATATGCCTTAACCACACGTAAAGATTTTAGCTACTTAACCGGGTTTATGGTTGCTGGTTCTTTAGTATTGTTACTAGCGATTATTGCGGGATTTTTTATACGTATGCCAGCATTTCATTTAATGTTATCTGGTGCTTTTGTATTATTTTCTTCTGCTGCTATTTTGTTTGAGACCAGTCAAATCATCCAAGGTGGGCAACGTAACTACATTTTAGCGACGGTTTCCTTGTATGTTTCGATTATTAATTTGTTTATGAGTTTATTACAAATTTTAGCTGCGGTTTCTGGTAGACGCGAGTAATCAAGTCCTTTTGGTGGGAATACCTACTTTTCCAGTGGGGGAAAGTAGGTGTCTTCCACTATCACAAAGGCCAACACTTGGTCTTTTTCATCACTAATACTCATATGATAGACATACCCTGCAAAAATAGGATTTTTTCCTATATAACGTAAAAAGGGTCGCGGACCTTGGTAGTAAAGTTCGAGATCTAAAAAAGACAACCCTCCTCCAATACCTGTTCCTAATGCTTTAGCACAAGCTTCTTTTACCGCAAAACGTTTGGCTAATAACCTGGCATCTGGCATTTGAGTGAGCTGTGCTTTTTCATAAGACGTGAGAAGCCTATTGCATAATCGTTCTGGAAAACGTTCATAGACAGCGGCTAGACGGGTAATGATGAGGACATCTGTTCCTATACCTATAATCATAGCGACCACCAGAGTGATGCATTTTGGGTTTTACCTGGGAGCATTTCTAGGACACGGTGCATAAAGAGTTTTTTAATTAATTTTTGCGTGCGCAGATCACCTAACTCTTCCTGTCCCATCTGTACAATCAGTTCGCCGGGAATCATATATTTCGCCCCAACTCCAAGTGCTGTGCGCACAAACCCTTCATTAGGGTAATACAAGTACTGACTGTGTGCACAAATCGCCTCATCAGTCCTGGCATCTTGCTCACAGTTAGGTGCAAACCCTAAATATCTTAATAATCGTAGTTCAAAGGTACGCAGCCGCAGGGGTATTTGGCCAGGCATGTGGTACAAAACCCCTAGGGTTTCTTCCAACTCTTCCCAGAGTGCTGTATGGGGGTCTCCATAGGCTAATAGATGATAGAGTAGTTCATTAAGGTATAGCCCCGCAAACAATGCCTGCCCTGCTAAACGGCCCGGGATAGTAGATACTATGGGTTCTAAAGCCTGCAGCATGGGGAACTGCGTACGCTCTTCCCAGTGGACTTCTACAGGGGTAAAGAAGGGTAAGTCTATGTTTTTTTTACGTTTAATCCCACGGGCTACAAAGGGGCGTTTGCCCCCCTCTTTTAAAAAGATATCGATCCAAAGACTGGTATCTTTCCAGTCTTTTTTATGAAGGATATAGCCAATATCAGTCTGCATGCCAATAACCCAGGCTCTTTAACGCCTTGGCATCATTAGACCAGCTATTTTTGACTTTCACCCACAAGTTTAAATAGACTTTTTTACCAAAAGATTTTTCCATGGCCAGGCGTGCATAGGTTCCCATTTCTTTCAGTTTAGCACCTTGGGCCCCAATCACAATTTCTTTTTGACCTTCACGTTCCACCCAGATAACAGCGTGGATCCGCAACAGCCGTTCATCTTCTTCAAAATTTTCGATTTCTATAGCAGTGGCATAAGGCAATTCTGCCTGTAAGCGAATCATCATCGTTTCACGCAACAATTCACTGGCCAAGAACCGTGGTCCACGATGGATATATTCATCGCTTTCATAATAAAAAGGGCTTTCTGGTAAAAAGGCACGGGTTTGTTCCCAAATATTATCCAACCCAATACCCTCTTGTGCAGAAATCGGAATAAAAGCTTTAAAGGGGAACTTAGCTTGCAAACTCTCCAAGAACGGTAATAAACGACGTTTATCGGTAATAGTATCGACCTTATTCAATAATAAACAAACCGGTTGGGTACGATTTTTAATTTTTTCTAAAATCCAGTCCTCAGCTTCAGTCCATACACAGGCTTCAATCACCCATAAAATCAACTCGATATCTTGTAAGGATTTCCAAGCGGCGATGTTCATGTGTTGATTTAAAGCCCCAGAGCTTTGGTATTGCAACCCAGGGGTATCTAAAAAGACCCATTGGGCATTATCTTGGGTTTTAACGCCTAAAATCACATCTCTCGTAGTCTGTGGCCTAAACGTCGTAATACTCCGCTTTTGACCTAAAAGTGCGTTAAATAAAGTAGATTTACCAACATTAGGTCTACCAATAATGGATATAAATCCTGAATGTGTTTTTAAGGATTCGTCTGACATGCAAGCTCCCAAGCTAATTGTGCGGCATTTTGTTCTGCTTCTTTACGCGTCGCGCCAACCCCTTCGGTCACTATACTTAATAGTGCAAGCGTACAAGACACTTTAAAAGAAGGTGGACTTTGTTCTAAGTTCATTTCTAACATCTGATAAATGGGCAAGGTATGGTGTTTGGCCTGTAACCATTCTTGCAACTGCGTCTTAGCATCTTTTTTAATTAAAGTGTGTACTGTTTGTGCCTCCAGTATAGGGGTAATCCAATGACGCACCACGGTACGCACACCATCCCACCCTGCATCTAAAAAGACTGCACCCACCAAGGCTTCTACCGTATCTGCTAAAATAGAGCTTTTATGTGCCCCACCATTTTTAACTTCACCCGGCCCTAAAATCACTACTTCAAATAACTCCAGCTCACGCGCAAATGCCGCTAATGCCGCCTCACAGACACACTGACTACGGATACGTGACAAATGCCCTTCAGGCTTTGTAGGATAATGTTCAAACACCAGCTCCGCCACTACCGCGCTTAATATAGCATCCCCTAAAAACTCTAGACGCTCATTATGCGGAGAAGGCGCGCTACAATGTGTTAGGGCCTGTTGTAACAGGTCCCTATTCACAAAGGTATAATTTAGTTTACTTTCTAGCTTATCTGTATTCAAGGTACTACATGACATCAAAAATCAAGCTAGTATTATAAGCTACTTCCCATGCGCTGCCAACGCACAGAACGGTCTTTTGAGTCCCAACTGAACCAAATACTTACCGCTTTACCGATAATCATCTCTTCGGGCACCAATCCCCAGGCACGGGAGTCTTGGCTATTATCTCGGTTATCCCCCATAACAAAATATTGTCCGGCAGGGATAGTAATTTCTTTTTGAGTCAAAAAGACACGTGAGCGTACATAGATATTCACGGTTTTAGCGCCAAGGGTTTCTTGATATTCTGAAACGGTCTCTGTATAGCCTGGGAGTATTTCTTCTGAGACATGCTGTACAAAGGTTTGTGGGACTGCTTTACCATTTACAATCAATGTCTTGCCTTCTACTTTAACTGTATCACCAGGAACGGCTACCACACGTTTAATAAAGTCCATTTTTTGAGGATCTGGTGGATAACGAAATACAATAATATCCCCCTGTTGCGGAGCGCCAACCGATAGAATTTTAGTGCCTGTCACAGGCAAACGTAAACCATATTCATATTTATTAATAAATAAAAAATCCCCCTCTACGCATGTAGGACGCATAGATCCGGTAGGGATCCTAAAGGGTTCAAACAAGAAAGCCCGAAACACACAAACAAAAAACAAAGGAATGAATAAGGAGGCAAAGAAGTCTACAAATTTAGAAGGTGCTCTTTGAGCGGATTCAGGCACAGTCGCATTATACTTCAGGCGTCTTTTGGCTAAAAAGGCATGTTCCAATCCCCAAAAAAAACCTGTTAACAAAGTAGCACCAGTTAAAAGCGCTGAAAAATCCGTATAAATAAGCATCACTGTTCCTTCTGATCTACCTTTAATACCGCCAAAAACGCTTCTTGTGGGATCTCAACCGAGCCCACTCGTTTCATACGTTTTTTACCTTCTTTTTGTTTATCCAATAATTTACGTTTGCGCGACACATCCCCACCATAACACTTGGCTGTTACGTTTTTACGTAACGCTTTAACCGTACTACGCGCAACAATCTGCCCACCGGTAGCTGCTTGAATAGCCACATCAAACATTTGTCTTGGAATCAGTTCTCGCAGTTTTTCACACAGATCTCGACCTCGTCTATGAGCGATTTCACGATGTGCAATAGTGGATAATGCATCTACAGGCTCACCATTCACCAAGATATCTAATTTAACTAAGTTAGCAACCATGAAACGTAAAAAGGAGTAATCCAATGACGCATAACCGCGACTTACTGATTTGAGTCGATCAAAGAAGTCTAAGACCACTTCGTTCATAGGGATTTCGTAGGTCAAAGAGACCTGATTTCCTACATAGAGCATCTTAGTTTGAATACCGCGTTTTTCCATACACAGCTGAATCACGACCCCTACATAGGTATGAGGTACTAAAATATGGGCTTCTACGATAGGTTCTCTAATCTCTGCGACCAAGCTTAAATCGGGCAAATCATCCGGGTTATCAATATGCTTAACATCCCCATTACGCAATAAGAGCTCGTAAATAACGGTAGGTGCTGTGGTAATCAGATCGATATTATATTCACGTTCTAGACGCTCTTGCACGATTTCCATATGCAACATACCCAAGAATCCACAACGGAATCCAAAGCCTAGGGCTTTAGAGTTTTCAGGTTCAAAAAACAAAGCAGCATCATTCAATCGCAATTTTGCCAAAGCTTCTCTAAAAGCTTCATAATCTTCTGCATTAATAGGAAACAACCCTGCAAATACTCTTGGGCGAATCACATGAAATCCTGGCAAAGGCGCAGGCGCTCCACCTTTGGCTAAAGTAATAGTATCCCCCACAGGCGCACCATCAATAGCTTTAATGTTTGCGATTAAAAAACCCACATCTCCCGCGGTGAGCCCATTACGAATTTCACGCTTAGGGGTAAAAACCCCTACTTCATCTACTAAAAAATTCTCGCCGGTAGACATAATCATGATCTTCTCGCCTTTTTGGATATGGCCGTGTTTGACACGAATCAAACACACCACTCCCAAATAGCTGTCATACCAGGAATCAATAATTAATGCTTGCAAAGGCGCATCCACATCCCCTTGAGGCGCTGGAATATCACGCACAATTTGCTCTAATAACTCATCAACATTTTTACCCGTCTTTGCACTAATCCCTAATGCATTACTAGCATCAATACCCACAATTTCTTCGATTTCTGTTTTAACGCGTTCTGCATCTGCTTGCGGCAAATCAATTTTATTCAGTACAGGGACAACTTCTAAACCTTGATCTATTGCAGTGTAACAATTGGCTACGGTTTGTGCTTCTACGCCTTGTGCTGCATCAACAACTAGTAATGCACCTTCGCACGCAGCTAAAGAGCGTGAGACTTCATAGGAAAAATCTACATGCCCTGGAGTATCAATAAAGTTAAGTTGGTAAACTTTCCCATCCTTTGCTTTATATTTCAAGGAAACACTTTGTGCTTTAATCGTAATACCGCGTTCTTGTTCAATAGGATTAGAATCTAGGACTTGAGCACTCATTTCGCGTGCAGAAAGGCCACCACACATTTCAATCAAACGATCTGATAATGTAGATTTACCATGGTCAATGTGAGCGATAATAGAAAAATTTCGGATTAATTCCATCCAGTACAAACACCATCGAAAAAAGATGGCCTAGGATAGCAAAGTTCCTCATAAAGCACTAGCGGCCTGCTCGGCCTCTTGGGGTAGGAGCCGGGGTAAGCTCATCAACATACGCTTTTAGTACATTAGCAGCAGAGCTAGAAGTTACATACCCTTGAATAGTCTCCAAAATAACTTTGTGTGTTGCTGGTAAAGCAGCAGCCTTCGCGTGCAAGGGTTGCTTATGCGCAATTGCTGTTAAAGCATCCCGAACCTGCATATTTTGTTCAGGTGTGCTTTCAGGGAAGGCGGAAATTAATTCAGCCAGTTCTTTAGCAACTTTTGGCGTCATTAAAGGCATAACTGCACCTCTTCGCAATAGTTATTCTTCTCTTCTTAGTATGGTCTAAAAAAAGGTTATTGGTTAATAATATTAGTTATCGTTCTAAATGTAAATAGCAAACAATACCTTTTTTTCTAAAAACGCTTCTGCTCAAGGCACGCTAAAATTGCACTTACACTTGATTCTTGGAAAGGCGCACCATCATCGGAGCCTGCAGTAGGTGCGCCACCAAAATCTATTCATGAGAAACGCTATCACCTTCATCTAGCACTTTTAAGCGCGCACCTCTTCTCTCTTTAGTGTCTTAGAACTCGTCTCTCTTTCTCTTTAGTGTCGTAGAACTCGCCGCTCCTGCATTAGGTTCACCCCAGAGAAACTGAGGTGCCGTGAATACTACACTAGAGGGCATTGACACTAAAGGAGGATTTAGCACACGAGATACCGATATTTTGTCGTCTTCATTCAGCGCTTTAAACCAGCCCTCTTCCTGCCATTGAATATTTTCAAAAGCAGCTCTGACTTCTGATCGGTCATTATGAGACATAGTTAATACACTTAATGGGCTTTTACAGACCTTTTCACGCCAAGCCTGTTTACGCGCCTCCATCAACGCAGTAGTGATGGTAGCAGGTGGCATTATTTCTTGAACGGCATCTTCTAGAGCAACATAAGCCTCAGAAAGCACATTGTCTGTATTGTCCGTCAGCCCGCCATACACTTCGGGGGACTCCACAATGATACGCTTCATTAACCCCAAAAATTTACCCACTAACGCAGTATCTGTTGCGGCTCGCCCTTGAGACACAAATGCTTTGATAGCTTCTGGAGGTAAAATCTCACCCCCTTCTGCCCCCGTCATTCTATCTAATATCTTTTCCATTAAGTCTGGGTTAACGAGATAGGCCTTCATGATTAACTCACCCATCTTAGCTATCATTCTTGCTTTTAAGGGGGCTGTATGATCGTAATCAACGGAAACCGTGTGTTCTCGCACCTTAATATCTTCATGTTTATCGCTAAAGGCTTCTATTACAAAATCACAAGTCCCTGCTGCGCAAGATGGACGACACTCTGCTAAGGTGGCAACTTGGATACCTTGACCATTCTTATCATATTCATAACGAGACTCAATTAAGGCTGTAAAGAGGTAGTTTCTAACCTTCTGTAACTTTTGATAGTAGTCAGGCGCTCCTTGGTTGCCTTTTAAGTCATGAAACCTATTCTGTTCCGCTGGAGCATTTAAGGCATTCCATAATAAGCCGCAATGCCGTTTAAACTTATCTCTATAGTACGAACTTTCCATTTGGGTACATTTATCGAGTATCGCCTGCTTAAAAAACGCAACACGCACATCAGGAGATTTCGGGCCTAGCTCTGTAACAATTAAAGGCCTACTAAAGGTGCCGGCGTTTACATTTATAGCCAGTAAATCTCGCTCGAATTCTTGGCTATTACAATAGCTTTTGAATAGTCGATACGCAAGCTCTACTGTGTCAGTGGTTGTTCTGGTCATCAATTTATCGACGCTTTCTTTAAGGGTACGCTGGGTCTCCGGAGCATGAATCCCTTGATTATCTTGTTCGATAGGTGCTTCAGCATTTTGATCAACACCACGATCTTCTAAACACCCTCTCTCTCGCAAGAGATCTGCGATTGTGGGTTCATCATGAAAAAATCTTAATAAAGAAGATCGGCCAACTTTATTCACTTCAACATTATCCAAAGTAAGCAAATAATTAACAATACCAATACTGCCTCTCTCAGCAGCACAATAGAGCGCGGTCTCTCCTTCATTACTTTTAACGTTGACATCTGCGCCTTTGGCAATTAACATCTGAACGATATCCGATTTATGCTTTTCAGCAGCCAAATGCAAAGGCGTTTTACCATCATGATTTTTAGGATTACAATCCACACCCGCAGCTGATAGTTTATCCAAAATAGCTTTTGCGACATCAAAACATATCATATCGTCTTCAGTAGCCTTATGCAAAGGTGTGTCACCATCATTATCTTTAGGGTTACAATCCGCACCCTCTGGCAGCTTAGCCCAAATAGCTTTTACGACATCAAGATTTCTACATTCAGCAGCCAAATGCAAAGGTGTTTCACCATGATTATCTTTAGGGTTACAATCCGCACCCGCAGCTGATAGCTTATCCAACATAGCT
>CAZGDB010000029.1:0-1885 GCA_964524705.1 uncultured Francisellaceae bacterium
TTCCCCGATAGCTCAGTCGGTAGAGCAAGTGACTGTTAATCACTGGGTCGGCGGTTCGAGCCCGTCTCGGGGAGCCATTTTCCTTTCTACATTTTCTCCACTGTCTTTAGTCCCAACAACAACATACCGGTGCGTAGAATACGCTCTGCGTGTTGTACTAATACGCGTCGAGGCGCTTGACGGCTATCCCCTTCCACACGACAGTTTTGAAAGAATGTACTAAATAAATTTGCCAATACATATAGATAATCACTCAAACGATGGGGATACAAGTCAGCAGCCATTTGTTGCAAGGTGTCAGAAAATTGTACCAAATGTACAGCTAAGGCAATTTCTGCTGGGTGTTCTAAAGTAAAATCAGCCTCATCCGTAGCGCTAACTTTTTGCAAAATACTTTGCATTCTGACATGAGCATACATTAAATAGGCTGCAGTATTACCTTCAAACTGCAACATTTTTTCATAACTAAACACGTAATCATGTCCACGATGGGTACTCAGATCTGAATACTTAATTGCATTAATCCCGAGCACAGCAGCTAATCCAGCCGCATCGCCTGTATATTCCCTCGCCACTAAAATCTCTTCTGCCTTCGTAACAGCGCCTTCTAGGAGGTCTATCAATTTTTCAGTCTCACCAGAGCGTGTTTTAAATTTTTTGCCATCTGGACCTAATACAAGCCCAAGCCCTACATGGTCAAAGGCTAACCCTTCTGGTACAAAGCCCGCTTTTTGGCCAGCTGCAAATAACATTTTAAAATGCAAATCTTGTCCACTATCAGTAATGATAATAATACGATTCACGTTATCTTCAGTGGCACGGTAACGTAGCGCTGCAAGGTCAGTAGCTGCATAATTAAAGCCACCATCGGCCTTTTGAATCATAAAAGGTAATGGCTCTTTATCGCGACCATAAAAACCATCTAAGAAAATACATTGCGCCCCCTCAGAGGTCACGACTATCCCTTTTTGAATCAATTCAGCCAACATAGGGGCCAAAAAAGGTTGATAAAAAGACTCCCCTCTGTCGGTTAGTTTAATATCTAAAATATCATAGATCTCTTGATACGCTTGACGAGAAACTTCACAAATGCGCTCCCAAATCGCACGTGCTTCGGGTTCACCGCTTTGTAAATTCACCACCTCTGCTTGGCTCGTACGTTTAAAAGCAGCATCTTCATCAAAACGTGCTTTAGCCGCTTTATATAAAGTCACTAAGGTAGATAACGCAGGAACAGATTCAGGACTTAAATCAGGATATTGCTCTTTCAAATAGGCAATCAGCATGCCAAAAGATGTGCCCCAATCCCCTAAGTGATTAATCCGTAAAACCGTATGTCCTTGAAACTCTAACAAGCGTGCTAACACATCGCCTAAGATTGTGGTCCGTAAATGTCCCACATGCATTTCTTTAGCAATATTGGGGGAAGAAAAATCTATTAATATACGTTCTGGGTGTTCGCTCTGTGCGCCTAGATAAGGGTCATCCCCTAGTTTACACAGATAATGCGCCAAAACCCCGCTTTGTACCCGTATGTTGATAAACCCAGGCCCTGCAACCTCTATGGTTTCAAACAAAGCCTCAGGTAATGCAGCAGCCCAGATATCCGCCATCTTACGTGGCGGCATACCCAGTTTTTGAGCTAACTTCATAGCAGAGTTACATTGGAAATGCCCAAATTGTGCTTGGGTACTAGGTGTGAGCTCAATACCAGGGTTTTCCAGGGTTGGAAAACATTCAGTAAGCGCTTCTTGGAAGGTGCGAATAATATGTTGTTTTAAGGTAACCATACGTCAATCAAACTGATAAATAGTGGCTCAAACAATAGCATGCTGTGCTAGGAGCGTCTAGGTTGGTCATGCATGAGATGGTTAACTATCAAACA
>CAZGDB010000029.1:1985-17195 GCA_964524705.1 uncultured Francisellaceae bacterium
TGCAGCAGTCTCACTTGGTCTACGTAATCTAGCAATCAAACGTCCTACTCCAAATATTCCTAACAAAGCAACGCCAACTGAGATTCCTGCTACCATGCCTGCAAAATAAAGGCCTGTAGTAATAGCCATAGCGGTGAGTATTGTTTTAATTCCAATATAGGGACGTATTGTATTAAATAAGCGCATAAAGTGGCTCCGTTTTTTTTATTATGTTTGAAAGCTCACTGTATTAAACCACAAGATCTGACCTATTTCAATTCTTTAGGCTGTCATTTCCCCTATTTTTTACCCTTTTGGACTACGTTTTTGCGTGTACCTGCCGAGAATACTAGGGAGGGAGGCGCCACTATGAAACACCTAGGACGAAAGCTTAAAATAACGGCCAGTATCGTCTTTGCACTGTATTTACTGGGATTAGTGGTATTACGATTTATTCCTTATGGACCACCGGCTTTTGCCAGTACTGTAGAAGTGGTTGCCGTGCAAAAGGCGCCCCTATCACACCTCTATTTTGCCCCTGGGACTGTGACCTCTGTAGAAACACTCCCTTTAAAGACAGAAATACCCGGTACAGTGTCTGCGATCTTAGTACCAGAAGGAAGCAAAGTAAGCGCAGGCACCCTCTTAATGACACTAGACAATGCAGAGCAAGCTGCAGCGGTGCATCAAGCACAAGCACAACTGAATTTAAGCATTGCGACCTATGAGCGTTCTAAAAAATTGGCTACTCGGGGTTTTGATGCAGAACAAACCACAGAAGAATATTTTAACGCGCTACAAGCTGCCTTTGCACAAAAAATCATTGCCCAAGAGCGCTTTAATAAAACAGAAATTAGAGCACCGATGGATGGGATCTTTGGAATAGCTCAAGTACATCCTGGAGATTTTGTAAACACAGGAACCCTGATGGCCAACTTTAAAGGTGAGCATGCTCCCTTACTTGTTGCATTCAGTTTATCTGCAGAACAATATGATGCTGTGACCCTAGGCATGCAAATCACCGCCACACTCACACAAAACACCCAGCCTTATTTAGGAGAAATTATTCATATAGATCCGACTGTAGATCCCTACACTCGTCAATTTCAACTCCAAGCTAGGCTCTTAGAGGCCCCAACCTTGGTCCCTGGCCAATTTATGAATGTTATTGTAAAAGCAAAACCGTATGAAGGATTAGTGGTCCCTGAAAGTGCTATTGTGCATGAAGCCACAGAAGAATTTGTTTTTTTAGTCAAAGAACATCTACCTCAAAAACATAAAGTCACTATTGGTCAACGCGGGGTTGGCTGGGTACAAATTTCAAATGGAATTTCTGTTGGAGATCACATTGTGATTCGAGGACAACAAAAAATCATCCCTGGCGTACCTGCAGCAGTCAAAGTCGTGGAATGGCAACATGGTTAAGCTCTGTCTGCAACGCCCTGTCTTTACTTGGGTAATGAACTTACTTTTAATTTTATTGGGTCTGATTGCAGCACAAAATCTTTCCGTACGCGAATATCCACAAATTGATAAACCTTTTATTACGGTTCAAATCTCCTACCCCGGTGCTAGCGCAGAAGTGATGGAATCCAGAATAACCCGTCCTGTTGAAGAATCCTTAGCAGGGATTGCTGGTGTTCAGGTGATGAACTCTATTACCCGTAGTGAAAACACGCAAGTCACTTTGGAATTTAAGCTTTCTGTAGATCCTGATGTTGCAGCTAATGCGGTACGCGATAAAATCAGTCGTGTACGCGCTCTGCTGCCGATAGAAGCCACTGAACCCGTCATTGCCAAAGAAGAAGCCGATGCGCAACCGATTTTATATTTAGCCTTTTCCAGTACGGTGCACTCTGCCATGTCTATTACAGATATTGCAGATCGATATGTCAAAGATGCGTTACAAACCATTGATGGCGTCTCTAATATTACAATATTCGGAGCCCGCACCCCTTCGATGCGTATTTGGCTAGACCCCACGCGTTTGGCACAATATCAACTATCTGTACAAGAAGTAGAAAATGCCATTCGCACCCAAAATAATGAAATCCCCAGTGGCCGTATTGAAAGTTATGACAGGGAATTCACCCTTCTTTTTGAAGGAGATCTCAATACTCCGGATGCATTCAACAAGATTGTTGTGAAAAAAAATGGGACTCAAGTCATTCGTTTATCCGATGTCGCAGAGGTAAAGTTAGCCCCCTTAGATACCCATGTCATCACGCGTTTTGATGGCAAACCCGCCGTCGCCATTGGGGTAATCAGAGAAGCCACAGCCAACCCTTTAACGATTGCTGCATCCGTACGTCAAATGGTGAATAAATTAAACACCCAACTTCCCGAAGGCCTTAGCTTAACGATGGCTTATGATAGTACGGTATTTATCTCTGAATCTATTCACGGCGTCTTAAAAACCTTAGTAGAAGCGGTAGTGTTGGTAATTCTTGTTATTTACGCCATCTTAAAATCTTGGCGTGCTGTGTTAATCCCCACCATTGCTATTCCCATATCACTAATAAGTACATTTACCTTAATGGCGTTATTTGGGTTTTCTTTTAACACCCTCACTTTACTGGCCATGGTGCTAACAATTGGGCTGGTCGTGGATGATGCGATTGTGGTATTAGAAAACATACAACGTCATATTGAATCAGGTAAAAGTCCTGCAGAAGCTGCCGAAATTGGCGGAAGTGAAATTCAACTCCCGATTATTGCCATGACACTCACATTAGCGGCAGTATTTACCCCAGTGGCCCTTTCCACCGGGGTCACAGGACGTTTATTTAGAGAGTTTGCGCTGACTTTAGCCGGTGCAGTGATTATTTCTGGTTTTGTCGCCCTCACCCTGACCCCATTACTGTGTTCAAAAATACTCAATCGCACTACACATCCTGCTGGATGGTTTGATAGACTTGAAAAAAGCTATCATAAAGCGGTCTCTTTATCATTTACAAAGCTTCCTCGCACCTTAGTCGTTATTGGTATTATTTTTATTGCTATTTTTGGTCTCTTTAAGTTGCTCCCCGCTGAACTTGCCCCTACTGAAGATCGGAGCACTTTGTTAGCCATTGCGATTGCACCAGACGGCGCGACAATTGGTTATACAGATCGCGCCCTGACAAAAATTGAAAATATTATTGCCACCGTTCCTGAGGTCACCCATTATTTTACAGTAGCAGGGTTCCCTGTACCCTCCCAAGGTTTAACCTTTATTCGATTACAACCCTGGGAAGAACGCAGTCGTCCACAAAAATACATCATGTATGAATTGATGCCCAAATTTTGGACCGCAGTGCCCGATTTGCTCGCCTTTCCTACACAACCGCCTCCTTTGGGTGCAAGCCCTTTAAGTCGACCTTTTAATGTGGTGATTAAAACAATTGGCAGCTATGAATCGCTCCATAATCAAGTCAACCAGATTATGGGTAAACTCTACAGTAATACTAAACTGGTAGGCTTAGATACAGACCTTAAACTCAATAAACCTGAGATTTCGCTACATTTATCTAGAGACTTGCTCAGTACACAAGGAATTTCTGTTGAAACCGTTGGACGGACTTTAGAGTCTCTCTACGCGAGCCGTAAAGTGGGCACTTTTAAACGAGAAGGCAAACAATACGATGTGTTAGTACAACGTCCTGATGACCAACGTCAAAGTGCGAATAGTTTATCTCATATTTTTCTAAAAAATGACCAGCAGCAATTAGTACCGTTAACCACTTTTATCACCGAAGAAGAACGCACCGCTCCTGCTGCACTCAACCATTTTAATCGTTTTAGAGCAGCACATATTACGGCAGGACTCGTCCCTGGGTATGCACTAGAGGATGCCCTAAAATTCTTTCAAGATGCGGCAAAAGATGTTGTAGATCCAAGTTCCATCGATTATGACGGAGACTCCCGCAGTTTTATTGAAGGTGCGCAACAAGGGTATCAAGCGCTAGGCTTTGCCTTAGTATTTATCTTCTTAGTCTTAGCGGCACAATTTGAAAGTTTTTTATATCCTTGCATCATGTTGCTCACCGTGCCCTTTGCACTCTTTGGAGCACTCTTAGCTTTGTTTATGACTTTTGGCACCCTCAACATCTATAGTGAAATTGGTTTAATTACGCTTATCGGCTTAATTACCAAACACGGCATTCTACTAGTAGACTTTGCAAACAAAGAACGTGCCTTGGGTAAAAGCCCGCAAGAAGCAGCACTACTAGCCGCTGAGCTACGCCTTCGTCCTATACTCATGACAACCTGTGCCATGATTTTAGGCGCTTTACCGCTAATTTTATCACATGGTGCAGGCGCTGAAAGTCGTGCACAAATCGGCTGGGTCATTGTTGGTGGTATGTCAGTGGGTACGTATTTTACCTTATTTATTATTCCTTTGATTTACACCCAAGTCATTTTACTGGAGCAACGATACCGCGCATGGCGCAGCGCTACTGAGTCATGATATACTCGCCTTGCGTGAGTCAATATTATTACAGGAGCTCAAATTATGCGCGGCGTTAGCGGAAGTATTTGGTTTTTATGGGTGTTAGTCTCTGTGTTTTACGCCTTTCAATACATTCTGCGTGTGTTACCTAACATTTTAATGCCGGACATTATGTCACGCTTCCATATTGATGCAGTTTTATTCGGTCAGTTATCTGGCTGGTACTATATTGGTTATGCCCTGATTCATATTCCTGTCGGGTTAATGTTAGACCATTGGGGGCCTAAACGAGTTATCCCTGTCTGTTTATTATTAACCGTTGTTGGGTTACTACCTTTGATGTATTCAGACCACTGGATGTATCCCCTCTTAGGGCGCGTCTTGATTGGTATCGGTTCTTCTGCAGCAGTATTAGGGTGCTTCAAAGTCATTCGTATGGGATTCCCTGAAGACTGGTTCACCCGTATTTTAGGGTTGTCTGCAACCATTGGTCTATGTGGTGCTATCTATGGCGGCAAACCAGTTGCGATGTTGTTTGAACAGTATGGATTTGATAAACCATTATGGGGTCTCATCGCAACCGGCGTAGGTTTAGCAGCCCTTATTTACTTTACAGCGCCACAAATTGAAAAAGTACCACAGCATACGCCATGGGAAGATATCAAGCTGATCTTAAGTAACAAAAAGTTTTTGTTTTTAAGCTTTTTAGGCGGTTGTATGGTTGGTCCCGTTGAAGGCTTTGCGGATGCTTGGGGGGCTTCATTCCTACAACAGGCTTATGGCTTAGAAAAAACAGTAGCTTCAAATTATACTTCTCAGATTTTTGTGGGCTTTTGTTTTGGGGCACCGTTCCTGACCTTTTTTGCTGATAAGTTCAAAGCCTATTTAAGTACGATTTTGTTCTCTGCGCTGATCATGGGTGGGATATTCACAACCTTGTTAATACAGCCAGTCCCTGTGGCCATCTTACCTTTCTTGTTTACCGTTATTGGCGTCTTTTGTGCTTATCAGATGATCCTTATCTATAAAGCCTCGACTTTTGTTGAAACTGAGTTGGCAGGCTTGGCGACTGCTTGCACCAATATGATCATCATGATTTTTGGATATTTATTCCATTCCGGTATCGGCACGCTCATGGATATGTTCTGGGATGGCACGATGGTAGATGGACATATTGTTTATACCCAAGACAGTTTCTTCTTTGGCTTAGGGATTATTCCTGCAGGAATGTTCTTGGCAGCTTTGGGAGTGATAGGGTTAGCTGTGCAAGAAAAGAAAAAGCGCATCGCTGCGTAATTTCTAGACTAAAAGACGCCGTATTTCTTAAAAGAGGTACGGCGTTTTTTTTAATGTGCTAATAAGACTCTCTCTCTGTTTTCTTGCCGTGTATGAACCTGTGGCTTACGCTGTACCAACTGACTTGCCTGTTGCCAATACCCTGCAAACCACCCCTGTGTAGGCTGTATAGAGGCTACAACAGGAACCGCAGCAACCGAGTGCCCTGCCTGCACTACAATATCCTTTTTCCCTCTGTTTTCTTGCCGTGTATGAACCTGTGGCTTACGCTGTACCAACTGACTTGCCTGTTGCCAATACCCTGCAAACCACCCCTGTGTAGGCTGTATAGAGGCTACAACAGGAACCGCAGCAACCGAGTGCCCTGCTACAATATCCTTTTTCCCTAACCGTACCTTTTTGATCGCAGCAATCACTTTATAATATAAATCCTTTACTTCACGATGACGTCTTTTAACTGCCGCTGGCGTCTGGTCTTCCTCTAATCCAATGCGATGGGCACTGGCATTTTGACACACACTCGCAAGAACCTGACTGCTATAAAACCTCTGCTTCCCACATTTACCCGTAGGATATTGATGCGCATCTCTATCATATGCACCCTGCGCGCCTTGTCCAAAGCCCATGATGTGAAACATATTGTGTTCTTCTTTTCTAAAAACATAGAGAGATCTGGCAATTAAATGCGATAAGACTACATGCATTCTATGGCGTAGCGCAGCATGTGCTGCTTGCGGGGGGATCTGAGGCATCCACCACGCATTCACAAACAACATATTCCGCTTGCCAAATAAAACCTGCGCCTGATACTCTGCTTTGGTTAAAATGGGCACTTGAGCGCCTTCGGCATGCGGCATTGCTTCCCGCTCTCTATACACGGTATAATAAGCTTCTAACAAAGCTTGTTCCGCGTGATTATTTTCGGCAAATGCTTTAAACGTAACGCCCGACTCCATGCCTGGCAACCACGGCTGTTTTAAAACACATTCTGGAGAAAGTTGTAAAAAAGCCAATGAATAGGCATCTCCATGCCCACCCTCTGCACGTTCTTTCATACCCGCGGTATAACTTTGATTACGCAAGGCAATACCCTTAGCATACATCCACGTCAGATCTGCAATGGACAATAATTTACGCTCTTTGAACCCTCGCCATATTTTTTGAATTTTAGTGGCTGCTTGTTCTGGTGGTAGTGCGGGTGATTGGGATATCAGCACGGGTGCATTAAAAAAATATGCCCACATACGCTTAAGACGAGTATGTATCGCTTGGTATCCTGCGCGCAGTACGATTTTTAATATTTGCAACATCACGGATCTCCTTGTTTTTTAGCTAGTTGATTTACTTTTATCATATAGGGCACATGAATGTCAATAGCTGGCGCCACACTCTGCCAGTCTTTAAAATCAGCAGGGAACCAATGCCGATAAAAATCCTACAATCGTGCCTTGAGGTTCTTCAACAACAATAATAACTGTGGTGCTATAACAAACGCTTCATTGAGGTATTTAGCGGTCAACTCAGGATGGTCAGGATATTCGTGCGCGATATGGTTGCGTATTTTTCGCATTTTTAACCAGATTTCTGCATCTTCCAAAATTCCAATTTTTTCTAATTGATGCAACTTATCGATTATCGTCAATCCTTCAGTTGTCTCACCAGACACCTCAAAAAAAAGATCGATGACTTTACTACCTATATAATCTTGTAATTTTGCAAACCGATTCACCAAAAAATCTACCATGAACAACTCTTCATCTGAAAGTGCCTTTACTTTTTCTTCAGAAATAGGAAACATATATTGTAATTTGCGCATCACATCCGTAATGCGTGTAGCATGGATATCTGCTATCCTTAATATCTCAACTGACTTACTCATACCAGTTTAATTCCTTCTGCTTTTGCTACTTCATAAATCGGTAACTGATAATCAGACTTTAGCAAACACATCACCACATCTATTTTTTGCTCTCCTAGCGCCATCTGAAGTGCACTCTCAAAAGCCAGTTGCCGCTTTACCACCATATCCGTATCCATCATATGTGTCTCAATATATAAATCAATATCCCCCCCCCGACGATTAGGATCCACACGAGACCCAAATATCCAGAGACTATCGTTAGGTAAAAAATATTGCACAAAAAGCGATTTTAGCGTCGCTATTGTCTTTGGTGATAAACGTATGCTTTGTTCGCTTTTATCCATACCCTGCTGCTTAAAGACTACTAAACCAGTTGATAATAGCTTATTGCTCCTTAAAAAAACATCCCCTTACTGCCAACTTTTAACGCTCATGGAACGCCGAGCTAAACAGGCGTTCAATCGGTTTAAAGATATAAGCAATCAAGGTTTTTTCACCACTCAAAATTTCCGCTGTCACGGTCATCCCAGGGAGAATAAGGTTTTGTTTAGGATCATCTCCAAGATAATTTTTATCTAAAGAAACCAAGACTTTATAATAAGGCAATTGCTTCTCTGTAAAAAAAGTAGAAGCTGAAATATGCATCACTCGGCCATTTAAATACCCATACTGTGAATAGTTATAAGTTGCAACTTTAACTTCTGCTGGCTCATTGAGTTTCACAAAACCGATATCTTGTGTCGAAACTTGCACTTCTGCAATCATTTCTTCACCTATCGGAACGATATCTAATAAAGGACCATTCGGAGGCACACTAGAACCTTCATTCACTTTAATTCCTTTAGTAATGCCGTTAACAGGTGATAAAATGGCTAATCTTTGCACTTTATCTTTCCAATTTTTAATCGCACTACGCACTTCTGTTAATTGAGAATTTATAGTATTCATATCTTCTAAAGCACGTTGCAAGATCTCACTCCCTGCAATCTTAAGGTTTTCACGCTCCTCTTTTAAAGCAGCTTCATTATTTTGTTGGGTTTTCATCATATTAATCAGATCGCCTTCTACTTCCCCCAAACGATCTTGCGCTCCCAATAAATTTAAAATTGGGACCGAATCCGTTTTTTGTAATTCTTTATAAATCCCAAGTTCTGTCGCACGAGAGGAAATGCGACCTTGTAAATTAGCAATTTGCGAATCAATAGCAAATTTTGTTTGTTCAAGATCTGCAATTTTATGTCGAACAATCGATTCCAGATTACGCTTATTTTCCACTTGTTGATAATACAATTCCATCACATCTTTTTTATATTGCGCCAACATATCAAAACCCGTAGCCTCTGGATAAACCACCGCACGATCTAACATTTCCATAGTTAAGGGTTTATCTTCAATAAAGGCATGTAGTCTTGCCAAATCCATCCTAAACCCATTTTCTCTATTTTGCAGCCGCCCTAATTCAGACATGGCAGCAGCGGGGTTCATTAATATTAAATCTTGCCCTTTACGAACCACCTGCCCTTCTTCTACCAAAATCTTATCAACTACCCCACCCTCTAAATACTGCAAAGTGTAATTATCAGATATCGTTCTTAAAAAACCATGACCTATTGCAATTTCTCGAATCGGAGTTATCGCAGCCCAAATAATCAGTAATAAAATACTGCCGCAAGTGGCGCCTATGGTCCATAACACTAACCCTGATGAACCCGATTCCTCTAAAGCAGCAGAAAGTAATAAGTGATGTAACTTTCTATTAGTAGTTATAGGCTGAACGTTGGTAGGATCTTCCATGACATTCCTCCTTATAACGCTTCTATAGGTAGTTTAGACAATACCAACTGAGGTGTGCCACCCATTAAGACTTGACCTTGCTCTACATAAAAAATACGGTCTGCAATTTTAAGATGTGCAGGCCTATGACTAACCATAATAATCGTACTTTTACCGCGAAGTGTTTCTAAGGCTTTTAAGAATTGTGCATCATGCTCAGGCCCCAGATAACTAGCTGGCTCATCCAATAAAATCACTTTTGCCTTACGGACATAGGTTCTGGCTAATGCAAACCGTTGTATAAAACTAGAAGATAAATATTTAATGCTATTGTCTTGCATGCGAGTTTGAAAACCAAACGGAAAGGCCATGATTTCATCATAGATCCCAGCCAGTTGCGTGGCCTCTATCAGTTCAGCTGGCGTGGCTAGTGGGTTCGACAATAACAAGTTTTGCTCCAAAGTCCCATAAAAGAGTTGTGTATTTTGGGGCAAATAAGCAATTGCATGACGCAACTCAATCGGATCTAATTGCTGAATATTAAAATCATCCAACAATACATTGCCCGCTTGAGGTTGATAGACCCCAGGAATCAACTTGAGTATAGTTGATTTACCAGAACCATTCCTCCCAGCTAAGCAAACCAACTCACCTGGTTTAACTGAAAAAGACACCCCAAGTAATGCGGGAGGCACATCTGGCCTATAACGAAAACTCACACGACTAAACTCAACTTTACCGTTAACAATAGTTACCGGGTTCACCATCACATGTGGTTCACGCTCTAAACGTAATCCCATTAAATTATTAATTTGTCGTAAACTGGACATCAATTGTTCAATACGTGGGACTATAGAAAAGATCGTCTTTAAAGGCGCTAACGCTCGCCAGGTCAACATCATTGTCGCAATCAAAGCACCAACTGTCATCGTACCTTCTGTGACTAAATACGCCCCAAATCCTAAAACTGCTAATCCTGTTAACATCATTAAAATATCGGCCGTATTATTCAGTATGTTCCCCAACATTGTTGATTCAAAACCCGTTACTGACATTTCTGCAGTTAAGTCATCATAACGTTTATTCCAGATCCCTTCACACCCCATCACTTTGATATCCCGTAAATGGGATAAACTTTCAATCTGAAAAGTCTGTTTTTTAGCAGAAACAGCCGCACTTTTACGGATTGCATCTCGGACCAATCCCGCTGTACACCAATAAATCACTGCAAATAAAACAATCATCACTAAAGGCACTAAAATCAAAATACCACTGAGCATCCAAATAATTGCCAAGAAAAAGAATACAAAAGGAAACTCAAAAACAATCCCCATTAATGGACTAGTAAAAAAGTCCCTGACATTATCAAAATCTTTAATACGTGCAATTTGTGCACCCACACCTGCATTTTCAGTAAAAGCTGCAGGCAAATAAAGTAACCGCTCTATAATCACTTCCCCCACCGTCCGATCTAAACGAACCCCAATATATGCAATAATACGGGTCCGCAATGCCATCAGATAGTCCCCCGTCACAAGGGCTATCATCACTCCCAACGAGAAGAAAAACAACATGGAGTACGAACCTGTCGGAATGACTTTATCGTACACATTCATAATATACATCGGTACTGCAAGCACAAAAATATTCATCACTAAACTAATAAACATGATTTGTAAAAAAAGCTTTCTAAAACGTTCAAGATTTTCTGTTAGCCAAGTTTTTTTAGAAAACATCCGTGGAACTTCTTGTTCCATTTCTGTAAAGACATAAGCTATTCCTGTCACCCCTTCCCCGACTACAGTTTCTTCTTCTCCAGTCTCTCCATCAATGACTTTAAAAAGACTAGCTTCTCGACTCAGGACTAACATTGCAGGGCGATCTGGGTTCAAATAAATACAAGGAAAAACACGCTCATCTAAATCTATTAAAGGAACTTCTATAGGTTCACTTTTATATCTGATGCGCGCCAATACATTTCTGAATTCTGTTAAATCTAAAGTTCTATGAAAATGTGGCAAGGCCTCAATTAAATGCCTGTAATGTCCGGGCCAATGCAACGCTTTAGTTAAAGGCTCTAATAATCTGACAAATTCTGATGGTTCTAAAAAGAAATCCTCAATTTTGCGTCGATCCGATAAAATATCTGGATTATCACGTACATCTCCCAATGCATGGCTGTTTTCATGATGTTCCATGATCATCCTCCTCTTTAGGTGCAGGCGGTGATTCCTTCACTATCTTTGGAGCAAACGTCACATGCGTATGCGTATGCCCAGAAGAAGGTGGCATAAAAGAGACTTTTTCTGCTGGAGAAGCTATCGGTGGTTTTTCCAGCTCTGCAACTTGAGCAGGAGCAGCTTGAGCAGGAGCAGCTTGAGCAGGAGCAGCTTGAGCAGGAGCAGCTTGAGCAGGAGCAGCAGGCCCCGCAGTCGGTGCTACTGGACGCTGAGGACCACCGACTACAGGTGCGCCTCCAGAAGGTCCTGCAGGTGGTGCAGGAGGGGGTGGCGGTGGAGGTGGTAAGGGCATAGACTCCACTCCCCCATCATAAAGTCGGTAAATTTTGTCTGCATATTGTAATAAAGAGGGACGACCCGTAACCATGACAATGGTTTTTTTACCTTTTATACTTTGAAAATATTCAATAACTTTTTTATCCGTAGAAATATCTAAACCCGTATTCGCTTCATCAAACAAAATAATATCAGGATTATGAATCAGCCCCCTAGCTAAGATAATAGATTGTTTCACCCCACGAGACACAAAATCTACTGCCCCATGCCCAATTTTACCTTGATACCCTTGTGGCATTTCTTCAATAATTTTATTGACACCCATAACGCGTGCAATTTTTAATACATCCTCATACACTGCATCTTTTCTAAATTGATTAATGTTCTCTAAAATAGTGCCTTCAAACAAAGTTCCATTTTGCGGCAAATATCCAATATGACGACGATATTCAATTAGATCTGTTCTAAAGATATTCACCCCATCCATCATAACGGTACCTGTCGATGGTCTTAACAAACCTGCGATCATAGATAATAATGTTGTTTTACCACTTAAGCCTGAACCTGTAATCACAACCCATTCACCTGGTTGTATTTCTAAATTAACTCCCCTGATAATATTTTCTTCCGCAGCACCTCTATTTCCAAACCCAAAGCTTACATTTTCTAATTTAATATGCCCTTTAAAACTGGGTAATGGCACCACAACATCCCCTGTATCTAAAGGCATAACTTGGATTTCACGTGCTTTTTCACGTGCTAAATCAACCGCTTGCATTCGGCCCCACAATCCTACAAGTTTACCAATCGGTTGCATTAAACGACCAGAGATCAAAGTACAAGCCGATAGTGCCCCTATCGTGATTTGTCCATCAATTACCAAGCCACTACCATAAGCAACTAATAATACGAAATTTGTCTGAGAAATAAACCCGATTAATCTGGAACTCGATGCTTGTTCTTGTGTAAAATTAAAATCATCAACTGTACCACTATGCTGTAACCGTTCATAACGTCTTAATATTTGCTCTTCCATACCAAAAGATTTTATCGTGTGAACCCCCGAAAACATTTCCACTAAAAAAT
The DNA here is from genome assembly GCA_964524705.1 of uncultured Francisellaceae bacterium. Lineage (GTDB taxonomy): Bacteria > Pseudomonadota > Gammaproteobacteria > Berkiellales > Berkiellaceae > CAZGDB01. The sequence continues at coordinate 14,929 of CAZGDB010000029.1, forward strand.
TAAACCGTTTAGCACCATCTGCACCTCGTGAGGCTAATGCAACCGCTAAAATTTGTCCCTTAAAATAGGTAACAGCAGCTAACACCACCATCATAATAATGGGAATAACCCCTAAAGAGACATGGATATAAAACATTAAGGCCAAGTATAAAAGCACAAAGGGCAAATCTAATAACATTGGTAAAATTTGACCACCAAACAGGTCTTTTAAAATTTCCTGAGCGCCTAAGCGCTCCATATGCACCCCCGCACCATCTCGCTCATACGAAGTTAAATCTGAATAAAGAAGATGCCTAAACCCACGCGTAAAGACCTTATACGATAATCTTGCATCCGCCCAGGCAGAGATTCTTGCACGTAAAATTCTAAGTGCCAGTTCTATAAACTGTCCGATAGTGACTGCACTAAAGAGTAAAATCAAGGTACTAATCCCTTGGTTAGGGATAATACGGTCATACACTTGTAATAGGGCCATTGGTAAAAACAGACCCAACAAATTGATAAAAAAGGAGCTGCATAACAAGCCAACCCATACTTCAGACATGGGTAACCATTCCTCCATGGGAATGTCGGTCATCCGCCCTGCTAAACGTGCCATCGCGTGCTGACTTTGTTCATGCCATAGACGGATCTGCTGCTGTAGCCTGGCGAAATACTTATTTAGATAACTAATGTCTTTGTAGTGCATCGACCCCTCCTCTCAAACCATAGTTCTCTTACCGAGGAACTACAACTAAAACCCCACCAAATAAGCTGTAGGTCAATACTAAAACACATTTTTTTTATAAGTACCCTAGACTAATAAGGAGCTGGGGTTATAAAAGCAGCTGAACTACCAGTAAAGTTGTAAAGCATGAACTAATAATACCGTTGAGGGTCTAACACTCAGGTAGCATTATGTAAGGAAAAATTATGGCAGATACGCCACAAGGCGAATCTAACAACAGTCCACAACAGGGTGCAGGTGCGTCTAGCGCAGATACACTCATGATGATGGATGGCCAAGATACACCCCAAGCTCCTGAAGAGGAAAGTGGCGGTGGGGAGACTGCTAGCCCTGAGGTAGACTCTGGCCAGGACACAATGGGGCGTCAGGTCGTTATGCAACCAGCACAAGCCCCTATTGCTACCCGTGCCATTGAAACCTCTGTTGGGGCATCTGATGAACGACGTCTTGATCTTGAAAAACGCGCATCTGGCCAACAAGACGAAAAATCTGGAAATGCTAACGGTGATTTAACTGGCGATTCTCAAAGCGAACAACAAGGTCTCCAAAACAATGTTGCTGAAGTCGCGGAACAACAAGCCGCTGCTATTGTCACCGAAGAATCACAAGTCATCCAGGAGAATACTGCTACTAACACACGTGCTTTTAATAGCCAAGTAGGCGTTCCTTTAGTTGCTAACACAACTCCGGTCCGTACTGAAGCAACAAGCACAAGCGTTACAACAGAAACTAAAGCCACTGAAGCCCCTGTATCTGCCAGTACAACCACTACAGAAACCATTGCTACCGTAACTAAAATACAAGAAGAAGTCATTCAACCTAATCGTGCGCCAGATGCTGCCCCAGATCTTTTGACAATACAAGAAGATGAAACTCTGATCATTAATCCCAGCACATTACTCAGTAATGATACAGATGCTGATAATGACAAACTCATCGTTACAAACATCGCCTTAAAAGACCCCACCCAAGGAACATTAACCAGTAATTCTGATGGAACCTATACCTTTACCCCTACTCTAAATTTCAATGGGGATGTTGCATTTACTTATACTATATCTGATGGAAAAAATGGTGGCATTTCAACAGGCGATGCCATCATCAATGTTACTCCAGTCAATGACACACCTACAAATGTAAATACTAACTTTACTGATGCCACAGAAGACACTCCTTATCATATTTCAACAGCTGCTTTGCTTGCCAATGCTACAGATGTAGATTTTGATCCTTTAAGTGTTTCAGATATTACCTTTACTAACGGTGGTTCTGCAGCTTATGATGCGGTCAGTGGGGATTGGATCTTCACCCCTAATGCTAACTTTAACTATGCAGCTAACGGCTTAGCAACAGGTACTTATACAATTACCGATGGCCAAGGTGGCTCGGTTACTAAGAGCATTACCATTAATGTAGCCCCTGTGAACGATAACCCAACAGGTGCTGATAAAGCGTTAACCGGTGCAGTTGAAGACACCCCATTCCATATCTCCACTTCTACTTTATTAGCCGGTGCTTCTGATGTAGACCTTAATATGGG
>CAZGDB010000030.1:0-16775 GCA_964524705.1 uncultured Francisellaceae bacterium
TTTGGGTCAGGGTTCTTCTTATAGTTGTTGAGTAATTGAGAAATTTCTGTTTTTTCCTCTGAACTGAGTTGAGCAGGGTGGTGTTTTTTTTGCATGCGGACTTCCTCCTGAAGTGATTGTTGCCGGGATTTCGGCGGTTTTGATGATACCGTAGAACCTGGGGGCCGTGCAAATGGATAGAGATGCGATGGGTAGTGTACGAGATGAGGGCCATTAAAGACTATAACCGGTGCCGGACTTCTATGATGCATGTTTTTTTACTTAATAGGTTAAGGGTATTAGAAAGCTGTTCGACATGAGTCAGATCTAAATTAGCATCCCACTCATCTAGTAAAAAATAGCCGACGCTTAAATGTTGAATCTCAGAAAAGGCTTGTAAAACCTTTTCGCCTGCAGAATGGCCTTGTTGGTGCAGTTGTGTAAAATACAAATCTACTGTACTGGGGAGTAAATACGCTCGCTCTTGCAGCCTTTCCTTGAGTAAGGCAAGTAACGTAGATTTACCACAACCATTTTTGCCACGAATACAAAAACGTCCTTGTGTGGGTAAATGTTCTAAAAAGTCTGCAATAGGTATAGGGGTGTCTGAACCGTGAGCTGTAATTGTCATTTCTTCCATATGTAAACGCTCAATTAAAGCAGGCACACATTCTTGGTTGGCAATTTGGCAATAGTTTTTCCAGCGTAAATAGCTCGCTTGGGTATAGATGATAGCAGAAAACAAATTATCTAAATTTTGGACTAATTGGAGTTGTCGAGGGAGCGTGGCAATCATGACGAGCCCTAAGCTATCTCCAATCGTTAGGCGACTCATGTTGAAAACCACTACTAAACATAAGGGTAGTAATCCACAAAGTACAGCACCTGCTGCTGAGAGCTGCGTGATGAGCTGTCTTTTGCTCACCGCATGCATAAAACGTGAACTTTCAGCATTAAATTCAGTCTGCCAAGCTTGTGTGTTATACGGATTATGAATGGTAAAAACTTGCCAGGCATGTTGTAAAAGGCTTAAAAAACGTGTCCGTGTTTTTTGCCAAGTTGCGGTAGTGGTAGTGAGTGGTTTTTTAACTAATTTTGCGCCTATCGCCATGAGGATAAAGGCTAATCCATACCCTAATGCAAATGTACTATCGATGACATAGGATAAAATACTTAAGGTGCAAACCACATTTAAAATGAGCGCTAGCAAGTCATAGACGCTATGAAACAGATCTTCAATGACCGGTAGCGATTCGTGGATCAGCATCTGTTCTTTGGATTGTCGAGAATTTTGGTCTATGCTGAGCGCAATTTTACCTAAAATGCGATTTAAGAATTGTTGAATCACCCGTTGAGAAGTGACCACCTTTGCTTTTTCTAACCAATAAAAAGAGAAAGTACTAGGCACGTACACTAGGATTAAAGACGCTATAAAAGCGCCTGCATACCACACCACTTGTTCAGAGCGCTGTGTCCAAGCCATTGCTAATTGTGCGATCCAATAGGTGGAAGAGGCTACAATCAGTTGTTGTAAGAGTAAGGTGACAACTGCTGCCCCAGCATAAGGGTTATAGAGTCTACTAACACTTAACATGGTACCTGCATTGTTTGGATGTTACGGCTAATGGTGGTCATCAAGTCCTGGGCATGAGGCGTAAGCAAGTTACGGGGCAGTGCAATAGCTTCTAAACTGTCTAGCGTATCTTGAATAGATTGTAATAGTGCAGGGGTCGGGGGATGTGCTCTGGGATTTTCAGGTTCACCTAAATATTGTGCCCGCATTTGTACAATTTCATAGGCGACCACAAGGCTATGGAAGGTTTTATCCAAAGGGCGTTTACATTTTAAAATACTAGAAATACAAAAATTATCCGGATTGGCAATATCTTCCATATGAGGGTGATGCCCAAAACGCAGCTCATCTAAAAACATGAGTTGATGGGTGAATTCGTGTATTAAAAATTCTAGAAAATCTTGGCTGCTCCAGTTCGTTTTAGGGGAACACCAGATGGTGCCAACCGCACTAGAAACCGAACCACCACCATCAGAGTGTGAGCGTACATAAAAGAGTGTGCGTACTATTAATTTAAATAAATCTTTCCACATAGGTGGTAAAGTTGCCTGCTTAAAGGTGTTGTCAAAAAAAGTACTGACCTGTTGCATGGCCTCTACAGGCGTATTTTTTTCATAAGAAAAAACACGATCGCTTAAAGTAGAATCTTCTTCAAAAAATTGTGTCCAATGGCTGACCCATGTTGGCTCTATAATAAAATCAGCTTGATGATCTGAAATTGGAAAATCTAGCCAAACACCAGGTTGTATTTTTTTTAAAAAGTTGGCATAGGCAATGTTTAAGTCCTGCTGGGTAGCCACAGGAGGTAGCAAAGCCAGCAGGTTTTTGAGAATAATTTCAGGTCCTAATAGCGTATACATAAATTAAAATACGTCGCCGCTTTGATCGTAGGCAATCATACGTCTATTTTGTTGGTTATGCCCACATCCTTTAGGATCACAGCTATCGCCATAAGAGGCTAAAGTTTGTTCTACCTGTAATGCAGCATGAATACGTTCTTGCGCGCTAGGTTGTAGGGTGTTGAGTAAATGGTCCATCTTAAGTTCCTTAACTGTAGTAGTACAACTAAAAACCACGCGAGCATAAAGGATTTTAAAGTGGCGTACAAGAGGGGCGTAAGAGATAGAATATACAAGATGACTAACTCTTGTAGTTATAAAATACCAATAGGCACTTGTAGAATTTTTTCAGTGACCCAAAAAATATGGTCACACTGATTAATCAGGAGCCCAAAAGGCAATTGGTTGTCCTCAATATATTTGGTCAGGGAAGCTAATTGTTTTAAGGGGACACTTTTGGCCATTTTTATTTCAATAGGAATATGGGAGGTGGCTGTTTTTACAATTAGGTCAACTTCTCCACCTTTAGCGGTACGATAGTAGTAGAAATCTGCAGGCCCTTGTGCATAAGCAGCTAGCCCTTTAATGATTTCCTCAATAATAAAACTTTCGAAAGAATGTCCAGAACGTGGGTGAGATAAGAGTTGTTCCATAGAGGTGATTTGCTGTAAATAGTGCCCCAATCCACTGTCTGTAATATAACCTTTAGGATGCTTAATGAGAGATTTTATTTTAGAGTGCGCATCCGCTGGAATATTGCGCCATAAAAATGTTTGTTCTGCGATTTGTAAATATTCACTAATAGATTTTTCTGTGACTTCGATCGCTCTGGCGAGATCTGCTTTGTTAAGAATGGTACCAGAGACTGCAGATAGGGTGCTTAAAAAGCGTTGATAGGCAATTTTATTTAATCTTGGGAAAAGATTAGAAATGTCCCGTGTAATATAAGTGCTATAATAGTTTAGCATCCAATCTCTGTGAAACTGCTCATTATGTGCCAGAAAAGGTTCTGGATACCCACCATAGAGCCATGCCTGACGCATTTGTGCGTTAGACAGCAACGGTTCTGCCAGTTGTAGTGTTTTTCGGGTATGGGATTCAAAAAAAAGGTTGTAAAAAGAACTTAAAGGTGTTTGGTATAACTCATTTGCTTTTAAGGTGCCGATAGGAATAATCCCGACTCTGCCGGCTAAAGAATCAGACAGATGTGCTGTGATTTCAGGGCTACTGGAACCGGTGAGTATAAAGCGTCCTTTTTGTGTACGATTGGCGTCAATCACGCCTCGCAATGTTTTAAAAAGTTGGGGATAAACTTGCGCTTCATCAATAATTACATTCGTTGGGTATTGCTCAAAAAATAATTCTGTTTTATTAAAAATGAGTTCCAGATCTGCAGGGCGTTCTAGATCGAAATATTTCCAGTTGGGTCGTAAATGTTTTGCAAAACAGCTTTTACCCGCTTGGCGAGCCCCTATTAAGCAGAGTACAGGAAAGGTACGGCAGTAGCGCTCCGCTAAGGCGGTATAATTTCGATGTAGATACATACAATAATCCCTCCAATTACTATACATAGCATATAGAATATGGAGGGAAAAAGCAAATAATGGGTCTTAGTCCTCTATTTACTATACGTAGCATATAGAAAATGGAGGAGTAATGAAGCCGCATTAGTTCATTACATCATGCTTGTGATGCCGGTTATGGTGTGGAGTACAGTCTTGCAGTAGATTTGTAATGGAGACTCTTTTGGTAAGCCTGTCTATCAAGTGACCTAGTGTCGAGTTTATTAAACACAAGCGTTAGTCTACGGTTAACTGCATACTAGTGTCTAGTGTGCTGGATCATGGACCATAGGGTTACAATACTTAAGCTTTTGGATACACTAAAAAAAGAGGTCACTGCAATTGCTAAGGATGGCAATGCTCAAAACGCAGCAAGCTGCCTTACTTGCTTTTTATGAGGTTGTCGATCGGTATCGCTGTGATACAGCTAAGCCCTTGATGAAAGGGTTGTCTGGTTTTTTAAATATGATTACACCTATACAATCCCCAGCGTGTACACCAGGGGCAGTACATCATGCTTGGGAACAATTACCTGAAGTAGCCAAAAAACAATTTAAAGAAGCGTATGCGACGTATTGCATGCAAGTAGGGCCTGCTACGCCCCATCAACGTCCCGGTATCACGCATGGTGGCCGCAGATCTACCCCTAAAGTGAAACGCACCTCAGATCAAAGTTGGCAGCTCTCCTCATTGTGTGTTGGATTGGTTGTCTATGTGATTGGAGAAATGCTCGTAAAAGCCATTATGCTTTTAAGTCCTACCATGTTAGTCATTTTTTTAACGATGGCTCTGGTGTGTGGAGTGACACAATATTGGTCAACAATACGTCAGTTGTGGCACCCCCCTGATCCGAGCAGAGCAAAGGAGTCGAAGCAGATACCGTCAGGAGGATATCGGCTGGGAAGAGCGCCGCCTGCTCATTTAGTGGATACTAAACAGGATCATACTTTAAGGGCTCAAGTCACGGTGTCGAAGCAAGATAGGGTGGTTCCTGAGCTTTAGTCGCGCACCAATGGTTTCTGCAATATATACAGAACGGTGTTGTCCTCCCGTACAGCCAATCGCAACTGTTAAATAACTACGGTTATCTGCTTCAAAGTGGGGGATCCAATTCTCTAAAAATCCCACAATATGATTTGTCATCGCAATGACCAAGGGCTCTTTTTCTAAAAAAGTAATGACGGCTTTGTCTTTGCCACTTTGATGACGTAGGGGAGTTGACCAATAAGGGTTGGGTAGACAACGTACATCAAACACAAAATCTGCTTCTGTGGGTAATCCATGCTTAAAACCAAAAGAACTGAGTAACAAGCTTAAAGGAGAGCTTGTTTGAATATTAATACGTTTTTGTAACCATTCTGCAAGTTGATGCTTATTCAGCTCGCTGGTATCTAAACAATATTGTGCATTATTGGCTAAGGGGGCGAGTAATTGTTTTTCTTGTTGGATTGCTTCTTTTAAGGTGCTGGTTGCATTACTTAAGGGGTGGCGCCGTCTGGTTTCACTAAAACGTTTGAGTAATACCTCATCTTGCGCATCTAAATAAACAATTTGAAGCGCATAAGGGCTGTTATTGAGCCATTGATGCAATTGTTCATGAGATTCTGCATCTTGAGGTAAATTACGAGCATCAAGACTCACCGCTATCTTGTCTTGTTCTGCAGAGAGATTTTTTAATAAATCAGGTAATAATTTAAAGGGGATATTATCTACACAATAAAACCCAAGATCTGCCAAGACCTGAATGGCGATGGTCTTGCCAGATCCTGAACGTCCACTAACAATAATGCATTGCATTTTTTAATCTTTCAGCATGTCTTTATGATGTTTAATTTGAGCTTTTAGTTTGTTCTCTAGCATATCTATGGCGGCATATAAATCTTTATGGTCGGCTACAGCATGCAATACACCTTGTGCTAAATGTACGGTTCCTTCAGCAATTTGATGAATTTTTTCCACTTTGAGAACGACTTTTACAGAAGTAATGTTATCAAAGAGACTGGAGAGTTTAGTCATCTTTTCAGTGACATATGCGCGAATCGTATCTGTGATCTCAAGATGTTGACCTGAAATTTGTATTTGCATGACCGGCTCCTTGGTTATTTAATCTTTAGTATAGTCGAATTCTGTTCCTAAATAGACTTCTCTGACAGTAGGATTTTGGATTAAGGTCTGTTGATCTCCAGAGGCTAATACGCGACCTTGATGCAAAATATAAGCATGATGACATAAGGATAAGGTTTCACGGACTTGGTGATCTGTCATTAAGATACCCATGTTGTGTTTCTTAACTAAGTACCTTAAACATTGGATAATATCTTGAATCGCAATAGGATCTACGCCTGCAAATGGTTCATCTAATAAAAGATATTTGCACTGTTTAGCAACCGCACGTGCGATTTCCGTACGACGGCGTTCTCCACCAGAGAGTTTGATACCTAAAGTGTCACGAATATGCGTGAGCTGAAATTCTTCTAATAAAGCCTCACAACGTTGTTGGCGTTCTAGCTTTGGTAGTGCAGGAGAAAGTTCTAGCACTGCTAAAATATTTTCTTCCACGGTGAGTTTACGAAACACGGAAGATTCTTGTGGGAGGTAACGTAAGCCCTGTCGTGCCCTAATATGCAAAGGACTGTAGGTGATATCGATGCCTTCTAATGTGATACTGCCTTGTTCTGGAAACAATAAACCGCAGACCATCGAAAAACACGTGGTTTTACCGGCACCATTGGGGCCTAATAATCCGACAATTTGTCCAGGTGCAACTGTAAGGTTCACATTCTGAACGATATTTTTAGACAGATGCTCAATTTTTAACATAAGGCCTATGATTACTGTAAGATAATTAACTTAGACTTACCCGATGCACCTGGTGCAGAGCGTATAGTCTGAGAGTGTAAATCAAATAAGAGGTGTTCGGCTACCATTTCTTGTTGGGCTTGGACGAGTTTTACGTTACCTTCTAAGCTGACAATCCCAGTGGCAGGTGTAAAATCCATATGGTCTGCCATCGCTTCAAAGTTCCCTTCTGTAGGCGAGCTAATTTTAGCGGCTTGGGCTTTAATTTTTTCCCACAACTGATTGTGGGTTTGTGTACAAGATAGGCCTTCTGCTGTTAACGCATAGCCTTGATGTTGTCCTTGTACACAGCCTTGTATGGCTAACTCACGTTTTGGGACATCCCAGGTGCCTTTATTGGCAGAAACTTGGGTAAGACTGCTTTGGTTTTCTAACTTCATATGTAAATCTTTATCGAGCGTTAAGAATGAAAACGCAAACGGAAAATGAAAGTCATTCGCATGTGCGGTGGCTGCTGCAACTTGTAAATGTCCTTTGGCTGTTTGGAGATGCAGGATAGGTGATTGAAGCTCTAAGTGCGTATGATGTTGTGAGAGTAAGCCTTGAGAGGCTTCTAATATCATGTTGACATGCCCTTGCAGATCATAACGGTATACGGTGAGACCGGTGATCCGTTCTTGCGTAGCTAAGGCAATAGGCGTCATCGTATTATAGGCACCAAAAAGCCCATAGAAGCCAATTAAACAGGCTAATAGGCTTAATGTTATCCGCATTAGACTATCCCTTGTTGCAATAAATCTTGCATATTAAAGGCACCCAGGACGCGTTGATTATCATCTACTACAAATAATCCAGTAATACGTTTTTCACGCATTAAGGCTAAGGCTTCTGTGGCTTTGGCGCTGGGGTGAATATAGGTCCCAGGGGTAGTCATAACATGTTCAATAGGCAGGGAATGGAGGTCTTTTTTTTGATCAAAGGTACGGCGTAAGTCTCCATCTGTGAATACACCGCAAGCACGATCTTCTTCATCAACGACTACTGCCATACCTAAACCTTTTTGAGAGGTTTCAACTACGACTTGCGGTAAAAAAGTGCCTAACTTAACTTTAGGGATGGAAGCACCACGATGCATCATGTCTGTTACTTGCAATAAGAGCCGTTTACCTAAACTGCCACCAGGATGTGCTTTTGCAAAATCTTCTGGTGTAAACCCACGTGCTTTTTGTAAAGCAATCGCCAATGCATCGCCTAAGGCTAAAGTGAGCGTTGTAGAGGTGGTAGGCGCTAAATTTAAAGCACAGGCCTCTTGAGAAATAGGGACATGAAGTACGACATTACTGTTTTGGGCTAAACGGGAGGTCTTGTTGCCAGTGATCCCAATTAAAGGGACCCCTAAGGTTTTAATAAAGGGGATGAGTACGACGAGCTCTTCTGTATTCCCAGAATGAGAGAGCGCCAGCACCACATCATTTTTAACAAACATGCCGAAGTCACCATGTTGCGCTTCTGCAGGGTGTACAAAAAAAGCAGGGGAGCCGGTACTCGCTAAAGTAGCTGCAATTTTTTTAGCAATATGGCCTGATTTGCCCATACCCGTTACAATAATACGACCTTGGCAGTGAAAGAGCAGTTCACAAGCTTGAGAAAATGAGTTATCTAACTTTTTTGTCATTTCTTGTAAAGCGAGCGCTTCAATAGCGAGGACTTGTTGACCTGTTTCGATCCAGGAGCTTTCTGTAGTGGTCATTATTTTTTTTCCTGAGGAAGCATTATTTTGTTACGTAGTTAAATTAATGTGTCAAACTCTAAGAGAATGCAAAGATAATTTATGCTACAGTTCTCGGATACTATAAGGATACCGCATGCCGTCTATAAACCCAAATGCTGTAGAGCTAAAAAACCTCAGCTTTCAGCATAAAGATCGTCAGATCTTCAATGAGGTGAATATACAAATCCCAGAAGGTAAGATTACTGCCATTATGGGGCCCAGTGGGAGCGGTAAAACGACCCTGTTGCGGCTTATTGGCGGGCAAATTATGCCTGACCAGGGGGAAGTCTGGGTGCAAGGACAGCTTTTAAGCAGCCTTAAACGTCATGAGCTTTATGCGATTCGCAAAAAAATGGGCATGCTTTTTCAGAGCGGAGCACTATTTAGTGATTTAACTGTCTTTGAAAATGTAGCTTTTCCGTTACGTGAACATCTAGAACTTCCAGAGCGCACCTTACAGGATATAGTCTTGCTTAAATTAGAGGCAGTAGGGTTGCGGGGGGCGGCAGCTCTGTATCCTAGTGAATTATCTGGGGGAATGGGGCGTCGTGTGGCATTAGCGCGTGCGATTGCCTTAGATCCAGCCATGATATTATATGATGAACCCTTTGCTGGTCAGGACCCTATTACTATGGGTGTGCTGGTGAAGTTGATTAAACTATTAAATGAAACGGTGGGAATGACCACTATTATTGTGTCTCATGATGTCGATGAAACGGTAAGTATTGCCGATAAGATTTATGTCATCGGTGAAGGGAATGTGATTGGGTGTGGTTCACCTGCTGAATTAATGAATAGTGATTCTGCGTGGGTCAAACAGTTTATGCATGGTTATCCTGATGGTCCCGTTGCCTTTCATTATCCTGCTGGCGATCTCTGTAAGACTTTAATGGAAGAATAAAATATGTGTCAAAACTTGGCAGTCAAGGTAGGTCATGAAACCTTAAGCGCAGTGCATAAACTGGGAATAGCGACTATATTTTTGTTATCTAGCTTAATCGGAAAGCCGCGTGGTTGGGCGAGTCTTAGGGATTTAGTTAAGCAGCTTTATTTTGTAGGGGTGAGTTCCCTGAGTATTATTTTTGTGGCAGGTGTTTTTATTGGGATGGTTTTGGGGTTACAGGGATATACGATCTTGGTACGCTTTGGGGCAGATCAGGCATTGGGCCAGTTAATCGCTTTGAGCCTAGTCCGAGAGTTAGGGCCAGTTATCGGTGCACTTTTGTTTGCAGGAAGAGCGGGGTCTGCTTTAACGGCTGAAATCGCTTTAATGAAAACCACAGAGCAACTTTCTAGTATGGAAATGATGGGCGTAGATCCTTTACGTCGCGTGATAGCACCACGTTTTTGGGCAGGACTGATTTCTTTACCGATGTTGGCGTTGATTTTTACGCTTGTAGCGGTTTATGGCGGACATTTTGTAGGGGTGACTTGGTTAGGAGTAGATGACGGGGCTTTTTGGGCCAATATGCAATCTTCTGTCGATTTTAGAGAAGATATCATTAATGGATTGATTAAAAGTACAGTATTTGCTTTTGTGGTGACTTGGATTGCGGTTTATCAAGGGTATTTTGCAAAACCTACGGCAGAAGGCATAGGTCTGGCGACGACACAAACCGTAGTGTATGCTTCTTTGGCCGTACTGGGGCTCGACTTTTTTCTTACAGCCGTGATGTTTGGGGGTTTTTGATGGTTACCAAAAGATGGATTGAATTTTGGGTAGGAATCTTTGTGTTATTAGGGTGTTTAGCCCTGGGATTGCTTGCGCTCAATGTTAGCGGTTTGACTGATTTTTACCAAGGGAGCACCGGCTATAAGGTGGTTGCAGATTTTGAAAATATTGGTGGTTTGAAGGTGCGTTCGCGGGTGAGTATTGCCGGGGTGGCGATTGGGCGTGTAACGCAAATTGATTATAACCCTACTAACTATATGGCGACAGTGACCATGTGGTTAAAAACGGATGCGAATAAAATACCGGTTGATTCTAAGTGGAGTATCTTAACGGCAGGTTTTTTAGGGGATAATTATATTGGGATTGTGCCTGGGTTTGATACACAATATTTGGTACAAGATGCACATGTGCCGGTTGAAAATACAACCTCGTCGGTGGTGTTAGAAGACCTGATTTCTCGGTTTTTTTCTGAAAAAGCAAGCACACCAGAGCCTGCAAAACATTAGGAGGATTTATGTTTCAAAGGATGCAACACCAGGTTCGATGGGCTATTTTAGCCGTTTGTATGGTAGTGAGTATGGGGTTGCAAGCAGGACCTTTGGAAACCTTACAGACTGCAACACAACAAATTTTAGGGTCTATTGAAAAAAATCGTCCCCAGCTGAAGAAAGAACCACAGTATATTAATGTATTAGTAGACCAGCATTTATCTCCCTATTTGGATTTTGAAGAAATGGCCAAATGGGTAGTGGGACGCAATGCCTGGCAACATGCATCAGCTGGTGAACAGGCAACCTTTACCCATGCTTTTAGAAAATTAGTGATACAAACTTATGCGAGTTCTTTGAATAATTATAATCATCAGGAAATTGTTTATTTCCCATTGAGAGAACCTGTGGAAAACAAAACACGAGTACAGGTTCAAAGTGAAATTCGTCAAGAAGGTAAGACACCATTACAAGTAGCCTATCGTTTGGTAGAGCATGATAATACTTGGCGTGTCTATGATATTTTAATTGAAGGTGTGAGTTTGCTGAAAGGCTTTCAGGCACAGTTTGCAGATACAGCGCATCAAAAAGGGTTAGGTGCTGTAACGCAAAAAGTGTTGGCACACTTGGCTAAAACAAATCCTGGTAACAATAATAGTGATGCACAGTAGTAGTAAGCATGATGTTTAATTATACGCCAACGGCTTCCCCGATTGGGTTTGCCTTAACGGGTTCGCTGACGTTTGAAACGGTGGCTGCTGCACTTGATGCGGTTCCGCTTTTTACCCAAAGCAGGTCTACAACCTTAAATTTTAAAGCAATCGCACAATGTGATAGTGCTGCGGTGGCTTTTGTTTTGGCGGTGCAACGTGCTGCATTACGTCAAGAACATATGGTATTTTTAGTAGATTTGCCTTCTAAACTGGTAAGACTATTACAATTATCAAATTTAAATCCGGCACATGTTTGCGCCGGCAATATATTAAAAAAAATGGAATAATCATGGAAAAACATATTATCAATGGTGGTGCACCTTTAATTGGTGAAGTGCGTATTGCAGGTGCTAAAAATAGTGTGTTGCCGATTTTAGCAGCATCTATCTTAATTGATGGTCCTGTAGAGATTGGGAACATTCCTCATTTAAATGATGTCACAACCACAATGGAGTTGTTAGGGCGTATGGGTGCGGATATTACGCTCTTAGATGGTATGCGCGTGATTGTGGATGCGAGCCATTTAACCCAATTAGAGGCACCTTATGAATTAGTGCGTACGATGCGTGCTTCGATTTTGGTTTTAGGGCCATTATTAGCGCGTTATGGAGAAGCACATATTGCATTACCGGGTGGGTGCGCTATTGGTCCAAGACCAGTGGATTTACATATTCACAGTTTAGAAAAAATGGGTGCAAGCATTGAACTGACCCATGGCTATATTCATGCCAAAGTGCAAGGCCCTTTACAGGGAGCAGTCATTGATTTTCCGATCGTGACGGTGACGGGGACTGAAAATGTCATGATGGCAGCAACACTGGCACGTGGAACAACTATTTTGCGTAATGCAGCGCAAGAGCCTGAAGTTGTTGATTTAGCTAATTTTTTAAACACCATGGGTGCTAAAATTACGGGCGCTGGCACACCTGAAATTACGATTGAAGGGGTGGAACGTCTGGAAGGAAGAATGTATAACGTTTTGCCTGATAGAATTGAAACGGGCACCTATTTAATGGCGGCAGCAATTACCCAAGGGTGCGTGACCACTAAAAATACGAACCCAGCGTTATTAACGGCAGTGTTGGAAAAATTACAAGAAACAGGTGCTACTATTACGCAAGGTGCAGATTGGATCACGTTGGATATGCGTAATCGCCGTCCTCGAGCAGTAGATATTGTGACTGCGCCTTATCCTGGGTTACCCACGGATTTACAGGCACAATTTATGGCCTTGAATGCGATAGCAGAAGGGACCTCGCATATTACGGAAACGATTTTTGAAAATCGTTTTATGCATGCCGCAGAATTGGTACGTATGGGGGCTAATTTAGAAATCAGAGGCAATACCGTGATTTGTGAAGGCGTCACGCATTTAACAGGGGCTAATGTGATGGCCACTGATTTAAGAGCTTCTGCGAGTTTGGTATTAGCTGGGTTAGTAGCACGTGGAACTACAGTGATTGATAGAATTTATCATATCGATCGTGGTTATGCTTGTATTGAAGAAAAATTAAATCAATTAGGCGCAGATATTCGCCGTGAAATTCCTGTTAAAGGTCAGGCATGACCTTTACGAGCAGCATACGCCCTTGGTTGTTGAGTACCTCCAAAGGAGGGTCTTTAGAGCTAGCCACGCAAGCAGGTGAGATTGCTTGGGTTGGTATTATGTGTCACCCCCATCCTTTATATCAAGGGACCATGGACAATAAAGTTGTGGCAACTGTCGTGCGTGCCTGGCAAAAGCTGGGTTGGCATACGGTACGTTTTAATTATCGTGGTGTTGGCCAAAGTACGGGTACCTATGGGCATGCAGAAGGGGAAGTGGAAGATCTGCAAACCGTCATTCAATGGGTGCAACAGGTATTACCTGAGGCCCAGATTTATTTGGGGGGCTTTTCTTTTGGGGCCTATATTGCAGCAAGAGGAATACTACCTAGTTATAAAGGTCTCTTAAGTGTGGCACCCGCTGTGGAAAACCAAGACTATAGCAAAGTCATGATTCCCCCTACGTTGGCATGGGATATCCTGATGGGCGAGCAAGATGAAATTGTTTCGTTTGAAGCGGTGAAAACTTGGAGTGCCTTACAAGCGAAAGACCATCCACAATTACAGTTTCATACCTTGCCAGAAGCAAGCCATTTTTTTCATGGTTTACTTCCGTGGGTTTCCAGTACCGCACAAGCAGCCGCCGAACGAGCAATGGCACTATAATTTGTATACCGGAATTTACCTTATCATTGTAGTCAGCAAGGGCTTTATTAGGATGTTTTTGATTAACAAGTAGTATACTCCTTAAAAGTCTCGACTTTTAAGGAATATAATCCATAATAGACATAATCTATGTGGTTTGTGGAGAGAGGAGATGGAACGTTCTTTAAAGCCCTATGTACTAGAGGATGCAAATAAGAAAATTGTTCTCATCAGCGGGCCGCGGCAATCTGGCAAAACCACCTTAAGTAAAGCGCTCTTTTCAGACTGTGATTATTTTAATTACGATTATTCTGAAGATTAAGTTCGGCTGATTCGACGACATTGGAGAAGGTCTGCAGAGTGTGTGATTTTTGATGAAATCCATAAAATGGCAGAGTGGAAAAGATGGCTAAAAGGGATCTACGATGTAGAAGGCTTCACCCCGAAAATCATTGTAACGGGTAGCGCTAATTTAGAAGTCTTTACCAATGTGGGAGATTCTTTAGCGGGGCGGTATTTTCGGTATCGGTTACATCCTTTAGATATTAAAGAAATTATGACCTTGCAGGGCGGAAAACCGCAAGATATTTTTCAGGCGTTAATGCAGTGTAGTGGCTTTCCTGAACCATTTTTGCAACACTCTATTGATTTCTATAAAAAATGGCAAAAAACACACATAGAAGTGATATTAAGACAAGATTTTTTGGATTTATATGCAGTGCGTTCTATTCTAAAAATTGAGTTGCTGGTGGAATTATTAAAAACAAGAATTACTTTACCTCTGTCATATACAAATTTAGCAACAGATTTACAAGTGTCGCCAAAATCTGTTCAGAGTTGGATGACGCTCCTAGAGAATTTCTTTGTGTTGTTTAAAGTGACACCTTATCATCGTAATGTAGCACGTGCTGTTTTAAAAGAACCAAAGTATTATTTTTTTGATATTGGGCGAGCTGAGGGAGAGGGAGCCCGGTTGGAAAACTTAGTGGCTTGTGCCTTACTAAAAGAAATTCATTTTTTACAGGATACCAAAGGGTTAAATTTCGGATTATCGTATTTGCGTAATAAAGATGGCGTGGAAATAGACTTTTTAATTACTTTAGATCAAAACCCATTGATTGCTATTGAAGTCAAAACAGCAGATGATAGCCCGAGCAAGGCTTTTGCACACTTTAAAAAGTTTTTGTCATTACCACACTGTTTCCAGTTGGTCGCTAATCTAGCGCGAGATTTTGATACCGCTCTCCCAAACTTGATCAAACCTGATCATACTGGGTGAACTACAATACTTGTAGTTTCGTTTAATTTGCTGACGCTTGCTTTGGTCTTTCGACTTCGCCATCTCTTACCCCGATTCATACTGTGTATTCCTCTTGGGAGAGCACACCAGCCACTGCGTCCTTTTATCCGAACGCGGCCTGAGCTAGGCACTATCGAGAATTGCTTCTCTATATCTTGATTTATTGCAGCTTGGACTATGCGAGCCCCATTAATCGCTGCATTCTCATCTCGAATATGGTCAGTTCCACAACTGGTACATTGCCATTCTCGCATAGAAGGCGATAAGCCTCCTTCTGCTTGTGTTAGACAACAATGACACGTTCTGGTGGTCCCTTTCTCATTGAATATCGTAAATCGTTTTCCACGCTTCTGGGCTACCCATTCCAGCACTTCTTTAAAACGACCTATCAATGAGTTGTTATTCATCGAACGTCGCATTTTAACGGTTATTCCGTTTCCACGCGGCGCATAGTTACCAATCGCTACATAATCATACTGGTTATACAGCTTATTGGCGATAGTATACAAATACGTCTTAGTCTGTTCTCGGCGTTTTTGCATTAACTCTTGAAACACGTTGTCTAGTTTTGTCCACCGGTTAGAAGCCTTATGGTAGCGAATCACTTCCTCACTATCAGCTTTCTTCTCTTCATGCTGGACTTTCTTTACACATCGATCTCTTTTAGATTTTACTTCATCAATGGCTTTATCTAGTTTTTTTAACCATTGCGTTGGCGCATCAATTTCCAATGCCTTTAAATCTGAATCCACCCCATAGGCTAAGTTGCTATGATTAGGGTCTAAAGTAATCATGTTTCTAATAGGTTTATCTAGCACAGGTAATTTATGGTCTACCGTAAATACCGCAAAGTAAGTATTGGCTTCTTTGCATACCCTGAGGTTACGGATGACTTTGCCTTTTAAACGGTAAGATTCTTGCAGGGTGACCTTTGCATACAACCTTTTCTTATCTTTATCAGCCCCAAGACTTAATTTAAGCTGATTGTGATTGACCTTGAACCCTTTATTAGGTTCATCGTATAACAATGAAAACCAGACTTTACAGCTTCTGAAATGGGGCCATCCTGTCTCTTTGCCCTTTCGTTTGCCTTTTCTAGATTTTTGGTAATCTTGTATCACCTTACTCAGTCTTAAGGCTGCATTTTTTAAAGGGGAGGAATGGACTGTTTTTAAGAAAGGGAAAGCTTCTTTAAGACCAGTGAGCAAATCCCTAAGGCCTCGTTCTGTATACAATGTTTTAACAATCTCTGGGGATTGTGTCTGAATATATTCATCCCTTAGGGTATTCGCCTTCTCCACTAATATGTTGTACAGCTTATTACAGATTCTAGCCTGTCCATCCAATATAGCTTGGGTTTTGGTATCCATTTCTAAAGGTAGTTTAACCGCACAAACAGGTTGAGCTGCTTTAGTTTTTTTAGCCACGTGTAGACTCCACGGCAGCTTTAAGATCGAGCGCTAATTGTTTGTGTTTCTTTTTACGGGAACCATAGAGCCTAGCGGAGAAAACAGTAATGATAGCTAAAACATCCTGTGCTAACTCTTCTTCAAAAGTCAAAGAACCCTTTTGATTAATGATGACCACTTCAATTCCTTTTGCTTCACAGAGCGTAAATATAAGCTCTGCACCAAAGCGTAACAACCTATCTTTATGGGTTAGGACCAGACGTTGAACACGCCCTTGAATAATTTCATTCAATAACCTTTTTAAACCGGGTTTATGGTAATTTAGGCCTGAACCTAAGTCAAAGATCATCTCAAAGGTCCAGCCTTTAGCCGCACAGAAAAGCTCCAGCATTTCTTGTTGTCTAACTAAGTCCGCCTTTTGATCAGAGACTCGTGCATAACAATAGGTGACTTTTTTAACTGGGGTAAAGTTTTTTTGTA
>CAZGDB010000031.1:0-15896 GCA_964524705.1 uncultured Francisellaceae bacterium
GGTTCAAAACGTTTTTTAAACATCGAACCAAGTGAAGGGCATTCTACTCCCCTCCCAAACATTGTCAACACCCTATCCTTCTTTTTTCACATGAATATGTGCAAATTTATGTTTACCCACCTGCACAAGATATTGTCCTTCAACTAACTGATGGTTATGATCTTCAACTTTTGTGTTATCTAGCTTAATCGCACCTTGCTTTAATAACCTTATACCTTCTGTAGTACTGGCTACTAAACCCACTTGTTTTAATATCCATGACAATGCTGCAGGTGTTTTAGTCTCTAATACCAAAGTTGAAATATCATCAGGCAATCCTTTCTTCTGATACTGATCTAAAAAAGCCTGACGTTGTCCCGCCCCCTCTTCTGCACTAAAAAGCCGTGTCGTTAACTCTTGCGCCAGATCTAACTTATGATCTCTAGGATTCTCACCCGCCGCAATACGAGCCTGTCTTTGTTCTACTTCAAAACTAGTTTCATGACTCAATATACTATAGTAACGCCACATTAATGTGTCTGATATAGACATCAACTTTCCAAAAAAATCTTTGGGGCTATCTTGTAAGGCAATCGTATTCCCTAAAGACTTCGACATCTTTTGTACACCATCAGTTCCCTCTAATAGAGGCAAAGTGATAACCACTTGCGGTTCTTGACCCGCCAACCGTTGCATCTCTCTGCCCATAAGGAGATTAAAGGTCTGATCTGTACCACCTAGTTCTATATCTGACTTTAATGCAACTGAATCATACCCCTGTAATAGAGGGTATAAAAACTCTGATATCGCAATAGGCGTTTCAGAAGCATATCTTTTAGAAAAATCATCTCTAGCTAACATTTGGGCAACGGTAAAGTGTCGGGTCCATCCTATCAGTTCTGCAGAAGTTAAGGCATTCAACCAAGTAGAATTAAAGACTATCGTGGTTTTTTTAGGATCCAAGACCTTAAACACCTGAGCTTCATAAGTTTTTGCATTCTCTAATACTTGTTCACGCGTAAGCATCTGACGTTGCGCATTCTTTCCAGTAGGATCTCCAATCTGAGCGGTATAGTCTCCAATTAAGAAGAGGACTTCATGACCTAAAGATTGAAAGAGCTTTAGTTTCTCTAATAGAACACTATGTCCCAAATGCAGATCTGGAGCAGTAGGGTCATATCCAGCCTTAATTTTGAGTGGCTGATTTTTAGCTAATTTTTGTAGCAGCTGTTCCTTTTGGAAGATCTCGACTGTACCTTTTTCTATAAGCTGAATAACTTCTTTTGATGACATAAACCCCATCCTAAACTGTACTAATTTTGACCTTTGACGCAAATCAAGCTAATCTAAAAACATACTACCCGCAATAGGGCGGCGTTTTAGAGTAATGAGAAGTTTGTGATAAACGATAAAGCTGATTACATAACTATATTGAAAAACGAGGTTTTTCCCAAAGCCCCGCGTCGCTTTGCCCTACTAAGTTTAGCAATGGGGTTAATGCTAGTAGGTCTATGGCCTGCAGAAAAAGAAGACACACAACAGAGTTCTGAACCTGTTTATTCTAGCTTTTCAGATGTAGACCCTATTCCTCTGCCAGTAACCTCTGCTACTGGATCAGCTTTACATGAGATTGTTATTAAACCTGGTGACACTTTAGGAAAAGTCTTTAGTAACTTAGGCTTAACCACCCAAGAACTCGAAGAAGTCTTAAAGTCCTGCAAAGAAGCAATAAAGTTAACCAAATTGTTTCCTGGCGAACGCCTGATGGTTACTGTCGGAACTGAAGGTCAAATGGAAGCCTTATCAGTAGAAATTGATAAAGCCCATGTCTTACAAATAGAGCGCACTGCGGATAAAGGTTTAACCACGCGCGTAGATGCTCTGGCCTTAGAAAAGGTAGTGACCTTTAAAGGTGCTAAAATTCAAGATTCTTTTTTTAAAGCAGGTAAACGCGCGGGTTTAAATCATAAAATGGTTTTAAAGCTTGCCGAGCTTTTTGCCTGGGATATCGATTTTGCTTTAAATATTCACCCTGAAGATTCCTTTAGGGTTATTTATGAGCAAGTCTACCGTGAAGGTAAATTTATTGAAAATGGTCCAATCCTGGCCGCTGAGTTTGTCAATAAAGGCAAAATCTACCATGTTGTACGTTATACTGATGCACACGGAAAATCCGACTATTATACCAGTGAAGGCAAAAGCTTAAGAAAAGCTTTCTTACGCACTCCAGTAAACTTCACCCGTATTAGTTCTCATTTTAACAGCAAACGCCATCATCCTATTTTGCATAAAATCCGTGCTCATAAGGGTGTAGATTATGCGGCGCCTCATGGCACACCTGTAAAAGCTGCAGGTGATGGTGTGATTCAGTTCTTAGGCCGTAAAGGTGGATATGGTAATACTATCGTCTTAAACCATGGTCGACAAAACAGTACTCTTTATGGACATCTATCCCGTTTTCACCAAACCGTGAAACCAGGTCAACGTGTCAAACAAGGGCAAGTCATTGGATATGTAGGACGTACTGGGTTAGCCAGTGGAGATCATTTACATTTTGAATTCTTAGTCAATGGCCACCATAAGGACCCATTAACCGTAGAACTGCCACAAGCAGATGGAATTTCCCGTAAAGATCTCTCTGGATTTAAACGACAAGCCCAAAAAGCGTTAGCTTTACTAGAACAACATACCCCTACTCAATTCTTAGAAGATATCTAATGCATCCCCGTTATGCTATTGGTTTGATGTCAGGCACAAGCCTAGATGGTATTGATGCCGTATTAGTTGATTTTAGTACCCCTCCTTGCACCATCTTAGCCCATCATTATTTGCCCTTTTCTGCTGCTTTTCAAAAAAGCTTATTAGCAGTTTGTATGCATGGTGAAATCCAGCTAGATACCTTTGGCGATTGGGATGCCCAATTAGGAGAATGGTGTGGGGATGCTGTCTTAACTTTATTAGACAAACACCCTGTTCCCCTGAAAGACATTGCAGGGATTGGCTTTCCCGGACAATCCTTATGGCATCGTCCTTTAGCACGTGTTCCCTTTACAATACAAATTGGTGACCCTAATAGAATTGCAAAAAAAACAAACCTCTGCACTGTTGCGGATTTTAGACGTGCAGATCTTGCGGTGGGTGGTCAAGGGGCCCCCTTGGTCCCCGCATTTCATGCGTGGTATTTTGCAGCTTTAGGTAAAGTGGGGGTACTGAATATTGGTGGTATTAGCAATCTCACGGTTTGTGAGCACGGAACACCCACTTTAGGATATGATTTAGGGCCTGGTAATGCTTTACTAGATGCTTATGTCCAACAAGAATGGGAATTACCCTTTGATAGTGAAGGGGTATTAGCGCGCCAAGGAACAGTAGACCCTACGTTTTTATTAATGCTGAAGCAAGATCCGTATTGTCAGCTTCCTGCCCCAAAATCTACGGGAAAAGATTATTTTAATCTAGAATGGTTAGCACAACAGCTCGCAGCCTTTAGACTAGCACCAATTGATATCTTAGCAACCTTGACTCAATTTACTGCAGATCTGATTATAGAAGCCACAGAAGCAGCACAACTTTCAACGGTACTATTATGTGGTGGTGGCGCAAAAAATACGTATCTAGTGGAATGTTTGCAACGATCCAATATTCAATTTAAAACGACACAAGACTATGGGTTACCTGTAGATCAGGTGGAAGCTGCTTGTTTTGCATGGTTTGCCTACAGACGCCTAACCGGTCAATCTCATCATTTTCCCGCGATTACCGGTGCAGATCGCACAGTAACTTTAGGCGCGATATACACACCTTAAAACAAACAGTTAAAGGTTAAATAGTAAAAGAAGAGCCACACCCACAGGTGGTTTTAGCAGTAGGATTATTCACTACAAACTTAGCACCTTGTAAACCTTGGGTATAATCCACCGTAGCACCCTCTAAATATTGAGCACTAATAGGATCTACCAGCAATCTAATCGTGGCAGATTGATGTTCTTGACTCCAAACGTTTTCGCTAAGGTCTTCAACTTTTTCAAAACCAAAGCCATATTGAAACCCTGAACAACCGCCCCCTGTAATATAGAGTCGTAGTCCTAAGGTAAAATCCCCATCTGCTTCCATCAACGCATAAATACGGGATACTGCACTCTCAGTCATGGTGATTTGCATAGTCAGAAAACACAATCAATTACTTACATGGGGCCATTGTAGCGTGGTCACTCATAAATGTCACGCACTAGACAATTGACTCCTCAGGAAAGATTACAGCATATTTTCCCGAACAATTTTTTCTATAGATTCAATCACAGCATCATTGAGCTCTTTAAAATAAGAATCTCGCATTTTTTTACCTAAACTACCGTTATTTTGCGCGATACAACGAATGATTCTATCAATTTTAATGTCTGGCATATCAACAACCGCTTGAATAGCTATTTTTGTATTATCATATTTAACAATAAAATCTATTTCTTCTTTAAAATCATGCTGAATAGTTAAGTCTACACACTCAAAAAGAAATTCAGCAAATTTTGTAAAATCAATATATTGATAGTAAACCCTAGTATCCTGTTGCACACTTAAAACACCGTCATCATTTAAAATGTACGCCCGAATTGCCTGCAATAGTGGTTTAGAAAACGTCTCAAGCATACCATCATATTTTTTCATGTTCTTTAACATAACACTAGAAACTGGGAAAATCATATTTTCAGGACAATAGCCTGTTTTTGATAATACATAATGAATAATAAAACGGTGTATGCGTCCATTCCCATCTTCAAAAGGATGCATAAAAACAAAACCAAATGACAAGATGGCTGCAATCACTATGGGAGGAATATTCGCATCAAAGAGCTTCTCTTCACATTGTAGAAAATGAGACATTAAAAAATCAAGATCTGTTGGTTTTGGAGAAATGTAATGCACTTGATGCTCATAAAAAGCAGTTAATTCACCGACATAATTCTGTGTTTTTCTATAATCTACATCTTTATAAGCATCGTCTACAATATTGTTTTGCAATTTTATTAGTGTTTCTTTATCTAATGCTGTTATTTTAGATGCCGCTTCTAATAAGTGAATAAACTTGTTGGTGCGCTGTAAATCGGGTTTTATTTTTTCTATTCCAAAAGAAGACTTTGTTTCTTTTGTATATAAAAAATTTGTGGCACGCGCTAGGATGTTGGGATCAATAGCCTCCATGAGCTTTTTAGCCATTCCAGAAAAATCTTTACCCTCAAAGTCTTGTAAAACTTTAGTTTTTCTCACCATAGGACAAAAGATTCTATTCCCTAATAAATTATTATTCACGGCGTGGCGAGTGCTTTTAACCCCTTTAGCAACATAATAGTGAGTGGGTTCTAGTACATTGACATATGGCACCCTTTTAATATCAGGGATATCTAACTGGCGATCTAATAAATACTCAAATAAAAACCAAATAATCCTACTGTATTTTCCAGTAGGCGTTTTTTGTATATAGGTTGTGACGGTATCCTGTGAGACCTGCGAAAAAAATATAACGATCAGCTCTAAATTAACACCTTCATGCTTTAAGGCAAATTCTAAATGTGCCAATGGATCTTCAGGGTTAGTTAAAGCGTATTGTTTGGGATAATAGGTACTCTCTAGCGCATTCTTTGTGGTGCTAGAAATTCTGCTGTGATCTGTAATATAACTGGCCACATAATTGCCTACCACTCTAAAATTATATTTTTTAAGTAAGTAGCTATAACCAATTTCGACCAGCGCATGCGGTGAGGACATTGGCATTTTTGTTATAAAACCTTCAATAATTGCATATAATCTTCATTATAGTCTCTTTTTGTCATAAAATCATCGCAAATGGACTATTTTTGCATAAAACATTCACTCAATTGTAGTAACCTCACGATCCTGGAGATGATGCAACACTATCCGCTCTCCCAACCTTTCATTCAGCAGTTGCGGTTTCTTCAACTTCTTCTTTTGCTTTCGCTTTAGCATCAGTCAAATAATTAACTTTATCTCTACTACCACCGACCGCCAAGCTTTTAGGCATCGTATGAATTAAAGCACCATGCACTTGTGCACCGCGGGCCATTTCCAGAACAGAGTAATACACATTCCCTATAACGCGTGCCTTAGGGCCCATCTCTAAATGTTTATAAGCATAGACATCGCCGATGACTTTACCTTTTAAGATCACATAAGGTGCACGCACCTCTCCATCAATTAAGGCAGACTCGCTAATAATCAAACAAGAGTGTGAATTCTCATGGGCATGAACATGGCCTTTGATTTTTCCATCAACCTGTAACCCGCCTAAAAATAAAAAATTACCTTTTACTTTAGTTTTTGGGCCAATATAAGAATCTATACGCGGTCTTGGAATTTGCACCGTCGTTCCAAATAACCATTCTCTTAGTTTGCTAACCGCCATATAAAGCCCCTATGCATCGCTTACATTTCGTTGTATACACTTTTATCAGTTTAGACAAGTGTTAGTCTATTGTCCTAATATTTTTTTTGCAGTTTATTAACTAACAACAATTAAGGGATTCAAAGCATGTTATGGCTTAAAGCATTTCATATTATTGCAGCAGTAGCCTGGTTCAGTGGGTTGTTCTATTTACCGCGTTTATTTGTGTATCACACGATGACTACTACAGGTAGCGCAGAATACCTACGGTTTTGTTTAATGGAAAAACGGTTATACCGTTACATTATGACCCCAGCCATGATCGTCACCCTAGCCTGTGGCTTTGGGGTGCTATATGAAACCTGGGTAGTTTATAAGCAAGCTGGCTGGATTCACACAAAACTCAGCTGTGTGCTGGCATTAGTTATTTATCAGCTCGTCTGTGGTAAATATGTGCGCAATTTTGCGCAAAATAAGAATAAACACCGCGACCGTTTCTATCGCATCTGGAATGAAGTGCCCACGGTGTTTTTAGTCATGATTGTGATTTTAGCGACCGTTAAGCCTTTCTAGACTTACGGTAACTCAATCATTTCAAAATCCAGTTTAGTCGCGCCACACTCTGGGCAACGCCAATTTAAAGGCACATCATCCCAGAGTGTTCCAGGAGCAATACCTTCAGCCGGAATACCGACAGCTTCATCATAAATATAACCACAGAGCAAACAGAGGTATTTTTTCATAGTAATTTTTCTTGTAGAGCCTTTCTAAACGAGCTAACATTTTACCCCTAAATCAGTCGTATTCAAAGGATCTTATGTCTTCCGCTGCACTTTTTACCCGCTCCCAACAAGTTGTTCCAGGTGGTGTACATTCTCCTGTTCGTGCTTGTAAATCTGTAGGCGGAGATCCGCGTTTTATTGCACGTGCGCAAGGCCCTTATGTTTTTGACCTGGAAAACCAAGCATATATTGATTATGTAGGCTCATATGGGCCTGCTATTTTAGGACATGCGCACCCTAAAGTCGTAGAAGCATTACAAGCAGCACTCCCGCATGGTTTTTGTTTTGGGACCTGTCATCCTTTAGAATTACAACTCTCAGAGTTAGTTTGTAAGCTTGTCCCTAGCGTAGAAAAAATAAGATTTATGAACTCCGGCACTGAAGCTGCAATGAGCGCCTTACGTTTAGCGCGTGGTTATACCGGTAAAAACACCATCATGAAATTTACAGGCTGTTATCATGGGCATTCAGATGGTTTACTTATTAAAGCTGGATCTGGTGCGTTAACTTTAGGACAACCCGATTCTGCAGGCGTACCTTCAGGTATTGCCAACTTAACCTTAAGCTTACCCTTTAATGATATTCCACAACTAGAAGCAGCCTTTGCAACTTATGGTTCAGATCTTGCAGCAGTCATCATAGAAGCCATTAGTGGCAACATGGGAGTAGTACCGGCCACCCCGGAGTTTTTAACAACGCTACGACGTCTGTGTACACAATACAACACAGTTTTAATCATTGACGAGGTCATGACGGGGTTCAGAGTTCATCTACAAGGGGCGCATGGCTATTATGGAATCACTCCAGATCTGACGATTTTTGCAAAAATCTTAGGTGGTGGATTACCTATTGGTGCAGTTGGTGGCAAAACAGAGATTATGAATTATTTTGCGCCTCTAGGACCAGTCTACCAAGCAGGCACACTCTCCGGGAATCCTTTAACCATGGCAGCAGGCTTAGCGACCCTGGAAACGTTGTTAGCATGGCCTAATGCCTATGAACAACTGGCAAAAACCACCCAGACTTTATGTCAAGAAAGCCTAGCGTTATTTAAGCACTATGGCGTACCTGTGTGTATTCAATCCGCCCCTGGCATGTTTACTTACTTTTTTACAGACCTGCCAGCAGTACGAAACTATGAAGATGCCTGCACACAAGATACTCAGCTATTTCAAAAGTTTTTTAGAAATATGGAAGCACAACACATTCATCTTGCACCTAGTTGTTATGAAGCAGCCTTTGTCTCGCTTATGCACGATGATGCAATAATAAGTCGCACATTAGAAGCACTCAAAAAATCACTACATCACTTATAATTTAATTTTTAAAGGCAATATTTTATGAAAACACTTTATATTAGACACACAAATACAAACCAGTCTTTTTCAAAGAACTATGACGCAATTCACGTTTTTTGCTCCCTAAACAAAAATTTTATTACCTGGCTCGCACAAGCGATTGAAAACAGTCCTAACCTCACACACCTATGTCTAGAGAACACCAAGTTAAATGACATCGAAGCATCAATCATCCTTGGGGTTTTAAAAAAATCCACTGCCCTACAACATCTCACCATCGTTGGCAATCATATGCTTAACAAAAGCGTTCTTAACCTTGCTGAGCTTTTAGAAACCAACCCCCACATTGAAACACTTCAACTAGCAAACAATAACTTAACACCAGAGGATGCACAGACACTCGCAAAAGCCCTAGAAAAAAATAAAAAACTGACTTCATTAAATCTACACGGCAACTTCATTACTGATACAGGTGTGGAAGCGATTCTTACAGCACTAGAAAACCATCCCGTATTGACCAAGCTCGACCTTAGTACTACCTATATGCGCACTCAAGGAATGCGCGCCATAGGAGAATTCTTAAAAACAACTACGCGCTTACAAAAACTAGACCTGTCTTGTAATCACATTACGGATGAAGCCATTGTTTTTTTAGTCAAAGCATTAGAAACCAACACCACGCTCACAAGTTTAAACTTGCAAGATAATAGCTTTACAGAAGATGCGCTACGCTTGCTGGGCACTGCCTTAGCCAACAAACCGTTACAAAGCCTGAATTTAGAGAATTGCCAACTTACAGATAATCAGCTTGCCACTTTAGTGCACTATCTGAATGCAAATGGCAAACGTTTTATTACGTTACATGTAGGTGATAATCCATTGACCGATAATGGTTATCAAATCTTGATCGATAACCCTCAAATCAGTATTGCTGATTATAGCATCCGCACAAAATTAGAAGAAATCAAAAGTCGTTCCTGCTGTTTTACACTCAGGTTACTGGAACAACCAAAAGCCCCTATTATCACTCCACGCACCACTGCACCCGTGCAGGAGACTATGGGCAGTGTAAACACTAGTACTAGCCGACCTAAAACTGACTAACGTTACTTTTGTACAATACTTGAACGAGATGGGATCACAATAGGTAAACTCTCACCTAATAAGATCCCACTCTCATTGACCTGACTCCCTAATGCATGCAACCCCACCCCTTGTTGTTGGGCTTGACGTAACCATTGTCCCCAAACAGGATCTATATGATCCGCTAAAATCAAACGTTGCACCCCACCATGCAGTGACACAAAAACGATTTCTACATCAGTACCTTGGGTTTGTGCTTTAAAAATATCTCTTAAGAGCTTCATCGAAGTTAAGGGACTGTGTGGATAAAACCCACGGTGAATTTCATCTCCCCAGAACACAGGCTGTACCCAATAAAAATGATATTTATTGCCCTGCTTTACCATAAAGTCTACTTTCGTCGTAGTCCCTGGTAAATAAACATCTACTGTCACTTCAGAATACGCTTGTCCCAATAGACCCGTTTTCACTGCGTCTACTGCCAAATGACGCGCATAAACCGAATTCACAACAATCTTATCTCCATTATCAACTTCTACCATTTCCCAATGATGCAGATTTTTTTTCTTAGCCAAGTCACTAGAAAACCACACACGACTTCCTAGCACTTCAACCCCTGGGATCGGAAATCTTAAAGTTGTATAAATAAGCCGTTTATCCTGAACAGATAGACCTACTTCTATCATATGTGCACCGTGACGTTTTAAAAATGTCGCCTCGGTTAACTTACTTATAAATTCCATGATTACTATCCTTTTAGAGGTCCTTTAGAACATATTCGGCGTGACGCTCACATTTCTTAAGTGTGAATGCGCAGATCTCGTACATTTTTGGTGATATGTCATTTGACCAAATATTAATGGAGGTCTAATCTTCCTCTTTAACGTCGTTGATGTATTGATTGTTCTAGGCAGGAAGCCAGGAGGCATATTATGTCATGGAAGGATAAGTTTTTTTCCCGTAGTACCACCGCACCGCAAACACAAATGCCTATTACCCCCCCGGTTGGACACCAGGCCTATAGCGATACCTCTGTTGAACACCAGAATCCGTTACAAACTTTTATGGAAACGGAAACAGGCCATTGCCCCGTACGTCCTGGCAGTACCTATATGGATGAGGAACAACAAGCCTTTTTTAGGAACACTTTACATAATTGGCGTAATGACCTTTTGCGTAGTGGAGATGCCACCATCTTAGACCTACAAGAGTCTGGTCAAAATACCGCAGATCTGAGTGATTTAGCCACCCAGGAAGAAACCTTTAATTTGCGTTTAAAAACCAGAGATCGCGAACGTAAACTCATCAAAAAAATTGATGAAGTATTACAATTGCTCGACAATAACCTCTATGGATATTGTGAAGAATGTGCAGTGGAAATTGGGATCCGCCGTTTAGAGGCTCGTCCTACTGCAACTTTATGTATTGATTGTAAAACAGTGGATGAAGTCAAAGAACGACACCGTCGTTCTAGCTCTCCCACTGAGGAGTAAATTTGGACGTATTAGAGGCTATCACCCATCGACAATCGGTACGACGTTTCTTACCAAAACCCGTACCGCTCACCTTAATGCAGCAAATCTTAGAACACGCGCGTTTTGCGCCTTCTGGTGTCAACACCCAACCTTGGCACGTCGTTGTTGTGGGCCCCCAAACTATACAAAAAATTGGCGATACTATTATTCCACTCCGAGAACAAGAAATAGAACCCAACCCTGATTATCATTACTATCCAGAACAATGGGTAGAACCGTACAAAGAACGTCGCAAAGCTTGTGGCGCAGCCCTTTATGGCGCACTGAATATTCAATATAACGATACTGAAAAACGCAAAGCCGCGTGGTATCGCAATTATTATTTTTTTGAAGCACCCTGGGGCTTACTCTTTTTTATAGATAAAAACTTAGAAACAGGTTCTTGGTTAGACTGTGGGTTATTTATTCAAAACTGTATGTTAGCCGCACGTGGTCTAGGATTAGAAACCTGCCCTCAAGCCTCCCTCTCGGAATACCCAGATGTCGTGCGCAAGATTGTGAATGTTTCTTCAGATTTACATTTAATTTGTGGAATGGCCGTGGGTTATGCTGATTGGTCAGATCCTATTAACCAATACCGCACCACCCGCGAACCCGTAGAAAACTTTACAACATGGCTGGACTAATATCCGCTTGTTCCTTATAGAATTTTTTACCCAACTCAACCCCTGGCTGATCAAAAGGATTAATATTCCACAACGTCGCCAAACTAAACACTTTATGTTCATATAAAGCCATTAACATCCCCAAAGTATGTGGGGTGATTTCCGGCATTTGTAACACACTAAAAGGTCTATTATTTTGTGCTAAAGCTGCCATTTGACTACGACAATGTGCATAAGCCTCCGTATCTGCCGTCACAGCAATCAAATCCACTGGGATCCAATTAGGTGCCTGATGCAGCCATTGAAAAAAGGTATGTTGTCCCAATACCCCATATTCTCCAAATATAATCGGTGAAGTCAGCCCTTTCACAGAATGCCCCAGTTTATCCACACTCTTGCCGTTACTTTCCATCTCTAACTGTTGGACATAGCGCGCCCATTCACCCAAACGCGCATCATAGGGCAAAATAGCTTGTGCAGTTTTTTCCCAAAACCGAATATACCAATGAGAAATTAATGCCAACATAACCGGCATATTCTCTAAAAAAGGCGCATTTTGAAAATGCACATCCATCTGATGGGCACCTGCTAATAATTCCTGATATACCGCATTCCCTAAAGCCAACCGTACACTCAATCCCATAGCAGACCAAATCGAAAATCTTCCGCCCACCTCACAAGACATGGAAAAAACACGGTGTTGTGGCACTCCATAAGCAATCGCACGCTCTGGAGCCGCGGTAATCGCCACACTATGCGCTTTAAAGTCACACCCATGAGATTGTAGCCAAGCTCTAGCACGCGTGGCATTACTGAGGGTTTCAGGGGTTTGAAAAGACTTAGAGGCAATCACAAACAAAGTACGCCTTGGATCGCACTTTTGAATCAACTGTGCCCAAGTGTGTTCTCCCAGCTCTGCATAAAAATGCACTATCGCCTTCTGAGGGTACGCCATTAAGGCTTGTGTTGCCATGCGCATTCCCAAATCAGAACCACCCACCCCCAAGTTCACTACTGTCGTGAATGGTTCACCATGAGAACCACAAAGCTTACCTTGATGAAAAGATTCTACAAAAGCCGTAACTAAGGCAGCTTCTTCTTGAAAGTTGAGAGGTTGTTGGTCTGCTGGTTGACGATAGCAAGTATGCAAAGCCTGTGCCTTTCCAGAACATAAGGCTGTGATCTGATCTGACAATCCTTGTCGTTTAGCCCCAGCGGCCAAGACCGTAATGCTTTGAGGCGCTAAAAAATGCATACGATAATCTAAAGTTAAATCACCCACCTGCACATTGAGATGTGGTTGTGAAATCAAAATAGGTTGTTGTCCCCAGTCTTGCTGGTGATGCTCTAAAATCGCACTCATACGCTTAAAAATCCTTATCCTTCCGTGGGTGGACGTCGTGTCTTCCTTTTACGAACACGCCGCCGCGCTGGTAATGTCTCTAATAATCGTTCCTGTTCTGCAGCATTTGCCATGCGATAACTATGCCAAAACTGTGCTACTTGATGTAATCCAGGTTCTTTAGCCGCATCTCTTAATACTAATAAATCAACTGCTGCCTTAAATCTAGGATCGTGCACAATACGCACTGCTCTACCACGATCTAACTGCATTAAGCGCAATTGAAAGACCCAGAGTTCTTTGACAACTTGAGCCACTGCTTTAGGTAAAGCAATACTCACAACAATTTCTGTTAATAGTAAGTTGGCTGCTGCTTCATAGTCTGAAAAATGAGGGGTTTTACTGCGACGTTGCAACTCTGCCAAAAAGGGATACCAAAAGAGACTCGCAAACAAAAAAGCAGCTTGTACTTTTTTACCCGCATGAATCCGAGCATCAGTATCTTTTAAAGTCAATGTAATTAAAGACATCACTGGATGCGCGGCACATAACTTAGGATCTGCCAGCAAGGGAAAGAGCAATGCAAAAAAACCATGTTTTTGAAGTAAGGTAAAACTTTGAGACCCATATCCATACTGAAAAAACTTTAACATTTCTTCATAAACCCTGGCTCGAGACATATGTCCGAGTAAAACACTACAAGCTCGCATCGGCTGTAATAAACTAGGATCTAAGTGAAAATCAAGTTTCGCAGCAAACCGCAACGCACGTAAAATACGAACAGGATCTTCCCTAAAACGGGTTAAAGGATCTCCAATTAAACATAAATTTTTATTTTTTAAATCGCGCCAACCGGTTGAAAAATCAACGATCGAAAAATCTGCAATGTTATAATACAAAGCATTCACGGTGAAATCACGGCGCAAGGCATCTTCGGCTAAGGTCCCATAAACATTATCTTGCAACACCAACCCATGAGCAGAAACACTGGTAGGATCATAATTTTTTCTAAAAGTGGCGACTTCAACCACTTCTTGCCCGAAAAACACATGCACCAACTTAAAGCGTCGCCCAATAATCCGTGAGTTTCCAAATAAACGACGTACTTGCTCAGGATGCGCATTAGTGGCTACATCAAAATCTTTAGGATCCATGCCCAACAATAAATCCCGTACTCCCCCCCCCACTAAATAGGCTTCATACCCATTGTTATGGAGACGATATAAAACATGAAGGGTGTTCTTGCTCAGTTGCTTACGCGAGATCCCATGATCTCCACGCGCAATGTGGCGGTATTTACTGGATTTTTTGCCCTTGTGCGGTGCAGGCTTATCCCAACACTGCCGTATTTTTTTCCATAATCTCTTAATCAAACTAGTTAACTTCCTTTAGACCCAGGATTGCGCTTTCGCATGCAGGTTGTATAATACCTCTCCTTGCGACAATTCGCCAAGACAACCTGCTCCCTTCGTCTAGAGGCCTAGGACGCTGCCCTCTCACGGCGGTAACAGGGGTTCGAATCCCCTAGGGAGCGCCATAGTTTTAATGTAACACACGCAATGGGGTACGATGCCCAACTGTAGAAATCACCCCTAAAGGTAGCTCTGCCTTTACAGGCACTGTCACGGGCATCTGTGTATAATTATTTAGTAATTTAACTTTGTACCCTTGTGCACAACGCGCCTTCACCCGCAAATAATTTTCCTTAAAGCGTGCATCCAACGTCGTTAAGCGTACGAACCCTTCAGGGGTTTTGACCCATGGATCAACACCTCGAAATTTTGCCTTTAAGTTATAATCATGCGGCTGGTCTGAGGAAACCAGGGTATACGTTTGAAAAATATTAGCACTATCGGCTAAACGTTTTTGAATATACCGATCTTGAATGCGTTGTAAGCGCTCAAAAACAGGAACATCGCTACCATACTTAATATCATCTGCGGTAATATAACCGCGCTCTACTGAATAACGCAGCATTTCTGCAAAATACTCATACAACACTAAATTCCAAGAAGACGCCCATAAGTGCTCCACAAAGAATAAAGAGTTATTCGCTAATTTTGCAGCAGACTCAGCATTTACAAAATACCATTGGCCATTTTCAAAACGTAAATCACTCACCACGGTCTCTACTTCTTCAGGGGTTAAATTCCCATAAATAACAGCGGAATGTAAGTGACTTTCAATTCTATCAGCACACAATTCTGGAGCATGCTGCTCTAAGGCGCGATAAGAAGGCTGATCTGGATTTAAATCTTCCAATGACAACCCTTCTGGAGGCAAATAATTTTTTATTTTTTGCAGTTGTAAAAATTGTAAATGAATACGATCTTGATAAGAATCTTCTACATTCGATTCATAAAAAATGGAATCTCCCACATGGGAAAACACGGTATGAGATGCATCATGCAATAATCCTGCAGCCTGCTCTTTCATAGGTCGCTGAAAACGCGCCAATAAACTCCAGACACCCACACTATGTTCATAACGACTATAACGAGGTGCTAAACCAAAAAGGTATAAAGGGCCTTGCTGATCTATCGCTTTTAAGCGCTGAATAATAGGAGATTTAATAAGTCTTTCGATGATAGAAGAAGGAGCAATCGCTCCAAAAGGAGTTTCCACCGCTTTGGCTTTGGCAGAAATTAAAGAAAGCGCTAAAACAGAAACAATAACAAGAGATCCTACTCCAAAAAACCGCATCCTTGCTAAGCACTGTCGATTCATTAGAATCCCCATGTATTGGCCCGCAAACACGCACATTCTAGCACAACACAATGGACTTGCAAGCCCTATGTCGTGTAATTGCGCCCTATTCTGTTATAGGTAAAAAAAATATTGCCCTCTATACTTGACCCTATAGCGACTATAGCCCCTA
>CAZGDB010000032.1:0-14134 GCA_964524705.1 uncultured Francisellaceae bacterium
CTGGAGCTACCGCATAAACTTCCTGAACACCTTTCTTCTGTAAAGAAGAAACCATAGTCCTGGAGCTTTCTTTAATCCTCTGATCTCCGTTATGAATATCTTTTAATAATTTTATCAAATATTCTTTATTTTCTTTTGTTACAACCATATCAGAGAACTGCTTTAAAAAAAAATTGTAAACATTTTGTTGACCGAATAGCAATGCATGCATCAATAAGTCATACCCATTTTTAAAAGGATCAAAAACTTCAGGATGATTTTCCCATTTTTTATGTTCGCCTTTCAGGTGTTTAGCGTATTCTCTAAAATATTTTTTCATGAAATCAATATTCCCTTTTTGAATCGAACAAAAAAAAGCAAGTTTTACGGCTTCCACCTTATCTGCTGCTGAAAACTCATGCGACACATCTTGCGTGATAATCAAAGTTTTTTTTCTGTGTTAAAAAATACCCCATATCTTTAATAGCCCGCATCAACCGATCTTCACTGAACTCCTCGGATTTTCGTAAAACATTTAAATCTTCGTGTAAGTTTAAATTTGTTATCGTTACTGTTGGCATATTTTATCCCCCTGTTTATATCTTTGCTAATAGCTTAGTTTAGTACAACAATCCCGGAGTTTGTTTCAAGAGTGTTGGCACTAAAAAAATAATCCTTAAAAGGTGTGAATACAAGCATGTATTATTAGCTAATATAATGAATTAAGCCAACAGAATCATCCGACACAAAGTAGTAATTGAGCCCCATTCTGGGTAGAAAATAAAATTTAGAATTAAAACTTAAGATTTCATTTTGATGCGCATGCAAATCACTAATAATCGTTTGATTTTTTAGTTGTGCTGCACTAAAGTGTTTGTGGCATTAATACGCCATTAGCACTAACAGGTTCGTATGAGATGAGAAAAAAGTTGTGCTGCCAAATTTTATTGTAATAAGGGAGCATCTTTCTAATACTTACACGATTCTTTTAATTCGCCCCCGGTGCCATGTTATTAAGATCCGGCTCTACCACAAAAAAATCAAATCATCACAGAACGCTTCAAAATTTAGAGGCCTATCACGTTTTAATACTTTCCTATCCACAGAAATAATGGTTTAATTGCCCGCTTCAACCCAAAAGGCCACTCTGAGTAAATCAACGTAAAGCACCGTACTCTGTTACACCCAAAAAAACAGACTTCTGTTTTTTTGCGCTTTATCTTCAGACACGACTATTTGGTTTTGATATAGCACCTCAAGCCCATCAATCTCAGAAAGCATCCCAAGAAATGCATAATAGAGACTGTAAATCCACATACAAAGAAAGGTTTCATACACATATAATTCTGAACATTAAGATCTTCTGTCACCACCAAAAAAAATTTAACAATCTCTGTATGATTACACCTCACTGCGAAATACAGTGGTGCGCATCTATTGTTACCTTATACCGTCTATCCGTCTTCGCTTACACCAAGATACTTACAATGTCTCTATACCCATTTAGAACTGCAACATCAATGCATGATTTGGTCCGTCTCACACTACAATGATGTACTTGCCGTACATACCTATTCTTTCTCATTCAGGTTTAATAAATAGTGAGCATATTCTAGTAAGATTCAACATCTTTCATCCTCCTCATACAACTCCATCCTGATTGTCTCTTTTACTGTTTCCTATTTCCAGAATAGCGATTTTCAAGTATACCAGAGGCAACAGTCGCACTATACGTAGGGGGAACATCTTCAGCCGTATTATTTAAAAAAACTTCAGCGCGAGAAAAAATCATTTCCTCTACTATACGCTTGAGCTTACACGTCAAAAAATGCTCTTCTAATATTGCTTTTATTTGCTTATCCTGAGCCAAAGACAGTGGTGTGCCATGCCAATCATCTTGTGCTGCCACCTCTGCACCAGCATTTAATAATTGATGTACTATTGCTACTCCTACATTCGCAGACACTGCCAAATGTAAAGGCGAGCTTCCATCACAATCTTTTATATTAACAGACGCACCTCTTGCAATAAGCAGCGCGACTAAATCTTTTTTTGAATTAGCAACCGCCCAATGAAGTGGGGTTTTTCCATCTGGACCTTGGCGATTCACGACCGCTGGATCTGCAGCAATCAACCGTTCTGCTATTGCTAACAGACCTTGTTTAATAGCATAAAACAATGCTGTATTGTTATATGCATCGAGCGCGTCCACTGCTACACCTTGCGCAACCACTCTTTCTATTAAATTCAGCCATACTAAATCATTCTTCTGAGCACACAAAGCAATCAAATGCAGGAGTGTCCCACGTTTTTTTAACACAATACTAAGACTTGCATTAGCTGCCAATAACTTCTCAACCACAACTATATTTCTACGCCCTATCGCATAAAAAATCGGTGTAGCGCCCTCCTTTTCCACAGCATCGACATCTGCCCCTTTCAGTAACAAAACATCTACAATATCGTGCCATTTTGGATCATCAAGACGCACAGCAGCATGCAACGCTGTACCTCTCCAGCAATCTGCATTCTTAACATTTGCGCCTTGATCGATTAAAAATCGTACAAGGTCACCATGCTTATATTGAGCTGCCACAACAAGCGCCGTCGCACCCTCTGTATTTTTCAGCTCCAGATATTGTCTATCCTTTTTTAATATTTTTTGAATCCACCCCTGATACCCATTTGCTACCAACCAAAACCAATACCATTTTTTTAGGACCGCAAACATCAAGACTCCTTATTTGTATTATCCTTTCCAAACTTGACTGCAATATTTTATATTTAATCCATAACCCTAGGATATTTTCAAAATAGCTTATTAGAAAAAAACCTCTCAATAATTTTTTATTTCTTTATTTTTGCTAAGTATCTATGCGACGCTTTTTCAAAAACCTATCCCTCACTCCCTTTTTTTGTTTATTATTCTTCCGTATCGTGAACCCCTTCCCCATCATGCCAAAATCTTTTATTTTCCACTCGCCAGTATTTTTTATTTAAAATTCCTACTGGCCCCACACGCACCAATACCGCTCCAGCTTGTTTGGTATCTACTAAATGATTATAACGCTCTCTTACTAATTTACGCGGATGCTTATAAGGGTTTTGATATCCTGTAGAGACCACTGCTAAAGTAGGTTGTGTGGCTTCTAAAAAATCAGGGGAAGACGAGCTTAAACTTCCATGATGGGGGACTAATAACACTGTACTTTTTAAATTTTCACCAGAAGCCAGCAACGCCCGTTCAGCAGGACGTTCTATATCTCCAGTTAATAAAATAACCGACTCTCCAGTTTGAATCTTTAATACACAACAACGATTATTTTTATTACCATCTAAGACGTGCTCAGGATAAATAAAACTAAACTGTACGCCATCCCACTCCCACGCCTGGCCGGCACGGCACATCATAGCAGGCATAGGTGCAAAAAATTCGGGATCTGAAGTCACCACAGGCGTGCCTTTAAAGTGCGCTAAAATAGAAGGCAATCCCCCTCTATGGTCCAAATCTGTATGACTAATGACCGTCATATCTAACTGCTTTACCCCTTGTGACTGCAGATAAGGCACAATCACCCGTGCTCCGGCTTCCTGATGTCCCATTTTAGGTCCTGCATCATAGAGTAAGGTATGCCCTTGCGTATGCACCACTACCGCCAACCCTTGCCCTACATCTAAAAACGCAAGCTGCACTTCTCCATACGCAACAGATAGCATTTGGCTCCAGCCTAAGCTACACAACAAGATAACCCCTAAAATTTTATAGCTTTTAGCCTTTGCTTTAAAAAATAATACCGCCCCCGCAGTACTCAATACTAAAATCACAACGGGCATGGTTCCTTGATAAAACTGTGGAGCAACCCAGCTTGCCCCTTGCTCTAAAAAAATTAATAAAGTATCTAACGCACGGTTGGCACCCCCTAAAAACCAATAGCCTAAAGGGGTATATAAATAACTGAGGATTAAGCCTATAAAACACAACGGTAAAATATAAAAACTCACCACGGGGATAGCAATGAGGTTCATTAAGGGGCTAATCCAAATCCATTTTTTAAACAAAAACACTGAAACCGGCAATAACCCTATAAACGCTATCATCTGTGGTTTTAAATGTTTACGCCAGCCCTTTAAAGGTTCCGTATCGGTACACACACTTAAAAAAGCTGCCCCTAAAAATGATAACCAAAACCCAGCACTCAATGCTGCAAAGGGATCTAATAACAATACCCCCAAGGTTGCCAGGGCCATTTTTTGTCCCCAGCGTACCTGAAAAGGTAAAAACACACTGCCCAAGGTCACTACACTCAATATCCACGCCCGCTGTGTGGGAATACTCAGTCCTGCTAATACTGCATATAGACTCGCTGCCAAAATTGCCAATACTGCCGCTATCTGTGGGGTATTAATAGTCTGAGAACGTAAGCGTTGCTTTAACACCGCTAACACTAATAAATACACTAACCCTGCTACTAAACTGATATGTAACCCTGAAATTGCTAATAAATGGGCTGTTCCGGTATTTTGTAATAACTGCCAATGTGCTGATGGTATCTTATCCCTGACTCCTAATAATAAGCCTCGTATAAGCCCTTGGTGTTCTAACTCTTTTGTAACCTGATTCAAATGCTCACTCACCTGTTGTCGGATATCCCATCCTGCAGGTTCTAGCTGGATATAATGCGCATATTTTTTATCTAAGACCCTACCTTGGGCCTGTACCCTTTGTAAAAATAAATATCGAGTGGTATCTAAACTACCAGGGTTACTTAAATGATGAGGGGCTTTGATTTTAACTGGTAGCTGAACCTGCATCCCTGTTTGCAGTACACTACGCTTAAAGCCATACAACTTAATTTTACCCTTATAAGGTATACATTGTTGTGATGCAGCGGCTAAATGACACAGTTGCTCTGCCTGGATATCACAGGCGATGCCACTTTCTTGTAAGGTAGGTAAGCTATCAATCGTGCCGGTTAAAAGAATAGGCGTATTTTCATAATCAGCTGGAAAACTATGTTTCAGCCAGGCATTACCTTGAATCAACATCAAACCTATGCCTAATAACGCCCCGCGAAGGATGGCATTTTTACAGATTATAGCAAGAGGAATTAAAAGCACGACCCAACTTACTGCTGGCAATACCGGTAGATATTGAACCCCTACTGATACTGCCAAAAAACCCAGTGCTATCCCTGGCAGCTCAGCAAGCTGAAAGAATGCCATGGTTTAATTCATAGCGTAGCGGCATACGGGCTGCTAACACTGGATCGTGCGTTACTACTATAAAGCTCACTTGTTCTTCTTCTGTTAACTCACACATTAAGTTATAGACGCTTTCTGCATTCTCATGATCTAAACTCCCGGTAGGTTCATCCGCTAAGACCACCTTAGGTTTACCGACTAAAGCACGCGCAATCGCCACACGTTGTCGCTCCCCCCCCGAGAGGTTTTGAGGAGAACGAGAGAGTTTAGCCCCCAAGCCTACACGTTCTAAATAGTAAGTTGCTTGTTCAAAACTATACTCCTTAGTCTCACCTCTAATCAGTAAAGGAAAGACCACATTTTCTAAAACGCTAAATTCAGAGAGCAAATGGTGATGCTGAAACACTACCCCCATAAAAGCATTACGATGCTGGTCTATGGCAGCATCATAAACGTCAATCACTTCTCCGTCCCATAACACATTCCCTTTTGTAGGTGCATCTAGCCCCCCTAACATATTGAGGAAAGTCGTTTTGCCAGAACCAGATCTCCCCAATATCGCAACATGAGTTTGAGCGGGGATTTCAAAGTTCACATTCTGCAATAAAGTTAAGGTGGTGTCTCCTACCGCATAGCTTTTGCTTAAATTTTCAGTTGCTAAGATAAAGTTAGGTTCCATAGTGTAACCCTTCAATTGGTAACAATTTAGACGCTCTATATGCTGGGTAAATCGTTGCTAAAAAGCTCAATAAAAATGCAGAACCTCCTACCACCAATACATCCCACAGTTGTAATTCAGAAGGCAGGCGGTCTATGAAATATAAAGATTCATCCAAAAATTGAATATGAAACATACGTTCAATGCCGGCAATAATATCTGCAATAGTCAAGGATAACCCAATACCACCGAGCATTCCCAGCATTGCCCCGACCACCCCTATCCATAACCCTTGCGTTAAAAAAATAGTCATAATTTGGCGTCGAGAGGCCCCCATGACTCTGAGAATAGCAATATCTGCTTTTTTATCAGTAACCACCATTACTAAAGTAGACAATACATTAAAAACTGCCATTGCAACGATTAACATAAGGATAATAAACATCATTTTTTTCTCAAGCTGAACGGCATCAAAATAATTTTGATGAAATTGGGTCCAATCTTTATAGTGACGTTGGGGATCTTGCTTTTGTAGTGCACGCCCTAAACTTTCAGCTTCTTCAGGATTATGGAGTGCAAATTGTAAACCGCTGACCTTATCCCCTAGGTTATATAAGCGCTGAGCATCTGCCAAAGAGAGGAACGCCATTCCTTGGTCTTGCATATAATTCATCTTAAAAATACCGACCACATGTAAGGTTTTTAGACGTGGTAACATGGTCCCTAGGGTTGCTTTGGCCTCTGGTAGTACTAAGACCACCTCTTCCCCAACATGCACGCCTAAGTTCTGTGCTAGACCTTCTCCTAAAATCACATTGAAGCTATGGGGTTCTAACTGTAAATGCCCCGCCACTAAATATTGCCCTAGGGGTAAAATGGGATGCATTTTGTCTGGTAATATCCCGAAAGTCATAACCCCTTTCATTTGTCCTTGAAAGAGCAACATACCTTGTCCTTCTACAAAGGGGGCAATATGTGCAAGGGCTTTGTCTTTAGATAGTTTACTGGCTACAGATTCCCAATCTGAGATCCCGCCATGTTGAGTAGCGGTAAGGGCTGGGGTTGCTTTAAGTAAGCGCGCCCTAACCTCGCTGGGAAAACCGTTCATAACGGATAATACAGTAATAAGCACCATGACACTCAAAGCAATCCCCACCATCGACACTTTAGAAATAAATCCTATAAAGTGTTGTTGATGTCGCAGAGTGCTATAACGTAACCCCATAAACAGAGGATAAGGCTGAAACATATAACCTAACTAAGGTACTGACTCTATAATTGTTCAGTATACCGCGGACTACGTCTTCCACCTAGCACACAGCTCATTTTAGTTTTAAAATGGCGCTTTCTTTTGGCCTGAAGAACCGATGCCTAGTACTTTTAACATTACCCCTCCAACACCAGGTCACACCCTCACGGTTAGTAACTTACCTGGCTGTTCTCAAGCTTTATTACTGGCCACGTGGGTACAGAGTTATGGGCAACCCTTTATTGTGATCTGCCCAGATCTGAATAGTGCGCATCGTTTAGAGCGAGAGTTAGGTGTTTTAGGGACTGTCCCGGTATTTTTGTTTCCCGACTGGGAAACTTTGGCTTATGAACACTTTTCACCACATCCGGACATTATTTCAGAACGTTTATCGACGTTATACAACTTACAAAATTTAAAACAAGGGATTGTGATTTTACCTATCACAACGCTACTGCAACAAGTGGTCCCGCCTTCCTATTTAGAGCAACAATATTTTGTGCATAAAGTGGGTGAATCTCAGGACTTTGAAGCTTTTAAAAACAAATTATTACGTCAGGGGTATATTGGCGTACCTGAAGTACAGCAGCATGGGGAGATGAGTGTCAGGGGTTCTATTATTGATATTTACCCTATGGGGTCAGCCCTACCTATACGAATGGATTTTGATGATGATGTTATTGATTCCTTGCGATATTTTGAGGTGGACACCCAAACCACCACCAGCAAGATCGATGAGATTAAACTTTTACCTGCACGAGAATATCCTTTATCTGAAAATGCGATTACGCGATTTAGATCTGCATGGCGCGCTTGTTTTGAAAGCGACCCTTCTAAGTCTCCGGTCTATCAACAAATTTCTCAAGGTTTAGGGGCACAAGGAGTAGAATATTATTTACCGTTATTTTTTGAAAAAATGGCACAACTGTGGGACTATTTTCCCACGCAAAGTATTGTGGTTTTAGAAGAGCAGCTAACAACGACTGCAGAAGGGTTTTGGAAATCTTTAAAAGAACGTTATGAGGCCCGCACCTGGGATACCAGTTATCCTCCCTTACCACCTGAACAGTTGTATACCCCTGTTGACCAAGTCTGGGCAGCTCTTAAAAATTTTGGCAAGATTCAGTTTAGCTCTCAAGAAAAAGGCTTGTCTTTTAATTTTAAGGCCTTACCTGATTTAAGTGTGACGACCAAAGAGTACCCTTTAAAAAAATTACATGATTTTTTAGCAACACAAACCGAGCCTGTTTTATTTTTGGCAGAAAGTTTAGGGCGTTTAGAAGTTTTAAAAGAGCTTTTAGCTAAAAGCGACTTACACCCTAAAACCTATCAGACCATACAAGATTTTTGGACCAACCCAACGCCTTATGGGATTACGCAAGGCAATTTAGAAGCCGGGTTAATCGTAGCTGGTGAATGGATTGTGATCTGCGAAGCCGACCTTTATGGCAGCCGTATTATGCAAAGACGGCGGCGTAAAAGTGCACGTAAAACAACACCTTTAGAAGAAGGTATTAGAAGTTTAGCAGAATTAGAGATTGGAGCGCCTATCGTTCATATCAATCATGGGGTAGGACGCTATGCGGGGCTAGTAGAGTTACCAGTGGAAGGTCGTACCCAAGAGTTTATGGTGATTCATTATGCCAAGGATGACAAACTTTATGTTCCTGTGATGTCTTTAAATTTAGTCAGCCGTTATTCCAATGGGGGTATCTCAGAAGCTGCACCGCTACATCAACTAGGCACGCCCACCTGGGATAAAGCAAAACAAAAAGCTTTAGAAAAAGCCCGAGATACAGCAGCTGAACTCTTAGAGCTTTATAGCAAACGAGCTGCCAAACCGGGGCATGCTTTTAATTTAGACAAAGAAGCCTATTTTGAGTTTAGTAACACCTTTAAGTTTGAAGAAACCGCTGACCAAACCCGTGCTATTGCCGAGGTATTAGAGGATTTACAGCGTCCAACGCCGATGGATAGGCTGGTGTGTGGAGACGTAGGCTTTGGTAAAACAGAAGTTGCCTTAAGGGCTGCGTTTGTGGCGATACAAAACGGCAAACAAGTAGCCGTATTAGTGCCGACCACTTTATTGGCCCAACAACATTTTGAGACTTTTAGAGATCGACTGGTAGGTTTTCCTTTCAAGGTCGAGGTGTTATCACGATTCAGAAGTGCTAAAGAAACTACTGAAGTTCTGGCTGGTTTAGAAAAAGGCACCGTAGATTTAGTCATTGGTACTCATAAGTTATTACAACCTACCATTAAGTTTAAAAACTTAGGGTTATTGATTATTGATGAAGAGCATCGTTTTGGCGTTCATCATAAAGAAAAACTCAAAGCCTTAAGAGCGGAAGTAGATATTTTAACCTTAACCGCTACCCCTATTCCTCGCACCCTTAATATGGCCTTAGGTAATATTAGAGACTTGTCCATTATTACCACTCCCCCTTTAAAACGGTTGGCAATTAAAACATTTATTCGCGAATATGATGAACAGGTCATACAAGAAGCGATATTAAGAGAGTTGTTACGAGGTGGGCAAGTTTATTATCTGCATAATGATGTACAGGATATGGAAAACACTGCCACTCGCTTACAAAATTTAGTCCCGCAAGCCCGTATTGGGATTGCGCATGGACAAATGCGAGAACGTGACCTTGAAGCCGTGATGTCTGATTTTTATCACCAAAGATTCTCTGTACTCATTTGTAGTACGATTATTGAGACTGGGATCGATATTCCCAGTGCTAACACCATTTTAATAGAACGCGCAGATAACTTTGGGTTAGCCCAGTTACATCAGTTACGAGGCCGTGTAGGACGTTC
Source organism: uncultured Francisellaceae bacterium (assembly GCA_964524705.1). GTDB lineage: Bacteria > Pseudomonadota > Gammaproteobacteria > Berkiellales > Berkiellaceae > CAZGDB01. The sequence goes on from CAZGDB010000032.1 coordinate 9,912, forward strand.
GCACCACCAGGCTTATGCTTATTTACTCACCCCTAGAGATAAAAAACTTACCCAAGATGCAAGCAAGCGTTTAGAGGCTCTAGAGTCTGCAACCGCTTTAGGGTCTGGGTTCATTATTGCCAGCCAGGATTTAGAAATTAGAGGCGCTGGTGAGCTCTTAGGGGATGCACAAAGCGGAAACATCAACTCTATTGGGTTTACGCTCTATATGGAACTGTTACAAAAAACCGTCAAAGCTTTACAAGAGGGCAAGGGTCGAATTGATTTTGATAGTCTAACCCCACAAACAGAGATAGACCTCAAAATAGCTACCCTGTTTCCACACAGCTATGTGCCTGATGTACATACCCGGTTGGTATTGTATAAACGTTTAAGTCAGGTAACCAATACTCAAGAGTTAAGAGATTTACAAATTGAGCTCATTGACCGTTTTGGAGGCATGCCTGAACCTACACAACACTTATTACAAGTCACGACTTTCAGGTTACAAGCAGAGGCGTTAGGGATACAAAAAATAGAAGCGCACGCCAAAGGTGGGAAGTTTATTTTTAATCAACAACCCAAGGTCTCTATTGAAAAACTCATTGGGCTCATCCAACAAAGCCCGCAAGTTTATAAATTACATGGTGGTCACACATTGCAATTTCAAACTGTACTGACAGAACCAGTGGAACGACTAAAATTTATCGAGACATTACTAGAACGCTTAAACTAATAAGGTTACCAGGAGATGCGCACTTGATCGCTTTATGGCATCATCCGGAGATGCCCCTTATTCTTTTTATTAACAAAAGTTGGAAAACTAGCAATCTAGTATCCTCTTCATTATTCTGGAGCACCTAACTTCTATGAACCATCTACATCGTGCAAAAAAAATGTTAGCAGCCCATAAGACGCTTTCTCCGAAGGCACAACGCAAACAAAGGTTCCAAGTATTAGGGGCAACCATATTTACAATATTTTTACTATACAGCGCGAATGCATTGTTGGGCGACCAACACATAAAAACAGACAATGCATATGTCGGTGCAGATATTGCGCAACTCACCGCTTCTGTTGAAGGCAATATAAAACAAATTAATGTCACCGATACCCAAATTGTCAAACAAGGTGATATTTTGGTTATTATTGATGATATTGATGCCATTCTTGCCCTACGCCGTGCAGAGTCTACCTATGCGCGCGCCGAAGCAGATTTAAAAAATATTCAATTAGAATTTCAGCGGCGCAAATCTTTAATTAAATCCGGTTCGATTTCTGAAGAAGAACTCAGTACGGCAGAAAGCAATTTTAAAATTGCAGAGGCAACTTATCGTGAAGCTTTAGTAATCAAAGAAATTGCCGCCCTTAACCTAGAACGTACCACGGTACGCGCCCCGATTAACGGAATAATTGCACGACGTGCAGTACAATTAGGACAACGTATACATCCTGGTAGCCCGTTACTCTCTATTGTTCCCCTTCAGGAAGTCTATGTAGATGCTAATTTCAAAGAAGTGGACCTTAGACACATCAAACTCAACCAACCCGTAATCCTTACCTCTGATAAATATGGCTCTTCTATAAAATTTACAGGAAAAGTAAGTGGATTTGCAGGAGGGACAGGATCTGTATTTGCAATAATCCCGGCACAAAATGCTACTGGAAATTGGATTAAAGTCGCACAACGCTTACCAGTGCGTATAACACTAGACCCTAATCCACTCTTAGAACACCCTCTACAAGTAGGTCTGTCTATGCATGTTGACATTAACACCTCGGAGTAAGCGATGAGTTTTTTGGATGACACACATAATATCGTCCTGAGCACCTCACAACTTATTCTTGTAGGCCTAATACTGGCACTTGCTAATTTTATCGTAGTATTAGACATCACTATTGCGAACGTATCTGTTCCTAACATTGCTGGTGGATTAGCAGTTTCTCCGCTAGAAGGCACCTATGTCATTACCTCATACGCAGTTGCAGAAGCCATTACCGTCCCATTAACAGGCTGGCTTGCCTTACGTTTTGGGACCGTACGTGTCTTTACCTTAGGGATCCTGATGTTTGGGGTATGTTCTGCGTTATGTGCTATGGCACACAGTTTAGATTTTTTAGTATTCAGTAGAGTACTACAAGGTTTAGCTGGCGGCCCCTTAATGCCGCTGTCTCAAACACTCTTGCTTCGCATCTTCCCCAAAGATAAACAAGCTGCTGCTATTGGACTTTGGGGAATGACAACACTGATAGCACCGATTATGGGCCCCATCGTCGGTGGCTACATTTGTGACAACTATGGCTGGCCCTTTATTTTTTATATTAACCTCCCCATTACACTATTCTGCGGACTCACAGCCCTTGTTATGTTAACGCAGTTTGAAACCACTGTTCAAAAACATAAAATGGATATTATGGGACTTATATTATTAGTCATATGGGTTGCAGCCCTTCAAATTATGCTCGATGAAGGCAAGCATTATGACTGGTTTGCCTCAACGGCAATCACCACCCTACTCATCATTGCCATCATTGGTTTTATAGCCTTTGTAATTTGGGAGTTGGGTGAGGAACAACCTATTGTCAACCTTCGTGTCTTTAGACATAAAGGGTTTACGGTTAGCGTGATTACCTTAAGCCTCACCTTTGGTGCCTATTTTGGTTCTGTAGTACTCACCCCTTTATGGCTACAAAGCTATATGGGTTACACAGCGACCTGGTCGGGCCTGACCATTGGCATGGTCGGTATTTTAGCAGTCTTCGTAGCACCACTAGCCGCCAAACTCTCTACGACTATAGACCCAAGGCGGCTAGTATTTTTTGGTGTACTCTGGATGGCACTCTGGACCTTTATACGTGCATTCTATACGACAGACATGACCTTTGAAGATCTCGCAATCCCAATTTTAGTCCAAGGCATTGGCACCCCCTTTTTTTTCTTACCTCTCACAGGACTCTGTTTAGCCAGTATTGATACTAGCGAAATAGCTGCCGGCGCTGGACTCATGAACTTTTTAAGAACTCTCTCGGGAGCCTTTGCTACCGCTTTATTTGTGAGCAGCTGGGAACATGAAGGTAAAACCTATCGCGCAGAACTAGTCAATATCCTGAAACCAGAAGATACCCACATACCGCCTGCAATGCTAGAACACTTGGTCGATATGCAAAGCTATACGCTGTCTACCAACCACATGTTCATAATCTGTACCTTTTTAATGGTGTTTGCTGCCCTGATTATCTGGATAGTCCCAAAACCTAATCACGCCATAGACCTTTCCAAAACCCATTGATATCAAAAATAATAAGTTAATTAACCTTCTCTTTAGTGAGCAAGCTATCCCTATGCAGAGGGATAGCTTATGGAATCGTTACTCTGGCATGCGTCGTACTGGCAAGACACGCTATTTATTAACTGATGCGCGAATTATGCCCAAGGTAGCTACCACACAAATCCTATTCCAGGCACTGAGTGACAACATCACTTACACCGCTTTAGCTGGAGATTGAGATCTATGTCCCTGAAAAGTTGGTTGCACGGCAGCACTACTGCTTGCAGCACCCGCAAATTGAACAGATGCAGCAGGAGATGACAACAGTGGTTGTTGAGCCACCAATAACCGCTCTTGTAACACTTTCAGATTTTCAAGCTTCCAGGTATTCACTGGCTGCTTCCCTTTAAACTTTTCAACAATAGGATCTGTATCTGCTTTCTTTGCTACTCGCAAAGCATCTATTTTTTCGAGACTTTCTGGATCGGCATCACTACTAGGATCCTTCCGTAAAGTCGCCTCCACCGCTGGCTCATACAAGGCGTAGGACAAATATGAATCTAAAAGCTTTGATTCTAATATACAAACCTGATCCTGCTTCCAGCCGTTAGGATTCTCGGATTTTAGCACCTCAACAACACTGTTGACAGCCTTCTCTGCATCCTCTTTCGACTTCCCTGCTTGACTCAACACTGAAAATAAAACCTGTGATAAATAATTAGTAACAAACCGTTGTTCTAAGATTCTTTTTAAGCTATCACTGCGTGTATCATAACTTTGTATCAATTTATAATTATTCCAAGTTGGTTTTTCTTTTCCAAATGGATTCACAATCTCCACAACAGGCACTATTTTTTCTCCGCCATTCATAACGTATTGCTGATACAAACTGGCAATATTGGTTTTATTACAATACATCTCTAAAAGATGATATTCGACATGATCAATAATCTGCTGTTCCGAGACAGTAATCTT
>CAZGDB010000033.1:0-13192 GCA_964524705.1 uncultured Francisellaceae bacterium
GATGATCAGCACCGCAGATAGCGCCAAAAATGCCATCGCAGAATACATGACAACCCATAATGGTCAGTTCCCACAAGATGCAGCACAAGCAGGTGTAGCACCTGGAACTTCCCCTATGGTAGCTTCCTTAACTATAGGCGCTAAAAATGGTGAAATTATCGTGACATCCAACAAAGAAAATGTTGGTGCGGATTTAACCATCACCTTAACGCCTACTTTTGAAGAAAACACTGTTAAGTGGACCTGTCGTGCCGGTGGTGAATAACAATTTGCAACCTCTTCTTGTCGCGCCCCGGAAGCTGCTGCAGCGCCTGCTACACCAGCTGCCCCTGAAGCAACAAATGCTGAACCTGCTAAAGTAGAAGCAGCGCCTGCCCCAGAAGCAGCAAACGCTGAACCTGCTAAAACAGAACCAGCTAAATAGTTTTTTTATCCTGTAGAAGTAGCACCCCCAGGTGCTGCTTCTGCGGTATAGCTGTAGACCTTACCAATTTCTGGCACCACAAACCGTCTTTCTTCCAATCCCGCTTGTTCACAGGCGTGTTAGCTGCCTACCAACCCTTCTTCTGTAATCTTGCATCTCCCACTGTCTGTGGGTGTTTACCATTCAACTCTTAAACTTATTTTTTAACAGTATGTAAAAAAATATAAAGGTATTTGTTATAAGGGTAAATATTCGGGTTTAAGTTGTGAAATAAATGTTTCATTAATTAAAACAATTCTCCCGCTAAAAATAACTCTATATTATCGCGCGCAATAAAGACTGCTTCACTCGCCTGTGGATATGCTTTATAAAAGTTCTCTAATGCGCGTTCATGGCGAGCGGCAGGCCCCGTCCAAGACACTTGATAAGGAATAATCTGTTGGCCTTGCATGACTACAAAATCGACCTCTCCTTGATGCAGTTGTTGCCAATAAAATACTTGATGATAAACTTGTTTTAGTTTTAAAAAAACCAACTGCTCTAAACTTTTCCCTAAATCACGCCCTTGTGTACCAGTAATAGCATATCGCAACCCTAAGTCCACAGGGTAATATTTTTTTTGTTTTAAGGCGCGTTTTTTTTCTGAGAAATCAAAAAAGACACATGCGAACAATAAATAGGCCTGCTCACAGGCTTCCAAATACGATTTAACCGTATCGACATTCAAATCCGTGGCTACACCAATTTTTCTATAACTGAGTTCTATCCCGCAACTATCAAATGCCATTTTAACAACTTGTTTAATGGCCTCTGGCGCACGCGCATGCACACGCTTCACCACATCTCTTAAAATAATATCTTGAAAGTATTCTTGTAAAAGTTGATAAGGTTTTTCAAAAGTTAATGCACGCGGAAACCCACCGATATTCAAATAATCCTCAAACTTTTTACCTGGCAACAATTTTTGATACTCAACAAATGAAAACGGAAAAAGCTCAATGGTAATATGCCGCCCTGTTAAAGTCGTTCCAAATTCTCCACTCAACAAACAAGCATTAGAACCAGTAACCACAAAATAGTTATTTTTAGGGCGCTCTAGCTGTGTATGTATCCATTTCTCCCAATCTTGTACATTTTGTATTTCATCAAAGAAAAAATAACAAGCCCGATCTGCAGGTGTATTCTGTCGCGCAAAGACAACAATCTGGCTTAATAAGGTATGGTCTAAAGCACCCAACAACCGTGGATCTTCAAAATTACAATAATAACAATCTGCGAGATCCAACTGATACCGAGCCGGTAATTGTGTGAGTAACGTTGATTTACCACAACGTCGCACGCCTTGGATAATTAATACCAGATCTGTATGCAATCGCTCCGGTAAGTCCCATTCCCGTGTTAACCCTGGAATCTGCTGGTTATCCCAAAAGCTCCACTCCTGTAAAATCACCTGCAAATCTTGTTGCGCTAACATAGCACCAGCCACATAGTATAATTAACACGTGTGTCTAGTATAATCGACACAATCGCGAGTGTCAATTATACTAGACAGTCAGCCTTCGCCTTATCCTATAGAGTGGCTTTAATAGGATTCATTTTTATCCCTAACGGTACAAAAAAACGATTTAATATCAAAAACTAGCCATTTTTTACCGTACAGTAAAAAATGGTTGACAACAGGTGTTATTGAAACTATTATTCCCGTACGGGATAAAAATGATCAATAGGTAAAAATGATGGCCCCAAAAACAGAACTGTTTTGTGAGCAAGTTCGTTCTGCCAAAGAGCTCGGTGCCTTAGTGCGTGCGTTTAGAAAAAGACAAGGGTTGACCCTAGCACAAGTATCGGGATTAACGAATCTGGGTATGCGGTTTTTATCGGAGTTTGAAAGAGGAAAAGAAACCGCCGAAATAGGAAAAGTCTTGTTATTGCTCACACTCTTTGGATTAGAGGTCTCTATACAGACGCATGGCTATCATAATATTATTCCGATTTTGGAAAAAAACGATAAATAAAGCTAACCTCCCCTTATAGATCTCATTTGTACCATGGCAAGAGCAATTAAATGGGTACACAACTTAGAGGGTGTCAAAAAAAATTGAGAAAAAACATAGCGCCTACCCTGTTTACGAATGCTAGTGCAGGTTGACTCAAGCAATCCCAAAAAACACTCAAACAATTTGAATACCCATCATCTCATGACTGTTTCTTTGCCACAATCGTCGGAAACATTCCTTGAGTATCATAAACCACCTCTACAACGCTAAACCCAGCCGCTTCCAGCTGTGCTCTGGTCTGTGCTTCCGTTCTAAAGGCTTGCCAACTGACACCTATAATGTCGCTAAAAATCACTTTGTGTTTTAATGCATCTGCAGGATTAAATTTTTTCCATGAGGACTCTGTTGATAACACCGGTGGAGGAGTTAAAAAACTCGTAACCAACACCCCATCCACCTTTAATTTTTTATAAAACTTTCTATACAGCTGTACTACTTTTGCATCATCAGGTTCGTAAATATTTAATCCATTGCTGGTAATAAGGTCATATTCACCTGATTCTCCCCCAAGTTCCCAAGCATTCTTTTTATAAAACTCAACATTGTTATATTTATGCTGTATCGCATTTTCTTTTGCCAACCGAAGTGACTCGGGATCTAAATCAATCCCTACCAACCAATATTTTTAAGATTCGTATAATCTAGCCCTAATAAATCATCCATCAATATTGTAAACACCACTAGCACCCTAGCACAGTGAAATTACGTGTATCGTACAACCATCCAAACATAAAAACATACGCGCTTTAATCTTTGTATAAAAAGTTAGCTAATCACCTCTATCAAACTCCATTTGAAGCACGCTACATCCCTGAATCTCAATTAGAAAATTGACTTAATTATGAGTTTTCGCCTAAACTTGTCTGCTCAACAGCAACATATAGCTTGCTGCATAACAATAAAAATAACGGTTACTATAGGATATACGCACATGAAAGCAAAAGACATTTTATATATCCTCCAAGTCATCAAAGAAACCCAACAAAATACCCTATCCGCACACCCTTTTACCCTGGAAAACATAATAACAAATTACGTTATACACCAAACAAACACCACACTTCAAAGCATCATGGCAAACGCACCCGACGCAGAGCTCTCGGAAGAAGATATTAAAACATTACTCAATTTACAAAAAGATTTTTTTGAACTCTTTAAAAACACCAATGCTATTGCCGTACATACCCCACGGATGTTTTACACACAATACCTACTCTCATTAGCATACTGTCTTGCAGAGGCCACATCTAAACATTATTATGAGATTTTGTTTCCCAGTCTAAGCGTTTTAAATTATGAAGCATCAGGCACACATCTCTCCGAACAAGACGTCTCATTAACTGAATTCATCCTGAGTGATGATAACACCGCCATTATTGAAGTGATACCTTGTCTAACCTTCGCTGCTGAAGATGGCATTTTAAAACATAATTACTGTGATGATGGAAAAATAAAACCACTTAGCGCAACGGAAACAATGCGAATTATTCATCACTCCACAGGTACCAAAAACCTATGGGAGATCACCCAAAACAAAATTAATTATACCAAAACCGATAACAGCTTCGGTTCTGTTTTACAACGTTTTGCTAACAGCTTAAAATATGGAGATGTCCATGGTGGACTAGGAGGAGAAGAATTTAATGCAAGCGCAATTGCAAATGTTGCCATTTATAACTTCCACACCTGGTTTCAAAAAATAAAAAGTAAAGAAAGAAAAACATTAAAAACACTTAAAGATAACGATTTAACTTTATGGCAAATTTTAAAACGTTTATTTTACCCCATACAAATAAACGACCAGGAAATAACCTACTGCATTAACATTCTTGGTGGAAAAATAGAAAATATTATAAACAATCACCCTGAACTCTATACCCAATACCCTCAAAACCAAAAAATAAGATCCGAAGATACTTATGAACAATTAAAAAAAGAACATGAAGCAGCAACAGAACAGCTGCAAAAAACAATAGGAGAAGAAAACTACCAGGTCCTTTCTACCTACGCCTCTTCTCCAGAAACATTACTGAAACGCTTGTTAGAACTATCTCATAATAATACTTTTTTAGAAAATCAAATTGCACTTTTCATTTCAAACAGAAACACCCTCTCATTATTTCTAGATATCATTAAACCAGAAAATCGTATTTTCTTTTTAGAAAAACTAAAAAATACTTTAAAATCCCCACTGAACAAGATTGGAGAGTTAATCGCCAAAATGCCCGACCACCCAAGCAAACTGCAAGCGCTCTGTATTTTTGCACAACCACTATTATCTCAAATATCACAAGAAAATACCGCAACCCAAGACATACCTTACCTTTTTACATTCCTTGAAAAGGAGCAATATTCTCAAGCAGCTTATCATTTATATATGGCAAACCCTGTGTTTTTTCAAGAACACCTATATTCTTTTTTATATATTTTAGAAAAAATAGAATTTGACACAAAAAAAAATAGTCATTACATGGAGTTGCTCGCACACTTTGTAAAAAACCCTATTGGCATCATGCTGTTTTTTAGCTTTTGCTTCAATAATTTTAAGCTATCGGATCCAGAAAAAGAAACTCATATTAAAAATTATTTCAATCAAGAACTTTTTATGTTGTTTTCAAAACAAAGCAAAACCTTTGCCTTACTTTTAGATCGCACCAATATACAAAATATTTTTTACGCCTTAAAACAACATCATTCCCCAAAAACAACAAACGATTATACAGACACACATCTCGTAGAAATATTTAAACAATTTTCTATACTCGCGTCTAAAAGAAAAAAAACAGATTTTGTAACTTACTGTATTATCCTCGTCAAAGATCCGGCTACCTTTTTTACTCACCCTGCTATCCGAGGTCAGTTTTTAGCCCATGAATTACAAGCACTTTCAAAAAAATCTTCTTTTCCACACTTACAAGCTATCTATCCTGGAAATCCTAACCTGCATCTTGAACCCCAAAATTTTAGTTTTCCTCAAGAAGCGTCCATATTAGACCTGACTCCTTTGTACGCAACAGGACTGTCTAAACGCTACATTAGTCAGTATTTACAAGTCAAAAATGGCAATTTTACTGTGATGCATTATTATCTCTTGGCCTACCTTATTACTGGTGTTACACCTTCTGATTATACAGGTGCGTTACGCCCTTGCGTCATCTGCCCCATACTTTATACCGAAGCAATTGCTGAAATGACTCAACTCAACCAAACCGCACTCCTGGCCTTATGGGAATTCTATGCAAAAGGGTTAAGAGGGTACCATTTAAGAGCATTTATACCTGCTCCAGACCGAGATTCCCAAAAAACAGGCTTTGGTGCTGGCCATTTATTTGCTTTACGGGAATGCATCAACACTCAAAAGATGTCTCCTGAAGAGGCAATCCAAACCCTACAAGGCTTGTCTGAAGAACAAGCCAGCAATGCTGTATTTTCTAAAATTCATACCTCTGCTCGCCCCTTCATCATCCAAAGCGCTACACTAACCACACCTACTAGCAATCCTCCCCAAGCCCAGACGCCTCATCGAACGCCGCCTCCCTAGCCTGTACAGGTAGACTTTTTTCTTTTACACTGCGCAACACCTTAAATGTGCTGTAGTTATTGTGCATAACGCGATTACTTTAGTAAATCCTGGAACCCCTGCATCCTTACTTACACAGTGGGATGCGGTAGAGTTATTGAACCAACTTTTGCGGTATGCCCTACAACATCAGATCAGCGACATTCATCTAGAACCCAAAGCCACAACACTTCAGATCCGAGTGCGGCTAGATGGTATTTTACAACCTTACCAAAGCTTACCCTTGAGTGCTTGGCAAAAATTATCTACGCGTATCAAAGTATTAGCCAACTTAGATTTAGCGGAACATCGATTACCACAAGATGGCCGGTTTCAATACACCATCCAAGAACAATGTTTAGATTTACGCGTCAGTAGTTGCCCCACCCATTATGGAGAAAAATTTGTACTACGGTTATTGCCTTCAGAACAAAATCTAGCCCCGTATGATCTTGGACTAACCACGCAAGAAGCGGCCTATCTAGACCATATACTACGATGCCCTTCAGGCTTAATTTTAGTCACCGGCCCCACAGGTAGCGGAAAAACCACTACTTTAGCCCAACTATTAGAACGCTTACCCAGTGAAACTTTGAACATTTGCAGTATTGAAGATCCTATTGAGATACAAAACCCTAGAATTACACAAATTGCAGTGCATGATGCACTCGGCTTATCCTTTAGTGTTTTACTAAAAACCTTATTACGCCAAGACCCAGATGTCGTCGTCCTTGGTGAAATCCGTGATGCAGCCACCGCGCATACCGCACATGCAGCTGCCCATAGTGGCCGCTTAGTCTTAGCCAGCATTCATACACAACGTGCACAAACTATTCATACACGCTTAGAAAGTTTAGGGCTCACGTGGCAACAATCGGCTTCAGATCTGGTCCTGAATCAACGTTTATTCAGAACCTTATGTCACTGTAAAAAACAACGTAACGCGACCCTCACTGAACAACGTCTAGGCTTAATCACCGTCTATGAACCCCAGGGTTGTAATGCGTGTCATCAAGGTTATAAAGGGCGATTTGCTTTAACTGAACTCTACAGTTTAGCGCTGCCTTTAGGGCAAGATCTAACCAAAAAAGCGTTATTACAAGTAGCAGCAGGAACAACGAGTTTAATGGAAGTCCATCGTAGTTTAGGATTAACCTTTGACAACGCTTAAAACCTACTATTATCGAACCCCTACGGATACAGGACTCATTACGGCCTACGATCCTTCTGAACTCAAAATAAAGCTTCCCCCTTTAGCCACAGCTACTAACATTACTCATTTAGGTAAACGGCTCTCCCCTAAACAACTCCAAGTATTATTAACCACTTTATGTCGATTACAACAATCCAAACTATCTTTACACCAAAGTTTACATCATATTGCCCATCACAACCGTAGTTTAAAAATCAGTTATGTATGTCATCAATTGGGATTACAGTTAAGTGCAGGACAAAGTTTTGCAGCAAGTTTAGAACCATTTGTAACACCTAAAAGTCAGAATATCATCCAAATTTTAGGGGCTGCTCAAGCATCGGGGCAATGGTTATCAGTTATTCAATCCTTACTTTACACTTTAGAAAAACACGCGACGCTCAAACGGCTATTAATGCGCCAACTCAGTTATCCTTTATTTTTACTAACGGCATGTTTATTTTTTTTAGGTTATTTTATTGTCAGTTTACTCCCGCGTTTTAAAGTAATTTTTGAGAGTTTCCATGCCCCATTACCCCCGTTGGCACAAGCACTCTTAGGATTGCCTAACTTTTGTCATTCTGCACCTTTTTTAGGGGGTGTAGGGATCTGCTTATTATTGTTTTATAGTATAAAACGGTATGCAGGTGCTCGCGTCTGCCTTGCTATTCCTGGACTGCGTTACTGTTATCAGACTTGGTTCTCAATACAATTTGCCAGCTTTTTAGGGATCTGCCTATCAGCCCATATTCCCCTGACTAAAGCTTTATGGTTAACCAGCTTGAGTATGCGTACAGGAGAAACTGCGGTTTTAAAAATGCTCACACAAATCCAACAAGGTAATCCTGTGGCAATAGTGTTATTAGAGAGCCCTTATTTTCGATCTGACTTAAAAGAAACCTTAAGTTTAGCCTTAACTCAATCTGAACAAGGCTTAAGTTTGCAACAATGGGCCACTGATACCCAAGACTCGCTCTTTCATCTTTGGGAACAACAGTTACAAAAAGTCGGACCTTTGTGTATCCTAGGCGTAGGTTGTGTCTTAGGGATTATTTTAATCGGGATTTACGAGCCTATTTTTGAATTGGGGATGGTGTTATGACGCTGACTATACCTATAGTTTTTTGGAGCCTTTGGACCTTAGTACTGCTATTATTAGCCATTATTGACTATCGCACGCAACGTTTACCTGACAGTTTAACTTTAGGGTTACTCTGGGCTGGGCTCTTGTACCATGATACCTATAGTCCAGATCTTAGCCCCTACTTATGGGGTGCTGTATTAGCGTATATGGTGCTACAAGGCATCACCCTACTCTTCCATGCCATACGCCACCAAGAAGGGCTAGGTCAAGGGGATATCAAGTTATGTGCTGCCTTGGGAGCAACCTTAGGAATTGCTGCATTACCACAGCTCTTGTTATATGCTTCGTGTTTGGGGATCTTAGGGTTTGGGCTACGTTGGCTCCTCTATAGAAAGACCCTACTAGCGCATTGTGCTTTTGGGCCTGCCATCGTTATTGCCGCACTCGGCTTAAGGTTTTTTTTATGACTTTAAAAGTTGCGCTCACGGGTAGTATTGCAGCTGGTAAATCAGCCCTTGCCCAAGGTTTTGCAGAACGTAAAATTACGGTCATTGAAGCAGATCGGATAACCCATACACTCTTGGCAACCAACACCCCCAGTTATCAGATGATGATTGAGCATTTTGGTACCGCTATTTTACAACCAGACCACAGTATTAACCGCAAAGCTTTAAGAGAAATTGTATTTAACAACCCCACTGAAAAAAAATGGCTAGAACACACTTTACACCCTTTAATTGAAGCACGCCTCTTAAAAGCATTAAAAGCTGCATCAGGACCGTATGTCATCGCTGTCATTCCCCTGCTCGTAGAAACAGGATGGCAGAAGTATTTTGATTACGTCGTCAGTGTTGAAGCTAATGCTGATATCCGTTTAGACCGCTTAATGCAACGTGATAAAATCTCAGCGGCTTTAGGCAGACAAATGATACAACAACAGGCTTCCCCAGAAACGCGAGCCCATATTGCAGATGCAATCATCACCTTAGACTCTTTTGATGAGTTAGATGACATTCTTTTTTCTCTTGACCGGGAATGGCGTCACCTTATAAAATAGCCGCATTCACAATCACGGTATGATTAAAAAATATGCTAGTTGAGTGTCCTATTTGTAACAAACAAATTGTATGGGAGAACACCCCCACTCGTCCCTTTTGTACGGCCCGTTGTCGTTTAATAGACTTGGGAGAATGGGCTAGTGGTGGATATAGTATTCCGACCCAAGAAACCCCGCCAGATCGTGATAATGAAAATACCGACCCAGACGAAAATTAATATAATAAAGGTAACTGATTATGTATTCAGAACAACAGCTCACTGAGTTTTTTAAACAATTAGAAACCTACATGGCAGAACCAAAACAAACAATCCACCCGGCAGCACAACTATATCCAAGCGCCTTATGTGCCATCAGAGAGCAGCTCGCCTCTTTCCCTAACCTAGCCATGCGTTACCATCCTGAACGCGGTGCAGCCTTGCATTATGTTGCGCTCAATATAAAACTGCTGGAATTATTATGTGAATATCAAGCGCCTGTTAACGCCGATAATCTTGATGGTGAAACACTGTGTCATATTCTAGCTGCCACCGATAAAACTGGCGAATCACTTCAAGTCACATTCAATCATGGCATCAATCCCTTACTACGCAATAAAAATGGATTTACTGCACTGGAAATCGCAGAACACCACGATAATCAAACAGCAATACGACTATTAAAGGAATATATTGAAAAAGGCCCTGAAAACATAAAACGTTATTTCTTAAAATTGATTAACGCGTATCTTAACGATGCAAATGACACACACTCAGGTACTATCGAATTAAATCATAGACGCTTAACAAATATCATCGCGCTATTAAATACAAATCCAACGTTTGCAAACCTTACCATTGATGGAACGCCAATTTTACATCATGTTGCAAAAAGAAAAAACACGATACTCTGTGAACTCTTATGTACAAAAGAAGCAGATGTTCACGCTTTGGACAATACTGGCCAACCATTATGTAATCTTTTAGCCCTTCTTGATATGAACGCAGCATGCATTAAAATTGTTCTTGCTTATGGTGCAGATCCTTTACAAAAACACACAGTAACCCACACTAATGGGATAGAGAGTGCAAAATATCGAAACAATGGTGATGCGCTTTATTGGTTTAATTTATATCTTCAAAAGAAACCAAGTGTCGTTGATACAAAAAAAGAACCCTGTCAATTTTTTACATACCTAAAAAGATATGTGCAAGAACCCACGCCTTATGGATTATCGATTATCGCAGCCAATTTAAAAGAAAAAAACACTAATACAGCAAACGCTTACAACACAGATGGCGTCCCTGCACTACATTATGCAATTTTAAACAACAATCCAATACTTATTCGTCTACTCTGTGCGCATGGAGCTAAAATTAACAATAAAGATTCACTAGGCGTAACAGCATTGATGCGAGCTGCGCAACACGACACCCAAGGTGATTGCCTACAAACACTCTTGGAGTATGCTCAACCTGCAGATCGTAATGAACGCACCAGTATCATTAGAGATCCAGAAAGAAACAGGTGCCGTCCTGCGATGACTGCTTTAGATTTTGCAATACAAGTAAACAATATAGTGGCTATTAAATTACTGGCACCAAAAACTGAAGCAATACTACACATACCAGCTCCCGTTGCCCCCCCCACACCAAGTCCAACACCAGTACAATATAGCCATCATAAATCTCAAGGACAGCCGATTCACCCAGCTATGGTCACTTTAAGTCAACTGCTCACTGGTAAGCCTTAAGCAAGCTTACCATGACAGATTTTATATTTTTCCCCTGAACCACAAGGACAAGCATCATTACGCCCTACTTTTTTAGTAGTAGGACGTGTAAAGGCCGTCGCCTTAGATTCTGCTTCTTCAGGAGCTATGCTCGCATGATGATAGGTTAATTCCTGGGGTGCTTCATCGACTAATAACGGGCTAGGTTCAGTAGCCGCGGTATCCACCTGGATTTTTAATAACAAGCTTACTACTTCACGCGCCACCACCTCTAACAAAGAGGAGAATAATAAAAATGCTTCTCGCTTATATTCTTGACGTGGATCTTTTTGGGCATAACCGCGTAAATGAATACTTTGTCGCAAGTATTCCATTGCCGCTAAGTGTTCTTTCCAATGATTATCTAAAGTATGTAAAATCACCGATTTTTCAAACCCATGACGCCCCTCTACGGATAAGAGTTGGCGTTTTTGTGCATATTGCAATAACGCATACTCTACTAAATCTGCCGCTAAAGTCTCTGGCGTCACATGCGGATCTGATACTTTTTCTTGTATCGAGAAATTCAGTCCAAATTCCGCCACCAATCGATTTTCTAGGCCTTCTATATTCCAAGCATCTTCTACGCTTTCTGCCGGCATATATTCATAGACTACCGCCTGTAAAACGTTATCCATCATACCTTCGATAATAGGTCCAAAATTTTCAGCTAATAAGAGCTGGTCACGTTGTTCATAAACAATCTGACGTTGTTCATTGGCTACATTATCGTATTCTAATAACTGTTTGCGCATATCGAAGTTAAAACCTTCGACCTTACGTTGTGCATTCTCAATTGCACGGGACACCCAAGGATGAAAAATCGCTTCCCCAGTTTGCACCCCTAACTTACGCATCCATAAAGCGACTTTATCGGAGGCAAACAATCGCATCAACGTATCTTCTAAACTCATGTAGAACCGACTAGAACCCGGATCTCCCAATCGACCAGAACGACCCCGCAACTGATTATCAATACGACGAGATTCATGTCGTTCTGTACCAATAATATGTAAGCCACCGGCAGCCAAGACAGCATTATGACGTTCTTCCCATGCAGCACGACGTGCAGCATATTCATTAGGATCTGCATCAGCCCCTAACGCTTTTTCTTCCGCACTAAAATTACCACCCAAAACAATATCTGTACCTCGACCTGCCATATTGGTCGCAATAGTCACCATCCCAGGACGCCCTGCTTCGGCAATAATTTGTGCTTCTTGCATATGAAATTTAGCGTTCAACACCTGATGCGGAATATTAGCCGCGGTTAAAAGCGCAGAGAGGTATTCAGAAGTTTCAATGGCAATAGTACCCACTAATACTGGTTGTTGACGTGCTACACAGTCTTTCACATCCTGCAAGATAGCGGCAAACTTTTCTTCTTTGGTTAAATAAATCACATCTGGATGATCTACACGCCGACACGGACTATTAGTTGGAATAACCACAACATCCAACCCGTAAATCTGTTGTAACTCATAGGCTTCCGTATCCGCAGTACCCGTCATCCCTGCTAATTTAGTATACAGTCTAAAGAAGTTCTGGAACGTAATAGAAGCCACAGTTTGGTTTTCACTTTGTAACGGAACCCCTTCTTTGGCTTCAATAGCTTGATGTAAACCATCAGACCAACGACGTCCTGGCATACTACGACCCGTATGCTCATCAATAATTACCACTTGCCCTTCTTGGACAATGTAATCTACATCCCGTTTAAACAACGCATGTGCTCTTAATGCTACCTGTAAATGATGCACCAACCCAATATGCGCAGCTTCGTATAAATGCTGCCCCGAACTGAGTACTTTCATCTCCACAAGCTTTTCTTCGACTTTTTGATGTCCTGCCTCGGTTAAATAGCTTTGCTTAGACTTTTCATCAATCGTGTAATCCACACCCAACTCTAAACTGGGGGCTAATATATTCATTAAGGCATATAGCTCACTACTGTGCTCTGCTTGCCCTGAAATAATCAATGGGGTCCGCGCTTCATCAATTAAAATAGAGTCTACTTCATCAACAATCGCATAATATAAATCGCCCTGGACTTGTTCTTCTTTTTTAAA
>CAZGDB010000034.1:0-8857 GCA_964524705.1 uncultured Francisellaceae bacterium
ACCGTTTTAGAAAATGTCGCGTTTGCTTATAAACGGGGCTCCACTAGAAGATTAACTTTATTTAAAAATAAACAAAAGACTCTGTGGTTACAAAAACAAGTCGCCTTATTAGGTATGGGTTTAGAACACAAGATGCATACCATCGTCACTCACCTTTCAGGTGGACAACGACAAGCGTTGAGTTTAATCATGGCCTTGTTAAGGCCCTCTAAAGTATTACTTTTGGATGAGATCACAGCTGCTTTAGATCCCAATATGGCGGAGTTGGTAATGCAGCTTGCCTATACACTCGTGTGCGCCGAAGGGCGTACTTGTTTAGCCATTACCCACAATATGCAGCATGCCCTATCCTATGGAGACAAGATTCTACTGTTAAGGGAAGGGCGTATCATCAAGGAATTTAATGCACTCACTAAGAAAAACTTAACCCCAGCCCTACTTGCCGCTGAATTGGGCTAGCAATTCTATAGAAATTAACAAAAAATGCAAGGATTATGTTTACAAGATTCCTATAAAGGTGTGTAATGCAAGACGGTATATCAGAGAGGTGTATATTATGATCCCAAAAGTACGACAAAAACTTATTTACGATGCCCCTAAAAAGGTTTTTGAATTTTGCCGCGATGTCCTACCATTTATATGTCTGGCCGCTGCAGTTGCTGAGCCGGTTGTTGGTGCTATTCTGATTTCAGACATAGCAGTGCTAGCAATTTGTGCATGGGTCGTTAGTAAATTTGCTTACACTTTAGCAAATCATTTTTTCTCACAACGAACCAATTTAACTATCCCGGTTGTTGACACAGGGTTACGCATCGCACGTACTGCCCTTGGTTCTGCATTTGAACATTTACCTGTTGGTGTCCGTGGATTTTTAGAACGCCCTCTCCCCTTTATAGGTCTTGCACTCAAACATAGCGCAACCGCACTTGGATTAGGCGCTATGCATTTAGCTGGTTATGCGTATCTGACTTGGATGCGTCGTAAACACTTACAGCAAACATTTGGGAATAACGCTAGTCACGTTTTTGCTGATGGGATCAGACGTACTCGCTTCTCTAAAATGCTCAGTGTTAATCTAAAATTGTTTGGATTAGGTTTAGCAATTGCGGGTGTTGGTATGTTGTGTGCTACTCCTTTTGTATCAATCTCTGGCTTTACCATCGCCGGTACTTTTGCTGCTGCGACAGCATTGGATATCGTGCAATGGGCTGCCCGTCTAGTCTATAAATATAGAAATTATAAACTAGAACCAGCAGTGCCGACTGGAGAGCCAAACGGCGCGCCACCAAGTGACAATCAAGGCGGCCACCTTGCTAACCCTGCACTAAGCAAGAATACAGATACCAAGCCTCCTGAAGACCTCCGCAAAAGAAGAAGGAAACCGGGTTCTCATTAATCTACTTAGTTCTACAATAAAGGGCCATTTATGGCCCTTTATTGTATCTAAGAGTGAGTAGTTCGATTATTGTTACGCAGTTTTAGTTCTGGGAGCGTATTATCTGAAACTTGTTTGAAAACTAAAGTGGGTTTTAGCTGTAGCGCTGAAGCGGATTTCCTTAATGGTGGTAACGTGGTTGCATGGCTCAGATGGAAAGCATCACTACGTAAATCTAGAAAAAGCGCCTCTCGCTTATCCTCTATCGGGGGCACTATAATAATACGCTGTTGTGTTAACAAAGTTTGTTGTGCCGCCACAGTTTGTATGTACTCTACAAAGGTAGGTTTATTAAGTGCCGCTTTACGCAAATCTCGCTTACGAAGCATTAATTCTAAAACGATCCGTTGCGTCTCAAAGGGGCTGTTTGTGTATTTTCGAACCTCTCCTTTAATAAAATCATCCGACAATAACAAGCATCTTAAGATACCCTCATTGACTTCAGTCATAAAATGAGGATTTTCTTTGAGTTCTGTACAAGCCAGAATAGGCCAAGTTGGCATATGCCCATTGATAACCCTATCTAGCCAATTTTTAGCCACATGATTTGCCAAAAATGGCAATACCGTTAAATCTACAGCCTCAATTGTATCTTTGCAGGGTGCATCCCCCCTCCATATACATTCTGTACCTATTTTGATCACCCGGTTAGAGACTATTTTTAAAGAAGTTAACGGCACGTCGGTGTCATTTAAAAACAAACATGCCACCAATAATTGACCTAACCCTTTTACTTCCCTACCTAGAATTTTTTCTTTAATTTCACTAACGGCATGCTGCTTGTTAAATGGTTCACACCCTGGGGTGTCTTCAATCCTCACACCATGTCGCCCATTAGATAACTCTAGATATTTTGCTTTAGGTTGACCGCCGCCAAGAATAATCCGTAAAAATTCTTGTGCAATAACTGCCCTTCTGGCTTGCACCTCATCTGTTTTAGTAATTACTACACCTGGTGGTTGTGGTGGGACCGAACGTAACATAATAGACCTCTTGGTCTGAACACTCTTATATAAGATTAGTAGAATTTACAAAAGATATCCTCTTTACAAAAAAGAATTTTAATGCGTAGTAATCACGGCTTTGGGAGACCAGGAACCCGTTTTGATACTTGGTGAGGCAGTAATGGTGGCAATCTGTCAGCAACTCCTAATTGTCGTGTCAGCACTAGTTGCGATGATTGTTGTGACAAAGCCTTTTCCGCCACTTGAGCTTGTTTTTCGGCTGAGAGCAACAGAAAATTAAAAGAAATTTCTAATTTTACAGCAAGACTTGGAGACCATAACTCTTGCATGCCACTAATTTTAAAACCCTCTAAATATTTTTTGTATTTAATAAAATCTTGCTGACATTTTTCTGTTTTTAAATAGGAAACAAAGTTTTTTTTACCAAGCGCCGCTTGTAGTAATTCTACTCGGCGCGTAATTAAGGCGTTTTTTAAAACATCTTGCTCTAAAGGATCTATAATATAAAAACCTGTTATTAGTTTAATAATATCGTCAGATAACAATAAAATACGCAAAAGCTCTTCATGTACTTCTTGCTGAAACAATTCACTTTTACGAAGCTTGTCACACACCAACACTGGAGGGATGGAATTTATTTTACTATGCACACGCAAATCTAACCAATTCCATGCTCCATAGTGATAAGTATAAGGCAATAAATTAAGATCTACTGCTTCCAAAGGTTTTGTTCTATCAGAAAGCTTATTTTCTAAAAAAGAATTTAAGTTACCAAATGCCAGATCGCCATCGAGCTTGACTACTTCATCTCCCGCCACACCAATGTTACCAAAATGCAAATCTGTTTCATTAATCCACAAAGATGCGACTAATGCTCGCCCTAACCCTTTGACTTTCCCGTCTAATATATCATCACGGAGCCCAGCAATCCCAGTAGGATAGTTTGCAAAAGTTATAAAGCCCACGACTTCTTTAGAAAAGACATAACTTTCATGATTTCTATCTGCAACATAACGTGTTTTTGGTTGCTTGTTTAACAACAACCGAAACAACTCTTGCGCAAACACTTCACGTTTAGCCATATTGCGATTTTTTAGTCTCATTTGTGCTTTATAGAAAGCAATATTCACATTCTGCGTGTTAAAGACTCTATTTACGTCTTCTACTTCAATTTTTTTACTATACCAGTGATAATTATGTTTCGCGGTTTTAGGTTCTGTATCTACAGAAGTTTTTTTAGTTCTAATATATACCTGATGTACACCAACTGCCTCGTCTGGTAACTTTTCAACAATCTGATATTGATCAAGACGTCTAGGCACTATGCTCTCTTTATGTTTTTTTGGATTCCGTCCCAAGTGTTAATGATTTTACAAAACAGTTCTGCGGTAATCGTTGCATCATATAGTGCAGAATGTGCTTCACTGATGTTAAATGGTAATTTCGCTGCCAAGACAGCTTTTGCTAATACTGTTTGTCCATAAGCTAATCCGCCCAACGTGGCTGTATCAAAACTGCTAAAACGATGAAATAAGCTTTTTATCCCTGTTCTTTTACATGCCGCATTTAAAAATGCTAAATCAAACCACGCATTATGTCCCACTAAAATAGCTTTTTGACAATTATGTGCTTTGAGTAAAGGTTTTAATTTAGCAAATAAGTCTGTCAGCATGTCACTTTCAGATAATGCGTTATTAAACGGATGATTGGGAATAATTTTATTAAAGGCTAATGCCTCGGGATCTAAATGAGCCCCTTCAAAAGGCTGAACATGATAATGGTATAAAGAAGGATTGGGGACTAGGCCCCAATCTCCAATTTCAGTAAGGGTAAGAGGGACTGCTGACAATTCTAAAATCGCATCTGTGGAGGATTCTAATCCTCCTGTTTCCACATCTACGACCACGGGTAAAAAACCCCTAAACCGTTTGGCAGCAGCCTTTAATTCTATCACCCTATCCCCTCATCAATTAGAGAGCCTGTTCATTGTCTGTCAAATAGCTTGCAACACCGGCAGCTGTGGCTTTCATACCCTGTTTACCTTTGTTCCAACCTGCAGGGCAGACTTCGCCGTGCTCTTCATGGTACTGCAATGCATCAAAGGTACGTAACAGTTCATCAATGTTACGCCCTAAAGGCAGATCGTTCACGATTTGCGCTTTAACGATTTGGTTTTTATCCAAAATAAAGGCTGCACGTAAGGCGACTCCTGCTTGAGGATGAACAATACCGTAGCTTTGACAAATGGAACGTTGTAAATCAGATACTAAGGTGTAATCCAATGCACCAATTCCACCTTTGGAACGAGGGGTATCTCTCCATGCATGGTGTGTAAACTGAGAATCAATAGAGATACCAATCACTTCAATACCGCGTGCCTTGAACTGTTCCATACGGTTATGAAGCGCAATGAGTTCAGAAGGACATACGAATGTAAAGTCCAAAGGATAAAAGAATAACAAACCGTACTTGCCATTCAATGTCTTATGTAAATTAAAATCTGTAACGATTTGACCGGAGGCTAAAACTGCCGCTGCGGTAAAATCAGGGGCTTTTTGTGTAACTAAACTCATCATAGTACTCCTTTGACTGCACAAACATAGAACAAAATTGAGTATACCACCTTATTAAATGCTACGCAGCCACTATCTGTGGTTGTGCAACACATAACGCTGCAGCTTCTAGTTGTTTTTTAAGTTCGCCATTATCATAAAGCTCACTAACTATATCACAACCACCCAACAATTCACCCTTAAGGTAAACCTGAGGATAAGTAGGCCATTTAGAATAGGTTTTTAGGGCTTCTCTGAGCTCAAAGTCCTCTAAAATATTAACGTATGCAAAACTAGCGCCGCAATCCTTCAATATGGCCGCAACTTTGCTAGAAAACCCACATTGTGGAAACTGAGGGGTCCCCTTCATATATAATACTAAAGGGTGGGTGCTCAATTGATTTTCAATCTTGGTAATAACATCCATTATTTGCTCCTTCACTAAAAAGACGTAAACTCTAACACGCTTTGACCATAAAATCATTTACAGGAGTACAATATGGCTTTTACCCTTCCCCCTCTACCCTATGATAAGGCTGCTTTAGAGCCCCATATCTCTAGTGAGACGCTAAGTTTTCATTATGAAAAACACCATCAAACTTATCTAAACAACTTAAATAATTTACTTAAAGACAACCCTTTAGCGAATGCTTCGTTGGAAGAAATAGTAAAAACCAGTACTGGTGGTATTTTTAATAACGCAGCCCAAGTTTGGAACCATAGTTTTTACTGGAACTGCTTAACCCCTAACGCACAACCTTTGAGCACAGCCAGTCCTTTATATACAGCTATTGTGAAGCAATTTGGTTCAATGGAAGCGTTTGTAGAACAATTCACCCAATGCGCAATTACGACTTTTGGATCTGGCTGGGCTTGGCTCGTACAAGATGCAAACGGCGCTTTAAGCTTGCAAAGCACCTCTAATGCCCAATGCCCACTTACTACAGGCCATACGCCCTTATTAACCTGTGATGTCTGGGAACATGCCTACTATATTGATTACCGCAACCTACGGGCTAAGTATGTAGAAAGCTTTTGGAAGTTGGTGAACTGGAGTTTTGTGGAAAAAAACTTTAAGGCTTAACGCGGACTATAAAAAGAAACAGGGGCTTAGAGCCCCTGCGATCTTTGCTGTTCATTTATCTATGTGGTGATAAATTGCTGCTTTGACCAGGATCGTCTTGAGCCTTACCAGGACCAGTTTTGTTCAGTTCAGCGCCCAAACCAACAAGTGATGCAGGTCTTGTTAGTTTCTGTTCCGGGTCTATCTTTCTTCGTAACCACCACTTATGCATCACTTAAGGAGACGTTTCGTAGGATTTTATATATACTCCATGCGAAACGCGTTATGACGTTATGGTCGCTGTCCCCACAATCTATGTTCTTCCATACGAGTTTCCCCTTGTTTACTTTCTATGCCGTCCCAGAAAACCCTAAAGCACAAAGCTAAATTCTTATCATCCTGAGAAAGATGCGACTGTTGTTCAAGTCTTCTGTCAGTATAAACAGAAGAGGAAAGTGTGCGTCCTTCTTCGCTATGATTAATAGTGTGCCTAACCCCTAAAGCAAAAATCGCAGCACCTATACCCCATACGATTTTTGTAAGTAAAACAGGGACAGTAATCATTGGCATCAATCCAAAAGAGGTTATCGCGACAATCCCTAAAACTAAAAGTGGCAATCCAATATACCCAAACGAATTGCGCGCACCACAACTTTGCCAATTCGCCCAGGCACTAGGAGTATTCAGCATTTGTTTTGTTTGGTGGTCATAAAAAGGTATTTGAAAATCCAAGCCTGTTTGTGAAGGATTATTTTCCAGAGCATTTTTTGTAAAACGCGCAGCTATAATTTCCCCCACTCCCACTGCCGTCAATGCGCCCAACATTAATGCGGGTAAGAAAAAAGAGGCCACAGGAAATGCTAAATAAGCATAGAAACCAATGCCAATCGAGGCCACCACAACCAGCGGTACAGTAGCTGCAAAACCCCATGCAAACGCATTTGCAAAACGATTATCTGAATTTATAGGGGTGAAACCTTGCCGAGGATTATGAGGATCTGGACGATGACCTCTAGAAAAATAAATCAAGGAGTACCCAGTTGCTAAAACATCATTCAGTACCCCATAACCAACGCCACTAAGATATGTCGTACTACCTGCAACCAGGGCATAAGAGGCTTGTGCAGAAAGACCCAAAATAGCGCCAGCTCCAAAAACATACCCTCCTGTAATCGCTAATGCGACCGCGCCAAGGACAAACCCAGGGTATATAGTGGCTTTTTGAAATGCACTTAAAGGTACGCTCTGGTTGTATCGGGGCATATTTTTACCTCTCTTAATGTTTTTTTAATGTCATAAATATAAGTTAGTTTTAACACTAACATAATTAAGCAGAAAAAAGCAAGATTATTTTTTTTGGAGCACTACCCACAAATCGAAACACCTTGATTTGTTTAAGCGTAATTTAAAAATACGTGCACATGCAAGTTAATCAACTCATTAATATATACTTACCAATGTAAGTTCTCAAAGAAATGTTAGCTAACCCCTTTACATTGGAATGCTATTAGGTATAATGGGCTCAATAGCGAACTTTTTAGTTATTTAACAAAATCTTAGGAGAAGAATTAAAATGGCAAAGATTAACCCAAAACGCGAAAGTTTAATTGAAGCTGCAAGTAAATTATTTTTACAACAAGGCGTGAGCAGCACGACTTTAGCAATGATTGCACAATTAGCACAAGTACCACTAGGGAACGTGTATTACTACTTCAAATCCAAAGAAGCCATCGTAGCGGCTGTAATTGAACGTCGTAAAGCTAAAATCAAAGGTTTGGTAGCCCAGTGGAATGCTTTAGCTACACCTGCTGAACGTTTAGTAGCCTTCATTCTTCATGGTGCAGATGCAGCTGAAAATGCAGTAGTTGATGGTGACAGCTTAGGTAACTTATGCCAAGAATTAAGCAAACAAGGTGGGGATATCGCTAAAGAAGCTACCTGCTTAATGCAAGAACTCTTATCATGGGCCGAAGAACAATACACCTTGATGGGTCGTACTTCTGAAGAAGCTAAAAACTTATCCTTCAGTTTATTGTCTTCCTTACATGGCTTATCCATGTTGTCCATCACCTTCCGCTCCCCTGATTTCATCAAGAGCCAGGTTGAATACTTAAAAGGTACTGTAACTGCTTAATCGCACTAAGGTCCCTTTCAAAACCCAGTCAGTAGAAATACCGACTGGGTTTTTTATTAGGTGACCAACCTAATAGGTTTATCTTTTTACTATTTAGTTCTTTGCCTTATGAGAAAATTTTTATTCTGAGTCCAGTAAACAACTGGTCATCCCTCAAGCCTTGTGGCACTTGGTTTTTTGTTTTTTTGCCCCCCTAAGGCAGATAAATACCCCAGTTATTATCCACAAGTTACCCCCAGGTTATCCACTTGTAATCGCCCCCCGAGCGCACTATCTTGTATGTATAGCAATTCAGAACGCTATATATTGAGGTTTGTTACCTGAATTCCAATTTTTAGAATCAGGGTGCCTAGACAATTCAGCACGTGGGGAAGGAGAAAATTACATGAGTACAATGGTTGCCGCAGAACGCGGAAAATCTGACACGAAAACAGAACGATTACCGGGTCAGTTGTATGTTTTAAAAAGAAACCCACAAGCTTCAGGTGAAAAAGCAATTGTTGCTTTTGACGCCGATAAGATCACACTAGCTATCACTAAAGCCTTTATGGCTGTTGAGGGTGACCAGAGCAAAAACTCTGTACGGGTCCAAGAACAAGTAAAAAGCATGACCAACGAGGCTGTAGAGGCTTTGAGTCGTCGTTTAAACTACGATGGTATGGTTCATGTAGAAGATATTCAGGACCAAGTAGAGCGCGTCTTGATGCT
>CAZGDB010000034.1:8871-13008 GCA_964524705.1 uncultured Francisellaceae bacterium
CGTCGTCGTGCACGTGAATCTGTTGCCTCCCCTGCTCCAGAATCTGCTATTCGCGTCACTTTAGCCAATGGTCAGCTTGAAAACTTAGATACCTTATGGTTAAAAGACATCGTTGTTGATGCGGTACAAGGGTTAAAAGATGTTGATGCAAATAGAATCTTCAATGACACAGTGCGTGCGTTGTTTGATGGAATCAAGATCTCAGACCTACGTAAAGCATTAATTCTGAGCACTCGTCCATTAATTGAGCTTGAGCCTAATTATAGCTTAGTGGCCTCCCGTCTATTATTGAATGACCTATGGGCTGAAGCTGCGACCTTCTTAAACATTCCGGTACCTTCTGGTATGAAGGCTTACTCCAAGGCTTACCCTGCGCTCTTTAAAGCCTTTATAGACGAAGGGATTAAGCTAGAACTACTATCCCCTGAATTAAAGACCTTTGATTTAGAGCGTTTAGCGAACCATATCCAAGCGGACAGAGATTTTCAGTTTAACTACTTAGGTTTACAAACCTTGTATGACCGTTACTTCTTACACAGTAATGGTACGCGTTTTGAGTTACCACAGACTTTGTTTATGCGTGTAGCTATGGGCTTAGCCATTAATGAGAAGGATAAGAACGCCAGAGCTATTGAGTTCTACGACTTATTATCTTCCTTCCAGTATATGACTTCTACACCTACTCTATTTAACGCAGGTACTTTAAGACCACAGCTCTCTAGTTGTTTCTTAACAACAGTACCGGATGATTTATCTGGGATCTTTAATGCGATTCGAGATAATGCCCTACTTTCCAAGTATGCGGGTGGTTTGGGGAATGACTGGACTGCTGTGCGTTCCTTGAGTGCACGTATTAAGGGGACTAATGGTAAGTCTTCGGGAGTGGGTCCTTTCTTAAAAGTTGCCAATGATACTGCTGTTGCAGTGAATCAGGGTGGCAAGCGTAAAGGTTCTGTATGTGCCTACTTAGAGACTTGGCACTTAGATATCGAAGAGTTCCTTGAATTGCGTAAGAACACGGGGGATGAGCGCCGTCGTACCCATGACATGAATACTGCAAACTGGGTGCCAGATCTTTTTATGCGTCGTGTAGCTGAGCAAGCCGATTGGACCTTGTTCTCCCCTGATGAGACGCCTGACTTGCATGAAAAGTATGGACAAGACTTTGAGGATGCTTATACGCAATACGAAGCTTTAGCAGACCAAGGCAAAATTGTTAATTTCAAGCGTATTTCTGCGGTGGCTTTATGGCGTAAGATGTTAGGGATGATTTTTGAAACAGGTCACCCTTGGATCACTTTTAAAGATCCATGCAATATGCGTTCTCCGCAACAGCATTGTGGTGTGGTACATAGTTCTAACTTATGTACTGAAATCACCCTTAATACCTCTGCTGAGGAAATTGCGGTGTGTAACTTAGGCAGTATTAACTTGATGCAGCATTTGACTAAAGATGGCATCGATAAGGAAAAGCTACAGCGCACTATTAAAACTGCAGTACGTATGTTGGATAACGTCATTGATATTAACTACTATGCAGTCCCACAAGCCAAGCACTCCAATATGCAGCATCGCCCTGTAGGATTGGGGTTAATGGGTTTTCAGGATGCGCTATATCAACTAGACATCAGTTATGCTTCAGATGCTGCAGTCTCCTTTGCAGATGAAAGTATGGAGCTCATTAGTTACTACGCTATTGATGCTTCTGCGGAATTAGCTAAAGAGCGTGGTAGTTATGAAACCTTTAAGGGTTCCTTGTGGAACCAAGGGATACTGCCTATAGACTCTATTGGTTTGCTCAAAGCTTACCGTAAGGGTTACTTAGAGATGTCTACGAGCAAGCGTTTAGATTGGGATAGTCTGCGTGACAAGGTTAAACAGGGTATTCGTAACTCTAACCTATTAGCAATTGCCCCTACTGCGACGATTTCCAACATCTGTGGCGTTTCTCAATCTATTGAGCCGACCTATCAGAACCTGTATGTGAAATCCAATCTCTCTGGGGAGTTTACGGTCATCAACTCATTCTTAGTTAACGATCTTAAAGCTTTAGGATTATGGGATGATGTGATGGTGAATGATTTGAAATACTACAATGGTAGTGTACAAAACATCACTCGTATTCCAGCTGCTTTGCGTCTGAAGTACTCTACTGCTTTTGAGATTGATACTGCTTGGTTAATTGAAGCAGGTTCTCGTCGTCAAAAATGGATAGACCAAAGTCAGTCCTTAAACCTTTATATTGCAAAGCCTTCTGGTAAAGTTATAGATAGTTTATACCGTTTAGCTTGGTTGCGTGGCTTAAAAACGACCTATTACTGCAGAACTTTGGGGGCTTCAGATCCTGAGAAATCCACGGTCAAAGCTGGAGTTCATAATGCGGTACAAGTAGAACCACAACAGCCTCAGGTTTGTCCTATTGATGACCCAAGTTGTGAAGCTTGTCAGTAATGTTTAAGTAATTGAGAGAATTAAATATATAGCTTCAAGGAGCATAAGAATGGCAGAGGTTTCTTTAAAACGAGTTAAGGTGGAAGATAAACGTATTATCAATGCCAAGGCTGATTTGAACCAGTTGGTTCCCTTCAAATACATCTGGGCTTGGACCAAATATTTAACAGCTTGCGCCAACCACTGGATGCCGAATGAAATCAATATGGCAGCTGACGTCGCCTTGTGGCGCTCTGCTAATGGGTTGACACCTGATGAGCGTATGATTATCGAACGTAGCTTAGGGTTTTTCTCTACTGCGGATTCTTTGGTGGCTAATAATTTAGTGTTAGCGGTATATCGTCATATCACTAATCCTGAGTGCCGTCAGTATCTTTTACGTCAAGCATTTGAAGAAGCCTTACACACCCATGCGTATCAATATGTCATTGAAAGCTTGGGGATGGATGAAGCTAAAATCTTCAATATGTACCATGAAATCGATGTGGTGGCAGATAAAGCTTCTTGGGCACTCCCTTTTACTGAAAGCTTGGCAGATTTAAGCTTTAAAACCGGTACACCAGAAGCAGATCAACGACTGTTAAGGGATTTAATTGCCTTTTATATCGTCTTTGAAGGTATCTTCTTCTATGTAGGCTTTACCCAAGTATTGGCTTTAGGGCGTCATAATAAGATGGTGGGTACTGCAGAGCAGTTCCAGTACATCTTAAGGGATGAATCCATGCACCTAAACTTTGGGGTGGATGTGATTAACCAAATTAAGGTTGAAAACCCACATCTATGGACAGCTGAGTTCCAAAGTGAAATCATTGACATGATTAAAACGGGTGTAGATCTTGAGTACAGATATGCAGTGGATACCATGCCACGTGGTATCTTGGGCATGAATGCTGTGATGTTCAAAGAATACCTGGAGTATATTGCGAACCGTCGTTGTGCTCAGATTGGGTTACCAGAACAGTATCCTGGTGCGACCAACCCTTTCCCTTGGATGAGTGAGATGATCGACCTCAAAAAAGAGAAAAACTTCTTTGAAACACGCGTCATTGAATATCAAGCTGGTGGTACCTTGAGCTGGGAAGATGCCTAAACGGCTTCTCTTAGCTGCAAGCCTCCTCCTTTATCCGCTGACAGCCTTTGCAGACCAACCTATTAGTGTTCAACTACAGGGGGTATCTGCGGGGCTAATTGAGCGTTTAAACACAGCTTTAGAGCCTAACAGTATTGCGGACAATACCACCTTTGAGGAGACCGTCACGCAGCTTCAAGCGGAGCTTCGGCAGCGTTTGCACACCCTGGGATATTATCAAGCACAGATTGCCAGCAAGGTTGTGTCTAGCCGTCCTGCGGTGGTGAGTTTTAACATTACCCTCAACGAGCCGGTACGTGTGAAGCGCATTCAATTAACTTTAGAAGGTGAAGGTAAATCAGATCCGCTATTACGATATATAAACAACCTTTATCTGTTGCATACCAATGAAGTTTTTGTGCATTCTGTGCATGAGAGCAGCAAGCGGTTACTGATTACCTTTTTAACCCAACAAGGGTATGCAGATGCCCATTTTACAACACATCAGGTGTTGTTAAATAAAGGGTTAACTGAGGCCTCAGTGATACTTTCTTTAGAGACAGGCCCCAAATTTTATTTAAGTAGTGTAACTTTTCCCCAGGTTGCGCTACAGGAAT
>CAZGDB010000035.1:0-11531 GCA_964524705.1 uncultured Francisellaceae bacterium
AGTGGGAGGATATGATTTTTACCTAAGTCCTTTTAATCGTGCAACTCAAGCCACCCGTCAACCAGGATCTAATTTTAAACCCTTTGTTTATGCTGCAGCATTAGAAAGCGGTTGGACACCAGCTTCAATTATTAATGATGCACCTTTAGTTTTAGAAGACCCCTCTGTAAAAGGAGCACTCTGGCGGCCACAAAATGATACCCGTGAATTTTATGGTCCTACCCGTCTACGCGATGGCCTTGTCTTTTCTCGTAATCTAGTCTCTATTCGTCTCTTACAAACTGTAGGGATTGATAAAACCATTAGCATCTTAGAACGTTTTGGTTTTCAAAAAAAACAACTACCCCCAAGTTTGTCTTTAGCACTCGGAACTGGCATCACAACCCCCTTGGAAATGGCTACCGCATATGCCGTTTTCGCTAATGGCGGTTTTAAAATCACACCGTATTTTATTAGCCAAATCAAAGATAGAACTGGAAAAATTGTTTTTGAAGCCCATCCCACAATAGCCTGTGAAGACTGTACTTTACCTGAATTTAGAGCTCCTCGTGCTATTAGTGCACAATCTGCGTTTATGATTACTTCTATATTGGCAGATGCCATCCATCGCGGAACAGGCAGCAAAGCCTTAGCCTTAGGCAGGCCAGATCTCTCTGGTAAAACAGGGACCACCAATAACAAAATGGATGCCTGGTTCAGTGGGTATAACAGTCAAATCGCGGTCTCTACATGGATGGGATATGATGAAAACAAACCCTTACAAGAATATGGCTCTCAGGCAGCCCTACCTTTATGGATAGAATTTATGCGCAGCTATCTCCAAGGAAAGCCGGTCATTGCCCCTCAGATTCCTCCTGGCCTAGTCCAAGCGAAAATAGATCCTGCAACCGGCTTGCTCGCCTATCCAGGACAAAAAAATGCGATTATTGAGATCTTTAAGGAGCAAGAAGTGCCAGAAACGATCGCGCCTGAAACGGATCCGACCCTGGCATTCCCTGAAGAAGAGGAAGAAAGTTTATTTTAAAATAAACAATTATAACGTCATCTTAGCAACCACTTGATTGAGTTCTTGTACTGCACTAATGGACACATTCAAGTTGGTTTGCTCCTCTGGTGTCAACGCAACCTCAATAATATCTTCCACACCTTTTGCACCAATCTTAGTAGGAACACCTATAAATAAAGGCTCTTTTACACCATACTGACCTTTGGTCAGTTTGGCTGCACAAGGCAAAATACATTTTTTATCTCGAAGATAACTTTCTGCCATTTCTAAAGCAGAGGTGGCTGGCGCATAAAAGGCTGAACCGGTTTTCAAGAGGTTCACGATTTCTCCCCCACCCTGACGCGTACGCTGCACAATTTCTTCTAGGCGAGCAGCGGTAATCGCGCCACGCTTGACTAAAGCTTGTAAAGTTTCTCCCGCCACATTACTCAATCCTGTTAGAGGCACCATGGTATCTCCATGTCCACCTAAGACATACGCTTGAACTTGTTTAACAGAAACTTGAAATTCCCAAGCCAAAAAGGTTCTAAAACGAGAAGAATCTAAAACACCTGCCATCCCAACAATCTTGTGGTCTGGAACTTTAGAATAGTCTTGTAATACTTTAACCATAGCATCTAGGGGATTGGTCACACAAATGACAAACGCATCTGGGGCATGTTGACGAATCCCTTCCCCAACAGACTTCATCACCTTAGCATTCACTTCAAGCAAATCATCACGGCTCATGCCCGGTTTACGTGGCACGCCAGCAGTAACAATAATCACTTGGCTATTATGCAGATCTGCATAATTACTGGTTCCACGGATTTTAAAATCCACACCTTCTAAAGGGGCACATTGGGCTATATCTAAGGCTTTACCTTGTGCAACGCCTTCATTTAAATCAAACAACACCACATTAGCTAATTGACGCTGTAAGATTAGATGCCCTAAAGTACCCCCAATATTTCCGGATCCGACCACTGCAATTTCTGCTGCCATTTGAAACTCCTTTTTCTAGTTAACAAAAATAATCCTTTAATAGGGATACGGTAAGCGCGCTACTCCAGTATCAATAGCAGCCTTAGCGACTGCAGCAGGAACCATACTCCGTAAACGCTTATCCATCGGTTTAGGTAAAATATAATCAGGACCAAAGGCTAAATTTGGTTCACCATATAAGGCTAAAATTGCAGGAGGAATCGGCTCTTTAGCCAAAGCACGAATGGCCTCAACCGCAGCTATCATCATTTCTACATTAATACGTCGTGCCCGCACATCTAAAGCTGCTCTAAAAATATAAGGGAAACACAATACATTATTCACTTGATTAGGATAATCACTACGTCCCGTTGCCATAATCGCATCCGGGCGCAATTGCTGGACAAGAGCAGGAGAAATCTCAGGATCTGGATTTGATAACGCAAAAACGATTGCCTTTGGCGCCATTTTTTGAACTTGTTCGCCCGTTAATACATCAGGGCCTGATACCCCAATAAATACGTCTGCATCTACAATCGCATCATCTAAGGTGCGACAATCTGTATCTCTGGCAAAGGCAAACTTATGAGTAGATAGATCGCTACGCTTAGTATGGATCACCCCTTGAGAATCTAACACCCATAAATTATCGCGCTTTACTCCAAGGTGCATCAAAAGACGCATAGAGGCTAAGCCTGCTGCCCCTGCACCCACACAGACAACACGTGCGGTTTCTATTTTTTTACCTTTAATTTCTAATGCTTTCATTAAGCCTGCATCAATAACAATAGCAGTACCATGCTGATCATCATGAAAAACTGTAATATCCAAATCTTCAATCAAAGCTTGTTCAATATCAAAACATTGTGGTCCACGAATATCTTCTAAATTAATACCGCCAAAAGTGGGGGCAATATGCGTTACTGTATTAATAAAATCTTGGGACGTAGGCGATTGTACTTCAATATCAAACACATCAATATCTGCAAAGCGTTTAAATAAAACAGCTTTACCTTCCATAACCGGCTTTGCTGCTAATGGGCCTGCATTACCTAGACCTAAAACAGCCGTACCATCGGAAATTACAGCAACTAAATTGCCTTTATTGGTATAACGCCAAACATTTTCAGGATCTTTAACAATCTCACGTACAGGTTCTGCAACCCCGGGAGAATAAGCTAAAGATAAATCATGTTGGGTTTCTGTAGGTTTTGTCAGCGCTACCGCTAGTTTCCCTGGACGCGGAA
This sequence comes from uncultured Francisellaceae bacterium, assembly GCA_964524705.1. Taxonomy (GTDB): domain Bacteria; phylum Pseudomonadota; class Gammaproteobacteria; order Berkiellales; family Berkiellaceae; genus CAZGDB01. The sequence goes on from CAZGDB010000035.1 coordinate 3,217, forward strand.
ACTCATGGTAATCCAGCGCCGCTTTTTCTAAGGTTAAAATAGTCATCACTTATCTCCCTTGAGCAGCGCAAGATCCTGCAGCGCCTACCAAGTTCTTATTCTTTAGCGTTCTTGCTTTCGTCTGTGGTTGTCTTCTTAGCACGTGGTTTAGCAGGTTTTTTCTCTGCTACAACAGGTGCCGCAGCAACAGGGGTTTTACCTAGTTTGCTATATTTGCTTGCAAATTGTTGCGCGCGCCCTTCCGTTACCGTAGTTTTCTTCACTTTGGTATAAACAGGATGACATTTATTGCACTGTTCTAAACGATATTCTTTTGCTGCTAAAGTAGACCCAATTTCAAAGGTCTGTCCGCAGGTACAAATGACTTGTACACGATGTGAAAGGGGATGTTTGCTTTCGGTTTGCGCCGCTGCTGCCATAATAGTCAATCCTTAAAAGTAAAAGAATATAGTCGAACTTGCGCGGTATCTTAGCCTAAAACCCCTATACAATACAAGGTTAAAACACTGGCTCTGGCAAAATGAAGTTAGTAAAATATCTATCTTTCAAACCCAATCTTTAGGTTTACCGTGTCTCCATTCCGACAAAGCGCCTGGAATTTTCACTTTTTCTGCACAATCCCAAGCTTCATATCCAGTTTCTTGATGTTGCACGCTCTCTACAGCTTGCTCGGCAGTAGGATATTCTGCAATCAAATCCTCCCCTATCCCTAAGCTATACGTCTCTTGTCCAGGCTCTGGCTCAATAATCCAAAAAAGCCCCTGTTTTGTGTGTATATACCACATGGATATGCTTTCCTAATACCTTAACTATCTATTATTAGTAGCGTAGTCCATTCTTGGTGACCAAGTTAGTTATTTTTCATACTACACTCCAAAGTAGAGTGTCCAAAAAATAAGCGCTACCATGCTTGAATACCAAAAGAAGCCCCTACTCAATAATAAGCTCCTGGTACGAACGCTAGATGCGAGCTTAAATTTTGGCAACCAAGCAATACGTGCAGCCGCTCCTTTTATTGCGACCTTTGCCTATGCTGCTTTAGAGTTAATCGACATCAAAAGCATCTGGACGAATCAACAGATCTCCTTAAAAGAAAAATTAAAACAATCTATTTTACCCACCATGGTCATTGGACTCATCATTATTGGTATTTTAGGCACTATTATTTCTCCGGCTTTATCGATTGCAAGCTTTGTCGCCATTACAGCACTCATTGCACTTAAAGCAAAAAGTCGTATTGAGCGCCTTTTCCGGATAAATCAAGAACTAAAAGCGGGCACTATGTCTTCCCCGATAGCCTGGCGTAAACGCATTACTACTGGAATTAAATTGGCCTTTGGTGCTATCGGGTTTGGGTGTTTAACCGCTGCTACCTTTTTCCCCCCCACCCAAGCGATAGTGGCCACCATTAGTTTATGTATGGCAGGTGTACAATTGTTTTTTATGGGAACTAAAACGCTGTATAAAAAGTTTATGGAGCCGAAAATCACACCCCTGGAAGGCTCACCCCCCGCTCACGATAACCCCGATACTTTAGAAAAAATGCCCCCCGCCGAAACACCACTATTAAAAGCTCACCTTCAAGATAAAAAAGGTCTTGGCACAACCTCCTCACCCGACAACCCATCAGAAGCAGCGCTGCGTAATCTGCACAACCCCCACTAACTCACAAAACCACTTTATTTTATGCGGCTCTGAAAAACCTAAAAGATCCTTGCAAATTCAAAGTCAGATTTTGAATTTACAAGAATCTCTTGACAAAAACACCTTTTTCCTTGTAAAATCAAAGTATAACTTTGAATTTACAAGGATCTCTTGTGAACAGAATCGCGTATCTGCAACAAATTATCGATGCCTTTAAAGTTACCCCTATTGTTGCCTTATTAGGCCCACGCCAATGCGGTAAAACTACCCTTGCAAGAGCCTATGTTGCCTCCTACCCTGACTTGCCGCTGGCTAACTACTTTGACTTAGAAGACCCCGATGACCTTATGCGGCTTTCCAATCCAAAACTCACTTTATCTGGATTAGAAAATCTGATTATTTTAGATGAGATCCAATGTTTACCAAATATCTTCCCACTATTGCGCGTCTTAGTAGATAACCCACAATTAAATCAAAAATATTTAATCCTAGGCAGTGCTTCCCGTGAACTCTTGCGTCAATCCTCAGAGACTTTAGCCGGTAGAATTTCTTATATTGAAATTACACCTTTTTCTTATGGCGAAACTGAAGATCTAAATACCTTATGGTTCAGAGGCGGTTTTCCACGATCCTATTTAGCAGAAGACCAAAACATCAGTTTCCAATGGCGTAAACAATATATCCGAACTTTTTTAGAACATGATATACAAAGAATGGGCATTCAAGTCAGCCCTGAAAATTTACGGCGCTTCTGGATGATGCTGGTCAATGTCCATGGAAACCTTTTTAATGCTTCTGAACTGGCTCGCTCACTCAACTTATCACAACCCACTATTAGACATTATCTAGATATTTTGTCACATACTTTTATGCTCCGTGAACTTAAACCTTGGTTCGAAAACATCTCTAAACGCCAAATCAAGTCTCCTAAAATCTATTTTAGAGATAGCGGTATTTTACATACCCTGTTAGGCTTCACCAACCAAGATGAGCTCCGTATGCATCCTAAACTAGGCGCTTCTTGGGAAGGCTTTGCTCTGGAAACCGTGATTCGTATCACCCAAGCAGAAAGTGTGGAATGCTACTTTTGGGCGACTCACGCCGATGCAGAATTAGACCTATTAATTGTCAAAGACGGTAAAAAAATAGGTTTTGAATTTAAATACAGCGACATGCCGCGTATGACCAAATCGATGCATATTGCGATTCACGATCTTAAATTAGATCGATTAATTATCGTGCATCCTGGCAATCAACATTACCAGCCTAAGGATAACGTCTTTGTGTTAGGATTAGCAGATCGCAATGAGGTGATACGTATGCTCACAACCACCTATTAATTGCACCCTCTCGCTTGTTCCAACAATCTTTCTATTTTAACGCTACATAACGCCGACCACCCTTTACAACCTTCCCGCAACAGTGGTAAAGTAAGCTAATTAGCTCAAGCGTTGGTGCATAGTCCCACTCTTTTGGCTACGCGTAATATTAAGATATAAAATAAAGGTACCCCGGCATGCGTGCTTCAAAAAGATTTATTCGCGTTATTGGACCGTTCCGGCTTATCACAGATGCTGGCTATTATTTATATTGTTTAGTAAATGCCATACGTCAATATCGTAATCATCAATCAACACGTGAACAATATAAAACAGCCCTCTCTCTTTATGGTACTGGATTTGTGATCTGCAGTTGTTATGCTGCCCTGTTTGCGGCGACTACCGTCTCTCTACCCTTAGCAATTTGTGCAATTCTTACATTAACTGCTTATTCCATCATTGAAGCCGTGCATTTATGGGGCCCTTTATACCGGAAACAACATAGCTTTTTACAAAACTTATTAAATGATATCAGTATTGCAGCCACCCCTTTAGTGGCTATTTTCAGTGTCATCACATTATTACCAATGATTACCACAACCTTTTTTTCTACAACTGCCTCTGTTATTTTTGTAGTAGGCTTAATCGCTGCTGGCCTTAAGCAGGGATTAGAGTGGTACTATCAGCCTTCAACACCACCTTTAAATCCGCCCAACCAGAACAATCTTGGTGCGATACTAACACCACCGTCAAATCCGGTAAACTTTTCAACGCAGCAAACACCTGAGACTGCAACTCGCACTCCAAATGTGCCCCCACCTCATCCAACAACAGGACAGCCGGTCGGCCATACAGCGCCCGCGCCAGCATCACCCGCTGCCGCTGGCCTGTAGAGAGCCCCCCACGGTTCAACTCTAATACTTGAGTTTCTAATCCCATAGGTAAACTCTGGATCCAACTTGTTAACCCCGCGCATTGCAATACTTGAGTAAGCCAGGTGGTGTCTACACTCGCTTCAAAACCGATAATGTTATCTTTTAACGACCCTTGTAATAGAGCATCTTCATTTCCCACATAACGCACTAGGCCTTTAGCAATATTAACCAAAGGATATCCCTCTATCGTAATAGACCCTGTTTGTAGTGGTAACGTCCCTAACAACAACTTTAATAAAGTACTTTTACCACACCCCGATGGCCCTTGGATCCACAACCATTGTCCTGACGTTACTACAAAAGATAAATCTTTAAATAATACCACGCCTCCAGGATAGCTATAACTCAACCCTGTAACTTTTAAATCTCCCTTCACTGTTGTGACAACATCAATCGGCACAGCTGGAACCTCTACATCAAAAGTCGATAGTTGCATTTGTGCATGCTGTGCCTGCTTTAATTCCCAATACTGATCTAACCCTTTCAATACTCTGGCCTGTAACTGAAACCGCAAAGTTAAATATCCAAAAAATGTTCCTAAACTTAAAGCATCTATCTTCAATAAATAGGTCGCAGCATACACCATCATGACTTGTTCTAAGGCAAAAACCCCCATTTGCCAGGACGCTCTTTTCTGAACACGCAACATATAACTATTCTGTGCTTCTAAAGCTTCGCGATACGCAGCCAACCATTGTTCAGTACGACGCCCTTCCAAAGCTAAGCCTTGAATGGTCGAGATGTTTCTCACATTCTCTAACCATTGATTTTGTAAACTCGCTTGTAATTGTGCCGCCGCTTCTTGTGCTTGTAACAATCTAGCGGCTTGCTGATGTTTAAAAAACAATACACCACCTAAAATAACACTGGTGCCTAAAAATAATGGCCATGCGAGTACTGCCATCATGATGGCACACAATATCCCACTCGCTAAATTCAGACCCAACTCTAATTTAGTCTGTATCACCCGCGGCAATAACGCATGTGCATCAAAATTATATTTTAAATCCCACAGCCACCTATTTTCAAAAAAAGCCCCTGGCAACCGCAACAATCGCTGCTTTAAAGGTTGCACTAACCCTAAAGTTAAATGGTCTTTTAAGGCCTGACTATAAGCCCGCCCTCGCCAAGCAGCCCACGCCCCAATAACCCCTACCCCAATTGCAATACCAGTGCCTTGTAATAAATATTGCCAAGAAGCATGCATCCCGGTATCTACCACCCAACGTACATACCAAGGACTCATCAACTGTGCTACTTGCATCATGCCCGTCAAGATTAAAATCTTTAGCCAAGTTTTTTTAAAAAAAATATCGCGAACTATCCAATCTGCCTTTGTATTTTTTTCTGCAGGCAAAACACGTGTCTCAAAACCCACACCAGGCACACATTGCATAGCAACACCTCTAAAGTGCACCTCAAAGGCCCCTCTGGTTAAAGTATATTTTCCCTTAGCAGGATCGTGAACACAAAAAGCATCTGCAGAACGCTCACCCAAGACTACAAAATGATTCTGATCCCAAGCTAACAACAAAGGCGTTTCTAAACGTAACACTTCTTCTACCGATAAGGACCACGCCTGGTAAACCAACCCCTCAGCCTGCGCTATCTCCGCCACTGTCTTTAAAGTCAGCCCCCGATGACTCACCAGATACTGTTGTTGTAATTCTGATAAATGATAATACCTGCCATAATAGGCTAAGAGCATCTGTAAACAGACCAACCCACAAGCGGCAACTTCTGTTTGTCTATAGATAGGGAGTGTTTGATAGTGATTTCTTTTTTTTACAAAGCTAAATAACAAAAGATTTTTACCTGTCAATTTAAAGTTGGCAATTAGGCCCCTATTTTGCCACAATACCTGGCTAAACTAGCGATAGGAGTCAAAAAAATGACGACATCTAGCACTACTCTCCCCTCTCAAAAGGCCTTAGGCGTATTTACCCTAGCGATGATTAACGTTGCGGCGATTGTCAGCTTACGTAATTTCCCTACCATGGCCCATCAAGGCCTTGCGTGTTTATTTTTTTATTTAGTTGCTTCTCTAATTTTTTTAATCCCTTCTGCTTTAGTCTGTGCAGAACTAGCGACGATGATTCCCAAAAATGGAGGTATGTACCATTGGATCAAAGCAGCTTTTGGCAAACGAATGGCATTTGTCTGTGTTTGGATTTTTTGGATGATCACCGTTTCTTTTTTGCCTGCACTCATCACCTTTATAGCCAGCACTACCGCTTATCTCTTTGACCCTACCTGGGTACAAGACAGTTGGTTTATCTTATCTATTATTCTCTGTGTGCTATGGGGTGCCACTCTACTAAATTGTTTTGGTATGGAACTCTCAGGATTAGTCAGTACCGTAGGCGTGCTATTAGGCACCATTCTCCCAGGCGCTATCTTAATTGGCCTGGCAGGCATTTGGGTAACCCAATCTCCCGTTGCCTTTACACTGTCATGGGATGCACTGTTACCTAACTTTGATTTGAATAATATTGTTTTTTTAGCCTTTGTGATGCTGGGTTTTGATGGTATGGAATTAACAGCTTTACACGCCAATGACGTCCAAAATCCACAAACTGATTATCCACGATCTATTGCTATTGCAACTGTATTAATCGTTACGCTGTCTGTATTAGGATCTTTAGCTATTGCAGCAGTCGTTCCTCAAAAAGAAATCAGTTTAGTAGCCGGTATTATGCAATCTTTTAAAGCTTTCTTTGAGACATTTAACATGAGGTGGGCTACTAACCTATTAGCTGTATTACTCATTATAGGTTCTACTGCAGGCGTAGCAACTTGGATCATTGGGCCTATTAAAGGGTTATTTGCGGCCAGAGAAGATGGATTTTTACCCAAATTTTTACGCACGAGCACTAAAAAAGGCGTCCCAATTGCTTTATTATTTTTTCAAGCACTCTTTACCAGTTCCATCTCTATTTTAGTTTTAATTTTCTTTTCAGTAGATGATGCTTACTTATTATTTACCGCGATTCCTTCTATTTTAATTTGTTTAACCTATATCTTAATCTTTGCATCTGCGCTCAAATTGCGATTTTCGCATTCCCATATGCCACGCCCTTATAGAGTCGGTAAAGGCAATATGGCCTTATGGATTGTTGCAGGCACAGGCCTGATTGGCTGTGTAGTAGCCATTTTACTCAACTGTGTGCCACCCCATACCTATACAGGGCATCCCGTACTCTATGAAGTCTTACTGGTCGGTGCATTAGCGATATTATTAGCGCCTGCTTTATTTTATAAAGGGGCTAAATAAAAAATGAAACAACTCATTAAGCGCTGCATCCCCCCCATTCTCTTAGATTTACTCAAAAGGAAGAATACGGGCTATTCCGTTTATCCTTCGTATACTGCCGCTTTAACTGAATGTAGCGAACAAGCCTATGAAAACCCTGCGATAGTAGAAACCGTTATTAAAAAAAATCGTTTATATGCTGAAAATTTAGCCAACAACCCTCGTTTTGATGCCGGAGTGTTAAAAACTTTAATCGGTTTTGGTAGTTTAAACACACAAGCACCGTTGAATGTTTTAGATTTTGGAGGAGGTGGCGGCTATCATTATAGCATTACACAAACAGCCTTAGGTAAAAATAGGATTGCCCAATGGGCAATTGTAGAAACACCAACCATGGCTTCTGCTGGCCAACAACTTGCAACACCCTCTTTAAAGTTTTTTGATAGCATCACAGCTGCTACGGCAGCGTTACCTACTGTAGATCTCATCTTCTCCAGCTGTGCGCTCAATTACTGTCCTGAACCTTTAAGCCTATTAAGACAATTGACCGCAATTAAAGCACCTTATATTTATCTAACACGTATGCCTTTAACACAAACGCATGAAAAAATTATTCGCCAAACCTCTTGGCTCTCTGCCAATGGCCCAGGGCATTTACCCGATGGTATCGTAGACCGTGAACTCAGTTATCCAAATACCCTCATGAGTCAGGCTACCTTTGAATCGGTGTTAAATGAAAACTATAGAATTCGTTTTATGATTGAAGAAGAGAAAAATGTCTTAACAGTAGACAATGAACCCATTCATATGTATGGATACTTCTGTGAGGCTAAAAACTAATAAAGAATGGGCCCACCAGGACTTGAACCTGGGACCAAGGGATTATGAGTCCCCTGCTCTAACCAACTGAGCTATAGGCCCTAAAGAATTTGCAGTCTACCATAGGCTTTTTAAAAAATCACTCCTCATCCCCAGCTGCAATGCTGCCACCAGAATGAGATTCATCTAATAAAAAGCTGCGCATTTCTTCTGCGCGACTTGGCTGACGTAATTTACGTAAAGCCTTGGCTTCAATCTGTCGAATACGTTCACGCGTTACATCAAACTGCTTGCCTACTTCTTCCAAAGTATGGTCTGTATTCATATCAATACCAAAACGCATAC
>CAZGDB010000036.1:0-10927 GCA_964524705.1 uncultured Francisellaceae bacterium
CTCACTTATTTTTTTTAGACGATTACACCCTATGAGTACTTAGGATATACCATTTCAAGACACCTCATTGCAACTTTTTTAAAAAACAGGCGCACCTACAAGCAAAAACAATCAACACATTATTGTAAAAATGACTTAAGCTGCATAGTAGTTAAAGAATCGACTTTTAGGAGTAAAACACCATGCCAGCATACGAAGTCAAACTTTCCATCCGTAATAATCTTGAGAGGAGCATTTTAGAGTTGTGTGAAAAAAAAGAGAACGTAAATATACAGCAATATCAGAAGGTTTTTATGGATCATTTTGACGCCGTAAAAGCTGATGTTAAACGCAACCGTGACAATCCACATCTTCTTACAGATGTCACAAACGCCTACAAAGCAATTCAAACTGCATGGGCTGTAGTTTCATCTCGGTTGCCTTCAAAAAAAATAGGCGAAGATACGATGAATACCCTCAACAACATTCATAACGAATATCTGAGTTTGAATCGTCAAGAAATCAACGCAATTTCAACACTCGCATTATCAAAACCAACCCGTGAACTCATCAAGTTTGACGCCAGTTCTTTTGGTGCAACAGGAGATAAACAAAGCTTTCCAACACCAGATCGCAATCCCGCACGAACCCAAAAGGATATCGAAGAAGAAGAAGTTGATATTATGACCCCCAATAAACCCCGTTAACTCGGCCTACCCTGCACTTGCTCGGTCGCATACAACACCATTTGTCCAATATTCACGTGTTGCGGCCGTGTAATGGCATATAAAATGGCATCTGCAACATCTTGTGCGCTTAAAGGCGTCATGTTGGCATACACGTTCTTGGCTTTAGTGACATCTTGCTTAAACCGCACCAAACTAAACTCTGTTTCTACCATCCCAGGATCTATCTCTGTCACCCGAATAGGCGTACCTGCTACTTCTAGCCCTAGCGTCTTGGTAAGGGCATGGACCGCATGTTTACTGGCACAATATACACTACCCCCCATATAGACATTTAAAGCGGCTGTAGAGCCTATGTTGACGATATGACCGTGTTTTTGGTCCAGCATCCTTGGTAAAAGGGCGTGGATCCAATACAGCATCCCTTTCACATTACTATCCAGCATCTCCTCCCAATCTTCTAAGGATGCTTCTGTAATATTATCTCTGCCCAGCGCACACCCTGCATTATTAATTAAAATATCCACAGCTGGCAATTGTGCCGCTGCTGCCTTTACCGTCACCTTATCTCGCACATCTAAGACCAAAATTTCTACTTTGATATTATATTTTTGTTCTAGCTGTTGTTGTAAAGCTTCTAAACGTTCTCGACGCCTAGCACATAAAATCAACTTGGCACCTTGCTTGGCAAGTTGTACTGCAGTGGCTTCCCCTATCCCACTACTAGCCCCTGTAATGAGTATGGTTTTATTTTTTAACATAGTTTATTGACTACCCTTATTTAAAACAAAACCCCGACAAGCGGGGTTTTGTATAGTGTATCGCTTACACATCAAACTTTAAAATATCTTTCGACAATTAAAAGCTTGCTTGTAAACGCATACCAACGATGTCCAATTTACGATCGTTAATCGCAGCTGCATGGTTGTCGATATCCGCATGGATATAGTTTGCCATTAAGCGTACGTTGTCAGTCATAAACCAGTTAATACCAAAACCAACGTTGTGCTCTAAGCTTGCGCCGGAATTGTTATCATCTAAGTTCAAGAAGCTATAGTGCCCTACAACTTCTACAGCACCCATGTTAGAAGCTGGTTTAACCGCTTCAAAAGTACCTTTCTTGAAGTTATACGCACGGGATTCACCAGTCAACATATAACCTAAAGTAGTATGGTAACCACGGAAGCCATAATCTTTAACCGTTCCAGAACGCGCATCCACATGAACATGCATGTATTCGCTTTGGAAGGTTACAGGGCCCCATCCTAATCCAAGTTCAGCACCTGCTAACACGTAGTTTCTAGCAGTATTCGCAGTAATGTTAGAACTAATCACTGGCGTTACACGACCACGCATTTCAGGGCGAGTGGAGAAGCTTAAGCTGTTGTTGGTTTTATGCAAGTCTTGGTATAAACCAGACGCACCAAAGTGCACTGCATAATCTTCCGTATGAATAGGTGCAAACGTTACACGACCTGCAACCCCTAAGTTATCACTACCAGTTAAGCTAGCAGTGTCCACAGAGGCATCATCACCGGCGCTAAATACTGCAGCACGTACAGTAAACATTTGACCTGCAGAACCTAATTGAATCCCTAAGTTGTTATAAGCGGTTAAAGCGCTTACTTCCAAAGGACGTTCCATCATCATTAAGTTGTTAGAGGAAGTGTTTGCAGACATAGATACAGGTGCAGAGAATTGCCCTACAACGATATCTAAGTTTTCAAAACCGCTGTAATGCAAGTAAGTATCACCAAAAGAACTTGCGCCACCAGCTCCAAATTCTAAACTGGTCACATAACCCCATCCGCATCCTAAAGTACCTTTGAAGGCTAGGTCTGCACGACGGATGTTAGCGCCACTTGGATATCCGCTACGGGAAAACGCGTTTCCACCAAACATCACTTCGTCAATGTGTAAACGACCGGAAACTTCAAAGGAATACCCATGATGTTTCTTGTCAAAAATTTTAATTCCACCTTTGGAATCCATCAAAAATGCAGATTCCCCATCCATTGCTTCCGCTTGTTTAGCAGAGACAGTTTCAGTTTGTTTTGCATGATGCGCGTTATGTTTTGCAAACACAGCAGGGGATATTACTAATCCTAATCCCGCAATTGCTGCAACAGCTAAAGAAGCTTTAGTAGTCTGCCTCATTCGTATCTCTCCTTTTTAATGATAAATATGCGTACTTCTTGGACAACCGAGCCCAGTAACTAAACTAACAACAAACGGCTTTTTCTCCGCTATGCTTTCCAAGAACTGCCCGCTTACTGTTCCATTTCCCACTTTTTTTGTCAAGGTTCTTTACTCACCTTAAGTGATTCAACCAACAACATAACAATGCTATTCTAAAAATAAATCAGGCACTAATCGCTTGCTTGGATCTACGGCATATTGTGCAAAATCTTCAACGCCTGCAAGGGTTAAAACCTCTTCATCAATGCAGAACTGGCCCGTAAAAGTACGGGAGGGCTGTTGCACCATGTAAGCAACTGCTTCAGCAACAATGCGTGGATGTCTGCAAGACTGTAACCACTCTTTCGCAAAATTAAACTCTATCGCAGCTGTGGCAATAATGGTCTTAGGCCACAACCCATTCACTGCAATCCCATCTGCTTTAAATTCTTCAGATAATCCCAACACACAAAAACTCATTCCATACTTAGACATGGTATAAGCCAAATGCTTAGCAAACCACTTGGGATTTAAATGTATCGGAGGAGACATCATTATAATATGGGGGTTCTGAGATTTTTTAAGATGTGGAATACACGCCTTACTCACGGCAAAGGTACCCCGTACATTCACATCAAACATTAAATCAAAACGTTTCAATTCCGTAGCTAAGGTGGGCGACAAACTAATTGCACTTGCATTGTTAATTAAAATATCAATGCCCCCAAAAGTCTGGACTGCTAAATTAACAGCTTCCTGAATTTGTGCTTCTTCTCTGATATCCAACATAACCGGTAAAGCTTTCACACCTAAAGCTTCAATTTCTGCAGCAACCGTATGAATCGTGCCTGGCAACTTAGGATGTGGGGTTGCAGTTTTGGCAGCAACAACGATATTCGCCCCTTGTTTTGCTAATCCTAATGCGATTTCTCTTCCAATCCCGCGACTAGACCCAGTCACAAATGCGGTTTTTCCTGCTAATGGTTTGGTCATAATATTTAAGCCTCCTGCTTTGAGTACTTTGACTATACCGTGCTTATGCTACCTAAAACAAGCTACCGCCAGTTTGCCATCCTAGAATGGTCTTCTGTGTGCAATCAGCTGTGCATCTGACAAAGACGCGCATTGCAGGAGCTGCGATTTCTAATTCCCAATATTGTTCAAGAATAGAAGGCTCCATTTGAATCCTGCGCTGTGTACTTAAACAGGCAGTCTGCTGAGGTAATGCAGCAATCGCTTGCTGCATACATTGTTGTGCATCTGCTTGCCGCTGTATATAACTTTGCATCTGTTGCAACGCCTTGCTATCCAGGAGCCAGCCCTCTAACACGCCAATATAAACTAAGGCTAAAACCTGTAAAGCTACCAACATCGGAATCAATGCAAACCCTTTAGCGTTGTGCATTATACAACCGCCACTTTAAAGGCACCTTTTGCGTCCCTAACGCAAAAGTAATGTTAATATGCTGTTCCTTCAACGCGACCTCCCACCCTGAAACGCCCCCTATCACAGCATCCGCCCTACGTGTGCCTTCTCCTTCAGAAAAATCAAAACGATACACACTATAATCCGTACCCTGGCGTTCTTTAGCTAAGGCATACACAATCCGTTGTTGCCGTGCCACCAACGTCCCTGCAGCATGTCCAAACTTTAAGGCACTCACTTGATGCTTACCTTGATAGACCACGACTTCCGGATGCACACAATCAGAGATCAACAACTGTGTACCTAAGGCCCAGGTGGTTGCTGGCATTACTGAAATCTGAGATTCCCCCTGCTTACTATCCTGACCCAAGCGCGTAGGCATCACTTCCATTTTTTGGATTAAGATCACAGGTGCTGTTGGATGTACCCGTTTTAACCAGGCTTTGGTAAATCCTGCTTGTATGGGAGACAAGATGGTCACTGGCGTAATCGCAGGCGCACAACCTTGGTTGCCTGCCGCATGAAACTCTCCATCAAAATATCCCATCAAGGTTAATAGTTGGGTTTGTAGCTGGGAACTCTGACGTTGTGGTAATGCCATTGCGGTAAAGCTCAAGATCCAACGCCCACTACTCCACAGTAACGCTATCCCTATACTTAAGGCGACCAAAAAATCTAATAAGACAAAACCTTTAGGATTGCTCAAGTGTGTCATGCTGTTCCAAGACCTGTTGTAGGAGCGTATTTTGTTTAAGGGTTAGGTCTTGCACTAAGGTGTACAACTTTAAGCCTTGGTGTAAAATCGCCCCCGCTAATGCCAAGCAGAGCACCATTTCTAAAACCAAATACCCTTTAGAGCTTTTGTGCAGCCGTAACACGAATATGTCCTGCATAATCCTTGTGGTGCACAATGTGTTCATATCCTGCTTCTCTAAACAATGCTGCCACTGCTGGCCCCTGTGCAGTCCCATGTTCCAACAGCATGAACCCATTCTGTTTGAGATAGGCATAGCCCTCTTGAATAATGGCTTTCAGATCTGCCAACCCTTCTTCTGGTGAAACCAATGCAATATAAGGTTCAAAGGCCAAGCTCGGATGCTCCGCCCATTCAGCGGCAGTGACATAGGGTGGATTACTGACAATCAGCTCAAATGCTGAACTTTTGGGAATAACATTAAAACCCTGACTTTGGATGAGGTGTATCCCTAACTGCAATGCCTCTGCATTCTGTTGTGCCACGCTTAAGGCTTCTGGGGACAGATCTAAAGCCATCACTTGCCAACGTGGTCTTTCTTTTTTTAAAGCTAAGGCAATGGCTCCACTGCCTGTGCCCCACTCCAGTATTGCTGCATCACCGGGTAAAGATAAAGCTAAGGCTGCCCGCACTAAGGTTTCAGTATCAGGTCTTGGAATAAGCACAGCAGGTGTCACTTTCAGCTCAAAATCCCAAAAGGCTGCTGTGCCTACTAAATAGGCCAAAGGTTTACCGCTGACATAAGCTCGCCAGCCTTCCCAAAATTGTGCCAGTTGTGCAGCTGCTATAGGTTGTTCTAAATCCCCATACAACGCTATGGTATTTCTACCCAAACAATAGGCTAACCAATACAGACCATCTTGCAAGGCGGTGGCATCCACAGCCTTAGCTTTAAGTTCTGCCAAGACCTCTTTTAAGATCACGAACTGGTATCCAGTGCCGCTAAGAGTAAGGCTTGGTTTTCTTGTACGAGGCTTTCTACGACTGCAATCAGATCGCCTTCTAAGATTTCAGGCAAGCGATAGAGCGTTAAGTTAATTCTGTGATCTGTAACACGACCTTGGGCGTAGTTATAGGTTCTAATCCGTTCAGATCTGTCACCAGTCCCTACCAAGGACTTACGCAAGTCAGCACGCTCTTGTACTTGTTTATCACGTTGTTGTTGAAACAACCGTGCTTGTAATAAGGCCATCGCCTTGGCTCTATTTTTATGCTGAGAGCGTTCTTCTTGGCATTCTACCACCAGGCCTGAAGGGATATGGGTGATCCGAATTGCAGAGTCTGTTCTATTAACGTGCTGTCCACCGGCCCCTGAGGCACGATAGGTATCAATCCGTAAATCTCCGTTATCTATCTCAACAGCTTCTACATCCGCTTGTTGAGGTAGAACCGCAACCGTACAGGTAGAGGTATGAACACGACCTTGCGCTTCTGTGGCAGGCACGCGTTGTACTCTATGGGTGCCTGATTCAAATTTCAGTAAAGAGTAAATCCCTTGACCGCGAATTTGCATGACTACTTCTTTATAGCCCCCATGCTCTCCCACACTTTGGGTCATGAGTTCAGTTTGCCAATTCATTTTTTCCGCAAACTTTAAATACATGCGTAATAAGTCACCGGCAAACAAGGCTGCTTCATCGCCCCCGGTTCCGGCTCTGATTTCCACAAACACATTTTTATCATCATCAGGGTCTTTAGGTAATAACAACACCATCAACACTTTATCTAGTTGTGCGTGTTTAGCTTCTAAATCCTTTAACTCTTCTTCGGCCATTGCCCCAAAATCGGGATCTGACATTAAATTTTGTGTAGCGGTAATTTCCGCTTCTACCGCCAATAGCGCATTAAAGGCTTCTGTCAGTGGCCCTAGCTCTGCATATTCTTTAGAGTATTCTCTAAAGCGATTGGTGTTATTTAAAATCTCAGGGGTCCCTAGGAGATGTCCTAGTTCTTCATGTCTTTCTTTGATTCTAAATAAACGGTCTTTTAATGTTTGTTTCATAACTTATTTTTCTTTCTCAAAAGAGGGAAAACAGGCAGGTTCCCTTAACCATTGTGTCGGAACATGCATCGTTTTTTGTGCCAACCGATAAGCCAGCCATTCTAAAACACTTTCAGGATCTTGCCCAGCGGCTAATGCACGCTTTGCCTGGCTTAAGATCTGCTGTTTATGTTCTTCCATACTAATTCTATAGTGACGAATCGTAGGATGACGGGCTTGTAAGGTCAACCATTCACCTAGCTGCACCAATTCTGATTGAATAATCACCTCAGCAGCTGCTTGTGCCCCTTCGCGTAATTGTTGATGTAAACTAACTAAGTTTTGTAATGCTTCCAAATTGTATAAATATACCCCTTCCAACTCTGCTGCTTCAGGACTGATATCTCGGGGCATCGCCAGATCTAACAACAACAACGGTGTTGCGCGTTGTCGCTCAGATAAAGCCTGCTGTAACATGTCGGTGGTAATAAGAGGCTCTAAGCTACCGGTAGCACTGGCTAATACATCTAAGCTCGCAATACTTTCACCTAAACTACTTAATGGTAGGGTTTGTCCTTGATAGGCTGCCGCTAATTTTTCTGCTGCCACCTGACTTCTATTAAAAAATATAAACTCACGGACGCCTAACTTATAAAGATGATCTGCCAATAACTTTGCGGTCACGCCTGCACCTACAACGCCGACCCTTTTGGTTTGCCATTGATCAAACAACTTTTTAGCCAGCCATACAGCAGTATAGGCAACTGACACAGGACGAGTCCCTATGTCAGTATGGGTTCTAATTTTTTTTGCGACCGAAAACGTGCGCTCAAAAATCTTAGCGCTCCACTTTCCAATACTCTGATGTTTGTGGGCATCCTGATAGGCAGCTTTGATCTGACCTAAGATTTGAGGTTCCCCCATAATCAGAGAATCTAACCCAGATGCTACACGCATTAAATGCCCTATAGCCGAGAGTCCTTCCAAGGTATAAGCGTAATTCCAGACCTCAGGTGCCCATAATTTTTGGCAGGCCTCTAAAAAAGGCGTTAACTGCCGACCTACGACATACACCTCAGCACGGTTACAAGTAAAGACTAAAACATACTCAGCAATCACTTGCTGCTGCTTATGTTCTTGTAGCCATACGCGTAAAGCAGGCTCTGCACGTGCCAAACTTTCACGGACCTGAAAGGGCGTGGTTTTATGGTTAAAGCCTACCACCCAACACTTCACTTGTAAGACACCTTACTAATCTCTTGATTTAAACTTCTCACATTTTACCCATTGGCGCCGAAAAAAGAATGGTAGGCTCTAATTCAAGGATATAGCGTAACATGAAGTGGTGGTTAGTATTAGGTCTAAGTGTTGTGCTAATCGCAGGCTCCAGCGTAACGCAGGTAGTTACCGAACACACACCTAAACAACGACTCTTAAAGCCTATGCTGACGCACACTGACCCTATTTTTCAAGAAAACATGGCAAAAATTTTAACTGCTGAACTGGCTTTACAAAGGAATCAACCTGAACTTGCAGAACAACTGTATAAAGAGCTCAGTGAGCGTACGCGAGATCCACGCATTGCCAAACGTGCCACTGCAATGGCGATAGAATTTGGAAAATATGATGATGCCCGTCACACAGTTCAGATCTGGGCAGAAGATAAAACCGATTTAGAAGCCCAATTATCTGCTGCAACTATTTTGTTACAATCCGATGAAATTGCAGCGACGATCCCTTATTTACTCAACGTCCATGAGTTAGATCCTAAAAATGCGACTGAACATTATCTCTCCCTCTTCCAACAACTACCCGAAGCGCATACACGTGAGGCCTATTGGGACCTCTTAGAAAGTTTATCTCAAGAAACCCCTATGGCAGCTTATGCACCAGTCATGCAGGCTACTTTAGGAGAGGTTGAATTAATGGTGAATAATCCTAAGGCAGCACTTGCACGCAGTGTACAAATTTTAGCCATACATCCTGATTCTGCCGATGCGCTTATTTTAGAAGCACGTGTTTTAGTGTTTCAAGATGAAAAATCTAGTGCGCTCAAACTTTTAGACAGTGTGTTACCTAAATTTAAAGATAACTTAGACTTACATTTATTATACTGGGATTTAAAATTACAATCTGGACAAAAAGCACAAATTTTTGCCAGCGTAAAAAGTTGGGTCAACAAAACTGAAGATCCTACTGAGCAATTACAACTTGCGCGTTTATGTATGCAAGGAGAATGGTTTGCGTTAGCCAAGTCCTTTTTAGAAAAAGCAGAACAAGATGAAGAGCATCGAGATCCAGCCCAATATTTTTTAGGACGTTTAGCTGAATTAGAACAAGATATGCCAACGGCTATTACAGAATACCAAGCTGTAGAAAGTGGTCCCTTTCATATTGCTGCCCATTTACGCGCTGCACAACTCTATGGGACAAAAAATAAATATGAAGACGCTTTAGAGGTGCTCAGCAATGCGAATCCACACGATCCTGCTGAACTACGCGAAGTGGTACTATTAAAAGCTGACTTATTAGAAAAAAACCAAAATCCTCAACTTGCTTTAGAAGCGTTAAACAAAGGTCTCCTCTTTTTACCACAAGACCCTACGCTCTTAACCAGCAGTGCTAAATTGGCACGTCAATTACAAGACTGGGAGGTGTTACGCAGTAATTTAACACAAATCTTAACTCTAGAGGGAAAACACTTAGCTGAGTTACAAGAGCTGATTGGCTTACTCATGTTACAATTTAAAGATTTTACAGGTGCCTCCCAATGGCTCCAATCTGGGTTTCACAACTACGCTGAAGATCCTAAGCTATTAGAATTACAAGGAGACTGGTATTATCTTCAAAGTGATTTTAAACAAGCACGTACGTGGTATGAAAAAGCATGGACGCATGCCCCTAACCCGATGTTAGCTGCCCGTCTTGGAGAGGTAATGTGGAAACTTGGACAAAATCAAGCTGCCGAAAAGATTTGGCAACTCGGCTTACAATCTGCCCCCAAACACCAGGTGTTACTGGACACCATGGAAAAATTCAGACCTCAAGCGCCTTAAGGGCCCTGCTGGGGATTGGTTTACTCACGCTCTCAGGCTGTACTACTTTTTCACGCACTGCGGATGCCACCTGGACGATGCAAGGCCGTTTAGCAGGGCAGCACCATCAAGATGGATTTAGTGCTAACTTTTTTTATGCCCAAACCACACAAGGATTTGATTTACAGTTATTAGGTCCTTTAGGTATGCATCCCATCCGGGTGGTGCAAACCCCACATATCGTTACGGCGTATTTTGATGGGCAAACCTATGAAGCCCCAGATGCCGAAGCTTTAGTGTATGCGCTCACCGGCTGGGAATTGCCGGTTCATTTTTTAAGCCATTGGTTACAGGCAAAGCCCGCCCCTACCCCTCAGGCAACCCAGCTCACCCGCAATACTGCAGGACAAATCATACATTTTGTACAAGCAGGGTGGCAAGTCGACCTGAGCTATCAACACCGCCTGCATAAAATGACCCTCACCAATCCCCCTTGGCGCTTAAAATTATTGTTGCACGCTCCCGCCTAA
The DNA here is from genome assembly GCA_964524705.1 of uncultured Francisellaceae bacterium. Lineage (GTDB taxonomy): Bacteria > Pseudomonadota > Gammaproteobacteria > Berkiellales > Berkiellaceae > CAZGDB01. Next base: position 10,570 of record CAZGDB010000036.1, read on the forward strand.
CAAGCCGCGTGGGATTCTCCTTCTAGAACCGATAGTCTTAGTGGGAGATAGCTGGTAATTTACACTTTCTTGATGAAAAAGTAACCACTTCTCTAAAAAACCCCACTATCCTTATAATATCAGGTCAACACAGGCAATAAAAAAAGGGAGTTGTGGTGTCAGACAATACTCACGCAAATCCCAATCGCTTACTCGTCTTAGATGATGATTTATTAATTTGCGACCTACTACAATCTGTGGGGGAGGCAGTCGGCTATACCGTTAAAGCCTGTATAAATGCAAGTGATTTTCAAATCTCATACCCTCTCTTTTTACCCTCACTCATATTATTAGATTTGTCCTTACCAGAAGAAGACGG
>CAZGDB010000037.1:0-10609 GCA_964524705.1 uncultured Francisellaceae bacterium
TCTTTACGTACATTCATAGAATGCCCTAAAAAGACCTCTCCCTCTTCTTCCCCATAGGTCACTGGACCTAAATGTTCAGATAAGCCCCAACGCGTGACCATGTTACGCGCAATTTCAGTGGCACGATGAATATCATTAGAAGCCCCTGTAGTGACACATTCAGCACCAAAGATTAATTCTTCAGCAATACGTCCACCATAAAGACTGGAAATCTGACTTTGTAAGCGTTGCTTACTGTAACTATACCGATCTTGCTCTGGCAAGAACATCGTCACCCCAAGGGCCTGGCCACGCGGGATAATCGTGACTTTATAAACAGGATCATGATCTGGCACTTTGAGCCCAACAATCGCACGCCCTGCTTCATGATAGGCCGTTCCCTTGCGTTCTTTTTCCGTCATCACCATGGAGCCCCGTTCAGCCCCCATCATAATTTCATCTTTAGCTTTATCAAAGTCCGTCATCTCTACCACGCGTTTATTCGCACGCGCAGCAAACAATGCGGCCTCATTCACCAAGTTAGCAAGGTCTGCTCCTGAAAAACCTGGAGTTCCTCTTGCAATAATACGAGGATCCACATTCGCTCCAGAAGGCACCTTTTTAATATGCACTTTCAATATCTGTTCACGCCCTCTGATATCCGGCAATGGAACCACTACTTGCCGATCAAAACGACCGGGTCTTAATAAGGCTTTATCTAACACATCAGGGCGGTTGGTGGCTGCAATAACAATGACCCCTTCATTGCCTTCAAACCCATCCATTTCAACCAATAACTGATTCAGGGTTTGTTCACGCTCATCATGCCCCCCACCTAAACCTGCACCACGGTGACGACCAACCGCATCAATTTCATCAATAAAAACAATACAAGGAGCACATTTTTTAGCTTGCTCAAACATATCTCTCACCCGAGAAGCACCCACCCCTACAAACATTTCCACAAAATCAGAACCGGAAATCGTAAAGAAAGGAACTTTTGCTTCTCCAGCAATCGCTCTGGCTAACAACGTTTTACCCGTTCCTGGGGCTCCCACCATCAAAATCCCGCGTGGAATTTTTCCACCTAATTTTTGGAATTTTTGTGGATCTTTCAAAAAGTCGACAATCTCCGAGACTTCTTGTTTAGCTTCATCTACACCGGCTACATCTGCAAAAGTTACTTTAACTTGATCTTCATTGAGTAAACGTGCACGGCTTTTACCGAAAGACATCGCACCACGCCCCCCCCCTTGCATTTGACGCATAAAGAAAATCCATACGCCTATAAATAAAATAATGGGGAACCAGCTAATGAAAATACTCATGAGCAACCCTTGTTGCTCTGGTGGTTTACCGGTCACCACAGCACCAGACTTTAAAAGCTCATCCAGTAAAGTAGGGTCGTCCATAGGAATATAGGTAGATAATTGGTCATCAGACTGAGTCGTTGCTCGGATCATACGACGATCGATGTTTACAGTTTTAATTTCGCCATTGTGGACTTTTTCCACAAATTCGGAATAAGGCATTTTATTAATGGCGGTATTACGGGGACCAAAGTTACTAAACACTGACATCAAGATCAGTGCTATGACCACCCATAAAAGTAAATTTTTCATCATATCATTCATCGTATACCCCTTCGGTCCTACCTACGGCCATTAACCGCTTATCATGCCACGCTTCCTTTATGCTCACCAGGGGGAAGCAAGAATTTTACCCTATTCCTTTAGTATAGTCCTTCGCTACCAAATAAAGTTCACGGGATGCAGATCTTGAAGCATCAGGTTTACGAGAATGTATGATTTTAAAGGATGTTTTGAGCTGTGTCATGAAGCTTTCAAAGCCAGAACCTTGTAAAACCTTAATTAAAAGGAAGCCTCCAGGCTTTAAATATTTTTCACAACATTCTAATACAGCTTCATTCAAGACATAACTACAGGGCAAGTCGACACTTAAAACCCCTGTTTGATTAGGCAACATATCTGACACCACACCATCCACCTGATATCCCTCTAAGGCGGTTTCTATAGCTTGGTGAGTAGCATCTTCTGTAAAATCCCCCTGTATACAGGTGACTCCGGCAATAGACGGCATCGCTAGACAGTCTACAGCCACCAATTGACCTGCAGAAGTTATCCAGTCTTTTAACTTACAACTCCAGCTTCCAGGGGCTGCCCCGAGCTCTAAGATCCGCTGTCCTTTGGTGAATAATTTGTCGCGTTCTTGGATTTGTACCAATTTGAAAACAGCACGCGAGCGCAAGCCTTGTGATTGGGCCTGTTTCACATACGGATCTCGACGCTGTCGTTGTAACCAACGAGTAGAACTTGCAGATAATTTGGCCATAAGCGAAAAATCGTATACCATGGGCCTAAAAGATAGAGGGCCTATTATATGGAAAAATCACTACAAAAACAATTGCAAGCACGTGCACATCACCTCAAACCTGTGGTCAAAATTGGACAAAAGGGACTCACAGAGGCGGTTTTAGCAGAAATTGATACCGCTTTATTTGTGCATGAGTTAATAAAGATAGATATTGCTGCAACCCAAGAAGAACAAATCACTTGGATTGCGCAGATCTGCACTGAACTGTCTTGCGAAAAAGTACAGCATATTGGAAATCGCACAATTTTATTTAGGGCTAATCCTGAAAAAGAAAAGCCCTATATTCAAAGGCTGTAAGCTAGTTTAGATATACTCAACCTTTGTGATCTCATATTCAAGCTCCCCACCGGGGGCTTGAACTTCGACATAATCTCCTACTACTTTACCAATCAACGCACGCGCAATCGGTGAATTAATAGAAATTTTTCCTTGTTTAAAATCTGCTTCATCATCCCCCACAATCTGATAACGCGTCAACGCATTATCTTTTGCATTTTTCAACGCAACCGTTGCGCCAAACACCACTTTGTCTTGTGAAGCCAATTCTGAAATATCAATTACATGCGCCATAGAAAGTTTATATTCAAGATCTGCAATCCGCCCTTCTAAAAAAGCCTGTTGCTCTTTAGCCGCATGATATTCGGCATTTTCACGTAAATCACCATGTTCACGTGCAGTACTAATAGCTTGAATCACATTGGGTCTATCCGTAGACTTTAAACGTTGCAATTCTTCTCTTAATTGTTCTTCGCCTTTCTTCGTCATTGGTATTTTTTGTGAGGCCATTGTGATTCACTCCTTGATTGTGATTTTAAAAAAAATAAAAATTATGATTATGATAGTTAAACTGTTTTCTCTTTATGCAAAACATCCAACATGGTATATAACCCGGGGGGCTGTTTATCTAGCCAAGCTGCCGCCTTGAGCGCGCCTGTCACATAAATACTTCTATTCAGTGCACGATGCTCTAGTTGAATGACTTCTCCATCCAACGCAATTGACACTTGATGCACCCCGATTTCATCCTTCAATCTAAAACTAGAATACTGAATAGGGTCATCCGTTGCCCCTTCTAAAACCTGCCCCAAGCGTTGTGCGGTACCTGAAGGAGAATCTTTTTTATGCATATGATGGGTTTCATGAATCGCTAATTGTGCATCTTTGGGCAACATGGTTTTCAAAAACTGCAACAACCCAAAACACAGATTCATCCCAACACCCATATTCGCAGACGCTACAATAGGTAAAGTATTTCCAGCATTTTGTAAAAGTACTGTAGTTTCCGGTGTTAATCCCGTTGTGCCAATCACCATCGGAATTTGCTGCGCCATACAAATGGGTAACATTGCGGCCGTTTGCTCTGGCGTACTAAAATCAATCACAACGGGCGCTGTGTCTAACAACTGCGTTAAATCAGAGGAAACCTTCACGCTTGCGGGCAAAGTCCATCTACTTGCTGCAAAAGCAGGATCTCGTGTACAAATTCCAGCCAACACCATCGGGGATTGCGCTAACAATCCCTCAATTAAAGCCTGGCTCATTCGGCCACGTGCGCCAATTACTACCACCGTTAACATATGCGCTCCTTGCCTGACTACTTATCGATCGCTACCAGTCAATCGCTTCAACCAAACTGCCCATTTAGGGTAATGCTTGGGTGAACTTTGTGCGAGCGTATCAAATTGTTTAATTAAGTCCCTTTGTTCCCGTGTCACTTCAATAGGGATCTCCACCTGTAATTGGCAATACAGATCTCCTACAGAAGAATCATACACCGAACGCATTCCTTTCCCCTGACAACGAAACATTTTATCAGGTTGTGTTTCTGGTGGAATTTTAATTTTGACTGCGCCATGCCCTAAGGTCGGCACATCGATCTCACCACCTAAAATCAACATGGAAAATGGCACCGGTGCTTTACAATATAAATTATTGCCTTCACGGGTATATAAAGGATGTTTTTGAACATGCACGATCACATACAGATCTCCCGCATGTCCACGACCAACCCCTGCTTCCCCTTCGCCATTCAAGCGAATTTTATCACCATCATTGATTCCAGCAGGAATTTTCACATTCAAGGTTTTCACTTCCTGAACGCGTTTTTGTCCCTTACAAACGGTGCAAGGATCGCTAATTTGCTGACCTTGACCATGACAAGTAGGACAGGTCTGCTGGATAGCAAAGAATCCTTGCTGCATCCGCACCTGACCATGCCCACCACAGGTTTTACAGGTAACCGGTTTGCTCCCTTCTTTTGCCCCGCTGCCTTTGCACCCTTTACAAGAGACCAGCGTTGGAACCTGTAAAGGCACATGCGCACCTTGGGCTGCCTGCTCTAAGGTGATTTGTGTTTCATATTGCAAATCACGCCCATGGGCATGCTGCTTAGTCGTGCTCCCACCGCCACCAGGACGGCCACCACCACCGAAGATATCTGAAAAAATATTCTCAAAAATATCTCCAAAATCACCAAAACCGCCAGCACCAGGACCAGGGCCACCTGGACCACCGACCCCTGCTTCTCCAAAGCGATCATATTGCGCGCGTTTTTTAGGATCGGACAATACTTCATAAGCCTGCTGTAGTTCTTTGAACTTATGCTCAGCTTCCGCATTGCCCGGATTGCGATCGGGGTGATATTGCATCGCTTTACGACGAAAGGCCTTTTTAATGACCGCTTCGTCTGCGTTATGCTCAACCCCTAGTACTGCGTAGTAATCAGACGACATAGTTTACTTCTGCTCGCCTTTTACTTCTTCAAAATCCGCATCCACCACATTTTCTTGTCCAGAAGCATGGGTATGAGACTGTTCCCCTGCACCAGCAGCACTGGCTTCTGCAGCACCAGCGGCACCATAGACACGTTCTGCTAACTTAGAAGATAATCCTTCTAAAGTTTGGGTACGGGCTTCAATCGTACTTAAATCATCTCCCTTCATCACAGATTTTAACTCTGCAATCGCAGCTTCTAAAGCACGACGTTCATCTGGATCAATCTTATCCGCTAAGTCTTTCATAGCTTTTTCAGTTGCAAAAACCATAGTGTCTGCTTTATTACGCGCGGTCACTAACACTTGGAACTGTTTATCTTCTTCCGCATGTGCTTTTGCATCATCCACCATCTTTTGAATTTCACTTTCAGAAAGACCACTAGAAGGTTTCACCTGAATAGACTGTTCTTTACCTGTTGCCTTGTCTTTTGCAAATACATGCAAAATACCATTGGCATCAATATCAAAAGTCACTTCAATTTGTGGAACACCACGTGCTGCAGGTGGTAAGTTTGTTAAATCAAATTGTCCCAACAACTTGTTAGCTGAAGCCATTTCACGTTCCCCTTGGAACACACGAATGGTCACTGAAGTTTGCATATCATCTGCCGTAGAGAACACTTGGCTCTTACGGGTTGGAATCGTGGTGTTTTTTTCGATCAACTTCGTCATCACCCCACCCATGGTTTCAAGCCCCAAGGATAATGGTGTTACGTCTAATAATAGAATATCTTTGACTTGACCGGATAAAACAGCCCCTTGAATCGCAGCACCTACAGCCACCGCTTCATCAGGATTCACATCTTTACGAGGTGCTTGACCAAAGAAGTTTTTAACCACTTCTTGTACCTTAGGCATACGGGTTTGACCGCCGACTAACAATACGGCATTAATTTGATCAATGGTCTTGCCTGCATCTTTTAATGCAATACGGCAAGGTTCTAAAGTACGCTCTACTAAATCTGCTACTAAAGTTTCAAACTTACCACGCGTCAAACGTACATTTAAGTGCTTTGGACCACTGGCATCTGCAGTAATATAAGGCAAATTCACATCGGTTTGTTCCGCAGAAGAAAGCTCAATCTTAGCTTTTTCAGCCGCTTCTTTCAAACGTTGTAAGGCCAAAGGATCTTGGCTTAAATCCATTCCTTGCTCACGTTTAAATTCAGCTAATAAATAATTCATTACCGCTAAGTCGAAATCTCCGCCCCCAAGGAAGGTATCTCCGTTGGTTGCTAACACTTCAAACTGATGTTCTCCATCTACTTCAGCAATCTCAATAATAGAGACGTCAAAGGTACCGCCCCCTAAGTCATACACCGCAATCGTGCTATCACCTTGCTTCTTGTCCAAGCCATAGGCTAGCGCAGCAGCAGTGGGTTCATTAATGATACGTTTAACTTCTAGGCCCGCAATACGCCCTGCATCTTTAGTAGCTTGACGTTGAGAATCGTTAAAGTAAGCAGGAACGGTAATCACTGCCTCTGTCACAGGATGCCCTAAATAGTCTTCTGCGGTTTTCTTCATCTTGGCTAAAACCATTGCAGAAATCTGTGGTGGGGCATATTTTTCACCAGCGGCCACTACCCATGCGCCACCATCTTGACCACGCACGATATCAAAAGGAACTTTCATCTTTGTAACTACAGGATCTGTAAACTCACGTCCAATCAAACGCTTTGCTTCGTAGATCGTATTTTTGGCATTAGTCACCGCTTGACGCTTTGCAGGATCTCCCACTAAACGCTCATCATCTTTTGTAAATGCCACAATAGAAGGGGTCGTACGTACGCCTTCACTATTTTCAATAACCTTTGGTTTCCCAGTGGAGTCCATGACTGCCACACAAGAATTGGTGGTTCCTAAATCGATACCAATTACTACTTTATTTGCCATTTTTATTAGTTCTCCAACTTAATATTAAAACTTTACCATACCCTTACCTTTGAAGGTGGGGACCCTTTCCAAAAATTCAAGAGGCAATTACGCGGTCTTTTTAGGTTGTAGATACATTCTGTCCCTTAGACACAACTACTCTAGCTGCTCTCAATAACCGACCATTCAGGAGATAGCCTTGTTGGATCACCCCAATAATATGATTTTCTGGTACTTCCGGAGAGTCTTGCATTAACAGTGCTTCATGCCAATCTGGATTAAAAGGCTGATTTAAGGATTCAATTTTTTGAACCCCGAACTTCGCCATAATATCCGTGCATAGCTTATAAGTTAACTGCATGCCTTCAGCTACAGCTTGTACACCGGTTTCGGATATATTATTGCATGCATTCAAACCATTCTCTAAGGAATCTAGCACTGCTAGTAATTCAGTCGCAAACTTTTCTAGGGCATATTTTTGAGCACTTTCTATACTCTGTTGTGCTCTGCGCTCAATATTTTGGACTTCTGCTTCCCTTCTGAGCAATCTATCCCAGTGTTGTTGTGCCAATGCTTTTGCTTCTTCTAACGCCTGTTGGAGTTCTGCGGTATCTGCGGTCATTTCCTGCACAGGTTCTGCTGCAGGTATGTCTTCACCGGTACTTTCAGCAAAAGTTTGCGGTGCAGCAGCCTTATGGGGATGTTTTTTATGTGATGTCATATAAACCTCTAAACCTCGTTAGTAAAACAACTAAAAACTTTTTTTCGTCTGAGGCTATGGTGGGGACTTTATGGTCGTTTTTCAAGCGTCCGTGGTATATATATGCACACATCGGGATGATATATTATTACTAGTTAGTTTTATAAAATATTTTTCGGGGTTGATATATGTCATTTTTAAAACAATTCATACACAAACTGTTACCCAAACTCCCACTAAGCGCTCCCTCTACTCTCTGTGCTACAAGCATGTTAAGGTTAGACAAATGCCTCATCAGCCCGAACCAGGAGCCTGTTATGTTTAAAAACGTTGGTGTATTTGGTAAGCATCACCGTGAATCTGTTGCTGATACTGTAGAAGCGGTAGCGCATGCACTAACCGATTTAGGTGCAGAGCTGACAATTGCTCAAGAATCAATAGAAACGAGTAAATTTCGCACACTTCCTTTAAAAGAAATGATTCAAAAAATTGATTTACTAGTAGTAGTTGGTGGGGATGGAAGTTTAATACATGCTGCACGTAAAGCGGCAGCGGCGAATAAGCCAATTGTAGGGATCAACCGAGGTCGACTTGGATTTTTAACGGATATTGCGCCACAGGATGCTAAAAAAGAGTTAGAAAAAATATTAGCTGGTAAATTTAAAACTGAAAAACGTACTCTGCTAGAAAGTTGGATCACGCCTCCTGATGAGACGAGTGCCAAGCATTATTTAGCGCTAAATGATGTAGTGTTGTTCCCTAGTGATACGGCTCAAATGATTGAATTTGAGGTATATGTAAATGACGAGTTAGCGTTTGCGCAGAGATCTGATGGTCTGATCATCGCCACGCCAACGGGTTCTAGTGCTTATGCCTTATCCGCTGGTGGTCCTTTGGTTACCCCTGATGCACGTGTTTTTGTATTGGTTCCTAAATGTCCGCATATGTTGACGAGTAGACCAGTAGCTATAGAAGATAATTCAACGATTCGGATTAAGATTTTATCTAATAGCGCGCATCCACCTCGCATGAGTTGTGATGGTCAACTAAATTTCACCTTAACTGCTGGACAAGAAATTGTTGTACGCCGTTTTAAGGATACGCTGACGCTCTTACATCCTGAGGGTTATAATTATTTTAAAGTCTTACAAGAAAAATTAGGCTGGCATGCTGAGCTCAGGCAAAAAAAAATGGTATCCTAGCTGCCTATAGATAATAAGGAGATTAATATGTCTACGTGGAAACTAACACTGGGTCTACTCAGTGCATTAACCCTTAGTGGTTGTCAGGTATTCCCCTATCAGGCGCCGTTGGAACAAGGCAATGTTATTGAGCAGCATCAACAAGCTGCATTACATACAGGGATGTTTAAAGAAGAGGTTTTAGACCTACTGGGTGAGCCTTTATTGCATAAAACAGACAGTAACATTTGGCACTATACGCATACCAAAAAGTTACAGGGCAAACAAACTGAAATTCATACACTTACCTTGAAATTTAAGGGTGAGCAGCTGCAAAGCTTTACAGAAAGCCGATATAAAGAGCATCGTCTTCCCTCTAAGGCTAAAAAGCCTAAAACTTAATTTTTTGCTTGTACTCGCAGTCTTCTGGCCATTTTAGGGTCGATGGATAGTGGTCTTAGGAGCTCAATACGATCAAAGGGCTCTAAGACCGTGGTGTCTGTAATCTGCTTTTTACCATAAATAGCCACTGCGCTATAGGCAAGGCCTTGAATGCGACTATCCTGTAAAACCTCAGCTATCGTAATCCCTGGGACAAAGGCAATAGTGAACCGCGTTTGTGATTCAGGGGTTGCATAAACAATTTCAAGAGTGGGGTGTACCATAAACTGTATCTGCTCGCTTTCTAAAGGCTTCTAGCCAATTATGGGTAATGTGTTCAAAAAAAGGTCCAAACATCAATCCTATGAAGGGACTTTCAAAATCAAACTGTAATTCAAAGGTTACTTTAGTCGCACCATTATGCTCATTAAAATGCCAGTATCCTGAAAAGTGCTTAAAGGGTCCTTCCAAAAACTGCATCTCTATTTTAACTGGTGCTTGTAAAGTATTACGTGTCTTTAAGACTTGTGTCAGTGGGCCTTTTTGTAAATGTAGGGCTGCGGTCATCTGATCTGAACGCTGTTCTATAATCTCCACGCGCATACATCCGGGCACAAACTGCGGGTATGAATTAAGATCATTAACTAATTCATACATTTGTACCTGCGTATGCGGTACCACTAAGGTATGTTTAACGGTTTTCACGATAGACGCCCAATAAAATTCTGTTATGATGTACCAAAGGATGGGATAGTATGGCACAAAAGAAAAAAGAAAAGGACTCCTCTGGGGTTATCGCTTTCAATAGGCGCGCTTCGCACGAGTATGCTTTTTTAGAGCATTTTGAAGCTGGTATGGTCTTAGAGGGCTGGGAAGTCAAAAGTCTCAGAGCCGGCAAGGGTCAAATTAGTGATAGTTATGTCATTATTAAAGACGGTGAAGCCTATCTCTTAGGAATGCATGTACAACCTTTATTGAGTGCTTCTACGCATATTCATCCAGATCCTACCCGTAGCCGTAAGCTCCTGCTCCATAAGGCCGAGATTCGCAAACTTATTGGCGCTTGTGAACGTAAAGGGCTTACTTTAGTGGCCTTACGCCTATTTTGGCAACGTAACCGGGTTAAACTCGCCTTTGCACTTGCGCAAGGTAAGAAGTTGCATGATAAACGTGCAGATCTTAAAGAAAAAGCCTGGGAACGAGAACAAGGCCGTCTGCTAAAAAGTGTGCGATAGCACCTATTGCATAATTTTTTCTCTTGATGCCCTCAAAAAATGAACTTTTCTATCAAAAACCTGTCTCACTCCTAAATGAGCGCATATTGC
>CAZGDB010000038.1:0-10194 GCA_964524705.1 uncultured Francisellaceae bacterium
ACCGCCGACCCAGTGATTAACAGTCACTTGCTCTACCGACTGAGCTATCGGGGAAACACAGGGGGATAGTAATGTACTGTTTCGAACTTGTCAACGTGCGAAACAGTAGTTTTTTTAAAGCATGTTGACCAACTTTTGGAGAGAAAGATGAGACGTTCATATTTTATATTAGGGATTTTAGGGTTATTGAGTGCGTGTTCACAAGAAAGTAAGGTTACAGCCTTAACTCATGAACAGGCTAAAAGCTTAGTGGCACAACAGTTAAAACTTGCAGAAGAACCATGTTTTGCAGATCTTGCAGTAGCAGAAACTTTTAGGTTAGATAGCTCAGATAGCTCTGCTGCAGCACAGATTGAAAAAATGAAAGCCTTAGTAGCGGCTGAACTTTTTACTGTGCAAACTACCACACAAAAAATGGAAGAGCATAAAACACAAGCTTCAGCTCCGGTGAGCTATAACTATGATGTGTATGATTATACGATCACAGCCTTGGGTAAAACGTTTATGCGTCAAGGGCGTCTGTGTTATGCACAAACACAGGCTTTAGAAGTTGAAATTCAACCGGATGTTCAAGATCCTACAGCGGCTGTTTTAGAGGCTACTGTGAGTTTAGCTCAACCTGCTGCATGGACGGATCGTAAAGATGTACAAGCTGCATTCCCTGAACTCGTTACTGTGAAAGAAAAAGTTCAAATGAAAGTTAAATATCTTAACGGTGCTTGGCAAGTTGCATCTTAAGCAGATCTAAAGACGCTAGCGTGTGGTCTTGCGTGTCCACACGCTTTTGTCGCATAATCCAGCCTGACAGCATTCTATAGGAACTCATATGCGTGATGGTGGACGGTGGCTGGGAGCAGCAGTACTGACGATAGGACTGTATAGCTTGCTGCCATTAGGGTTATGGGGTTCTGTTATAGTGCCGTTTATCTTTTACGGGCTGCTGACTGTCAGTCAAAAACTACTTCCGTATGAATCCTTTTTACTCCCTCAAGATAATGATTTAGATGCAGAGGGTGGCTATTATAAATTTTCAGATTTAATACGCCATATGGTGCGCCATAAGCTCAATGCTTTGGTTGCAGGTGGCTTATTTATTGAGTGCTTGTGGGGATTATCTGCTTTTTTATCGCCTGCTTTTGCAATAGCAGCAGCCCTGGGGCTTGCGATGAGCGGAATGACTATTTTTGCAGGCTTACAATTATTTTGTGATGAAAAAATATTTCCAAAAGCGGCGCCGTGGGTTAATACACTTTATATAGGGTTTGCTGCGGCATTGGCAAGTGGCTTAGGCATCTTCGGTGCTACGATGGCTGCGAGTATACGGAGTTTGATGGTACGAACAGCAATGGAAGTAGTGGCTGTCAAATCAGCTGTTAATACGCCTTTGGCATTATTGACTACAACAGTAGGGACTGCTGCTCCAGGACTTCTGATAGCCTTAGGGGTTGTTAAAATGACTGCACGACGTGAAGTAGTCACGGGTGGAGAGGGCAAGTGTGGTGGAGCATGTACGTGTAATGCAGGGCCTTTATAAAATATAGACGTATTAAATGTTAAAAAGTGATGTGTAGGTTATTGTCGAGAATACTGCGAAATCACTGAAAAAAATACATTATATCAATTGTTGGTGCTGCGTGAGCTCAGAAAAATCAGGGTTGTGTGGGGGAGGTTGGTTTTGGTATACTGGGTGGACTAACTGAGATAATTAAAAAAAAGGTCACATATGAGCGATGAACATATTCAAGGACTCGTTGAAACATTAAATGCACAACATAAAATTTTTCAAGAAAATAAAGCCTCCTGTTCCGCAGAAGTGAACTTGGCAACGGTGCGCCAGATGCGTGTGTTATGTTACCATATTTATGCTTCTGCAGCAGTCGTGACGATTTCGGGGGTTGCTAAAAATCTTTTTGTTTGTGCAGCAGAATATGGATGCACTGAGACGCTTGAATTTTTTCTCACTAATGAAAAAAGTATTAAATTTGATTCTGATTGTGTATTTGATGCATTAAAGCGCGCTATCTCTCACGGTTATCGTCAGGGGGTAGAACAACTTGTTAGCGCCTTAAAAAGACCCTATATGGATTCTGCTAAAACAGCAAAAATCTTAGATGACACCTTGGTCTTTGCAGTAGAGTGTCAGCATTTGGAGTTAAGTCAGTGGCTGATAGCACAGCTTCAACCGAGTGTTACAGCGTTAGAAACGGCACATTTGATGTTGAGAAAACAGCAAGAAAAATATGAACAATTAGAGGGTTGTTTCAGAAATCAGATCGTGAATACAACAAAAATGATGCAACCTACAATAGGTCTATTTTTTTCTCAGCAAGATAATCGTAAAGAATCTGAGCAAAGTGCTAGAGTGGGAACCAGTGGTGTGACTACCCCTTCGTTATCTGATTGTGATGAGTGTGATTCTGATACGAGTGAGACGTATACTGGAGCGCCAGGGATGTAGATCCGATTTCTGTTTTGGTTCTATACTAAAGATATTGCTGTTGTAGCGGCAATAGAAAGTAAGTCATCTATCATAAGGAGTGTGTTAGATGTTAAGAAACCGATACAGTTTGCAAGACTTACAGCGTTTGAAGGATTTGTATCTTGCAGATTTAGCCCAAATGCAGAGTTGGTTGACTCAAGCAGAAAGTGTCAATCCTCGAGATTTCAGCAATGTGGGTAAAAAATTGGAAATGTTGCAAAATATTGCTTTGTGTACTGGAGAGGTAATTTCTTTTACCCCGTTTGCTGCACTGATTGATGAATATAACGTTATCCAATCCGATCTTAAACTATTAGAAAAAACACTCCAATATCCTGGACAGGCAACTATTGATGCGTGTTGTGAAAGTTTTGTTACCGCAGCACAGTGGGGTAGATTGAAAGATTTAAAAGTCTTGATGGGAAATTTACAATTTTCAGGTTGTCCTCTTGTATTACTCAACGCCACTTTATTAGAAGCACGCAGGCTCACATTAATTACAGATATTGAGATGAATCGCTATTTAGATGAATGTCTTTCAGTGCAGGTAGAGGATGTGGCGCTTGAGGTTTTTGCTGATAAAAAGCGGGAAGTGGTAAAGTTTTCTCCAGATGCTCCTGTTCCAGTTGATGTTGTCAATAGTGCAGATGGTGCTGTTTGTCGTCAAGGGTTAGATAGAAGTTTTTTTTTAAAACTGTAGAGAGTATACGGAAAAATAAGGATTGATGAAATGATCAATGGATTGACGGTCAAGTTTTTTATCTTAGCGTTTTTTGTTTTTATTATTACGGATATGATGTGGTTTGGCTTAATTGCCAAAAATCTTTATTTTCAACATTATGAACCCTTATTAAGGGTTGTTGACGGTAAGCTGAAAATTATTTGGTGGGCGGCGTTAATAGTTTATGTATTATTTGCGCTTGGTGTTGTGGCGTTGATTATCCCGTTAGCGCAAGGCTCTTTGTATAGTGCTGCTTTTTATGGCGCTATTCTTGGTTTGGTGATTTATGGGATATATAATTTTACGTGTATTGCGTTGTTTAAAGATTATCCGGTTGGTATGGCTTTTGTGGATTGTATCTGGGGTACGTTATTATGTTCTTGGGGTTCTTTTTGTACGATGTATTTAGGGATGTATCTGCATGGTCTAAAATGAGGTTTTGATAGGTGCTGAGGGTTAAAACTGTATTGCTGATAATATTAATATTGCCAGCAGCCTATCTCTCTCGTTAAGTATTTCGAACGCGTGTATAGTATAGTCTGAATTTTAGAATAGTTTATGTTAAGGGGTAGTATGTTTGGGGTGGCAGACTTCTTGGGGGATTCAAGTGGTGCAGTATTGATGCAAGCGTCTTATTGCGAATCTTTAGATGTTTATCATCAACTACTTGCTGAAAATCCACATATCAATCCTAGAAGATTATTTGGTGCTTTTGCGACCATAAAGCTGTGGTCTACTTTGTTTACAGATCCGCTACCTTCGAAATATACACATTTATCTGAATGCATCTGTGCTGAAATGCAAAAAGTAGAGGATGCATTAGATTTTTCACAGTTACAAGAACCGCTCGTAGGAATAGAGATGCTGCAAACGCATTTGCATGTAGCAGTGAATTGGGGATTAGTTGCGATAGTTTCTGCTGTGATTAAAAAAATGGAGTCTCTGCCTTCAGCGGAAACCCGTATTCGGCTGTGCGCTCAGGCTTATAGTCTTTGTTCTGAGAAAGAGGAAGCACTTTTAAAACTATTAGAAACAGCTCTAACGGGTGAGTTGGATGCTGTAATGTATCCTAATGGTAAACCGATTACTTCCATCGATTCATTTTCGTCAACCACCACCAGCTCACAAGGTTCCCTTCCATTGAGGAAGGATGAGTTCTGTGCAGAACTGAACAATAGAATACAGTTGTTACATAGCTTAATTGATGCTCAAATGAGAATGGTAGATGCAACTGTTTTTGATTCAAAAGCAAAAGAGTTGGGGTTGCATTTTGAGTTGCCACCTTTGGTTGAGCGTATTATGGTTTCCAGAGATGGAAATATAGTGCTGGAATGTTTAAAAATTTTAGAATTATTAGCGTTGCAGCAACAGGCGCGTTGTATTATTAATGCTTGTGATACTGCGACCCATAGTCTGGATTCTGTGGGCCGGTGCGTGCCTAGTGGTAGCAATACCAGTACTGAAAGTTCAGTAACAGCGCTGGTGAATACAGTATGGGAGAAGCTATTGGCTGATAGAGCGGCGCAGGGGTTGCCTGTAGTGCCTGCAGTGGTAACGTTTAGTGATGGTGCGGTAAGTCCTGCGCCTTGCATATTGGCGCAGCAGGGCGCCAACAATTTGGATGAGAATTATATTCCACACAAAAAAAGCTTATAAATTTAGCAGTAGTTTTGCAGCCTCGCTCATACGATTTTTATCCCAGGGTGGATCGAAAGTGAGGACTATTTCACAATCGGTAACCTCTGGGACTAATAATGCCGCTTTTTGAATCTGCCAAGGTAGCTGTTCAGCAGCAGGGCACATAGGGTTGGTTAAAGTCATGGTAATGCGTATTTTACCGGTTTCTAGTGGGGTGATGGCATAGATGAGCCCTAGATCTACAATATTGACCGGTAACTCAGGATCGTACACAGTTCTGAGTTGTTCATAGAGCTGTTCTTCTAAGTTAGGCATTATTCAGTACTCACGGTAATAGGTTTAGGGTTTTCTAATAGAGCGCGTAAAAGATGCCACGATAAGGTTGCACATTTTATGCGTGCAGGAAATTGTCTTACTCCACTTAAACATGCCAAATCTTCTATGTGAGGATGCGGGACTCCTTGTACTAAAAAATCTAAAGCCTGCGTAATCAAGGGGGGCAGTGAAATGAGGTCTTGTCCTTGGATTAAATCTGTTAATAACGATGCTGAAGCTTTGGAAATCATACAGCCTTCCCCATGAAAACATACCGCTTCTATTTTTCCTTTTTTGAGTGCTAATTCTAAAGTGATACGGTCCCCACAAATGGGGTTAATCCCCTGACCTTGATGCGTGGGATGTGGGAGCATGCCTTGATGATGGGGGTGGCGTGCATGGTCCATTAGAATGGATTGATAGAGTTCGTTTAAGCTATCTAAGGGGGTAATAGGGTTCATGCTTTAAAAAACCTTAAGGTGGTCTTTAAGGCTTCTCCTAAAGCGATAATTTCAGGTTCTGTGTTGTAGAGTCCTAAAGACACCCGTACAGAACCTTGGGGTTGGTTGAGCCATTGGTGTAGTGGCTGTGCGCAATGATCTCCAGTGCGTACACAAAACCCATATTGGTCTAAGACAGTCCCTACATCATGAGGGTGCAAATCTTCTAAATTAAAACTACATAAAGGTAAGGGGCTAACAGACAGGGGGGTTAGAGTTGGGATATTACTGAGGGTGTCGTGTAAACAAAGCGTTAAATCAGTTTCATGCTGACTAATGGCGGGATACCCCAATTGTAATAAATATTGGGCAGCAGCGGCAAAACCAATCACCTCTGCAATCGCAGGTGTGCCTGCTTCAAATTTATGGGGTGGTGCTCTGAAAGTGGTGTGCTCAAAGGTAACCGTTTCAATCATTTCTCCCCCAGTTTGATACACAGGGAAAAAATCTAACCAAGGTTTTTTAGCATAGAGCAACCCAACCCCAGTGGGGCCATACATCTTATGAGCAGAAAACACATAAAAGTCACAATCTAAAGCTTTTACATCGACAGGAATATGACTGGGGGCTTGCGCACCATCAATTAAAATAGGCAGGTCTTTTGCACGAACTAGTTTAATAATCTCGGTTAAAGGTAAAGGCATACCCAAAACATTGGAAATATGGGGCAGCGCAACAAAGGCCACATTACCCTCTAAAGCAGTTTTGAATGCATTCAGATCTAAAGTCCCCTCAGCTGTTAAAGGGATAACCTTTAAATGGGCCCCTTGTCGTTGGCATAACTGTTGCCAAGGTACAAGGTTCGAGTGATGAGAACAAACGCTGATGAGGATTTCTTGACCTGGGGCGATGGTTTCAGTCATACAATGGGCTACGAGGTTAATACCTTCTGTGACACCCCTTACAAACACACATTCTTCAGGATCTGCTTGTATAAATTGGGCTAAGGTCAGTCGTGCAGCCTCATAGGCAGCAGTAGCCTCGGCGGTTAAGCGGTGTACGCCACGGTGTACGTTGGCATAATGCTGATTATAAAAATTATCCATCGCTTCTAGCACGGCACGGGGTTTTTGGGTCGTAGCCGCGTTATCCATGTATATCCGATCTGGGATATTTTGGAGGAGCGGAAAATCTTTACGTATGTGTGCTAGGTGCAAGGTGGCATCTTAAGTTTTACAACTGTCTTTATAAAATATAGTGGGCTTCACAGGAAGATGCGAGAAGGGTGAAAATAAGTGCAATAACACTTATTAAGCGTTAAATAACCTATTGAAATAGAAGTTCTTTTTTATAAAAAAGCCAAATATGGTGTTTTTTGACGGTATTTGGCATAAATTTATGCTGCAGATTTTAGCTAAATAAGAGGTATTTGAGGGCTCTCTGGCTAAAAAGCGGGCTATTTTTTGTAAATATAAAAATTGCCTTTATATATTATAAAGTCTATCTTTATAATTACAAAATTATGGTGGAGTGGGTGTATGTTAACGGTAGCGCGTCAGTTGTCGCATAAGGTATTGTTTGCACTACAAAATCATCCTGTGGTCTTTTTAAATGGCCCGAGGCAAGTGGGCAAAAGCACCCTGGTGCAGGATTTAAGCCAAACAGCTTTTCCGGCAGAGTATGTGACTTTTGATAATCCTACCCAAATGGCGGCAGCGGCGAGTTCACCAGAGAGTTTTTTGAGGGCGCGACGGGGAGCGCTCATTATAGATGAGGTACAAATTGTGCCGGAAATCTTTCGTGCACTAAAACTTGTTGTGGATGATATTCGTCTTAAAGATAAACCCAATAGCAATGGTCGGTTCTTGTTGGCAGGTTCTGCTAATATTATGGCTCTCCCTATACTCGCAGATGCATTAGTAGGGCGTATGAGTGTGAAAACGCTTTATCCGTTTAGTGGATGTGAAATATTAAAACAAAAAGGTGACTTTTTAGATCAGCTGTTTACAGGAACCTTTAAGATGTCATCGCAACAACCTACTGTGCATGAGGTGATTAATCTTTCGACATTCCCTGAAATTTCAGGTGTGTCGGCTCAAGTCCGAACAGAATGGTTTGATAGCTATATTACGACTATTTTACAGCGCGATGTACGGTTTTTAGCGGAGATCGAAAAGATTTCTTTGTTGCCTATATTGCTGCGGGTATTAGCGGCACGTGCAGGTAAATTAATGAATGATGCTGAGATTGCACGAGATATGGGGTTGAATCCCGTCACGAGCAAAACCTATCGTGGCATATTACAAGCTATGTTTTTGAGTTTTGAGGTGCAACCTTGGTATCGTAATATTGGAAAACGTTTAGTTAAAGCGTCTAAAGGATATTTGGTAGACACGTTGTTGCTTTGCCATTTGTTAGATTTACAGTTGGAAGAGATCCAAATTCGTAAACCAGAACTATATGGGCATATCTTAGAAAACTATGTGGCTACTGAACTTACAAAGTTACTATCTTTTGGTGACATACGCGCAAAGCTTTTACATTTTAGAACCAGTGATAATAAAGAGGTTGATTTTGTATTAGAGCGTTCTGATGGGACATTGACAGGGATTGCGGTGAAAGCCAGCGACAAAGTGAATAAGGCAGACTTTAAAGGGCTGGAAGTCTTGCAGGACGTGGCTGGGGAGGATTTTATTTGTGGTGTTGTTCTTTATAGTGGAAAAGAAGTTGTTCCTTTTGGACCAAAATTGTTTGCGGTTCCACTGTCGTGTCTTTGGGGATGAATGTACATACATGGGTGAAAATCATTCCTTTATAAAATATTATCTTGACTGAGGTGGTATGTACTAAACTGACAGATAAGGTATCTGTTTGGTGGGTGTTATTATGCCTCGTACAAAGGAAGAAATATTTCAAAATCTAGAATCAACGATAAAAGGCTTATTGACTACGACAGCGGCGTATCGAAATCCGCCTATGGTGAATCGCGAGCTTTCTGTTGATGAAATATCTAAAGCGCCATCAATATGCACTCTCGTTTTAGAAAGAGATATGCGCTCAGAGCTTGTGAACAAGCTGTTCCTTGATGCTTGTCATGAAATAATAAAGGATTATGCTGCAGAAGAAGGCATAGAACATGGTGATTTAGCCAAGACGATAGTCGAAAAATGGCATACCAAGGCATCTTTAGAGGGTGAACCAGAAAATCCGAACGCAACTATTGAGCGAATAATATCGATGTTAGAAAGCCGAGTTGTGACCGACTTGTCAGGTTCCTATGCTAGTTTATGCAGCGCTATTGATCTGCTCTCAAAAAAATTGACGAGAGGGCGTTTTTCTCTTACGGTGGAGAATGTAAACCAAAGGGGGAGGCGCTTCTATGACTACCATCCTACAATTATAAGAGTAGGAAGAAAACTTGGTTATCTTGATGAAAGTGATTTATTGGGCCTTTGCCGGGGGATTACGATGGCTTGGCTCTCAGATTGTATGGTGCATGAGCAATCGAGATACGCCAAATTAATCTCGGAAATCACGGAAGTCTGGGGTTTTCGTATGGAAGAAAAAATTTTGAAAATAAAAGAAAAAGTGGCGCGTCATGAAAAACTGACATTAGAAGATGAGAGAACCTTTCAGCTGCTTGCCTTTTATGAAGAGGTGGCACTCTATCAAAATCCGCGAAAACATAAGTTAGTTTTTGCGCGCGACTTGAATCAGGAGGATGTGGAGTTCATATCTCAGTTCACTTCCTCCACGACCCTGGAGGCCCAAGGAAACATAGCGGTCGTCTCTTCGGAGATAGGTATTTATATGCATGAAGAGTTCTGCCGTTATTTTACAGAAGTCGCCGATGCTATTGATTCTATTGGCTATCGTCATGGGGAAATTATAGGTTTTGCAGTCTCTAATTATAACCATGCGATGGGTTTAACTTATGATACGACCAGTGGATTTTTTAGGCTCTTAGATATTAACCGAGATCGACCTAGATCTTTTAACAGAAAGGATGCTGCACAAGTAGAGAGCATGGTCCAAATGATGTTGAATGGGTACCATATTATTGAGCCTCAAAAGCATGAGTATATGGCAGTGTGTATCCAAATTATTACAACGGGAGGGGATGTTCATCAGCAGACATTGCAAAGAAAATTAGCGGATTTAAAAGAGTCTTATCCCATTACAAACGAAATTTCTAAAAGGAGTGGTGCGGTAAATCTCGCATGGATAGCAGCACAAGCGGGGCGGGATCAGGAGCTGGAAGTGCTTGCAAAATTTGGGGCTGACCTTAACAAGCCTAATAACGATGGCGGCACACCTGTGTATGTGGCTGCACAACAGGGGCACGAGAAGGTGCTGGAGGTGCTTGCAAAATTTGGGGCTGACCTTAACACGCCTAATAACCATGGCGACACTCCTGCGCATGTGGCTGCACAACAGGGGCACGAGAAGGTGCTGGAGGTGCTGGCAGCACATGGGGTTGACCTTAACACGCCTAATAACGATGGTGCCACTCCTGCGTTGATGGCTGCACAAAATGGGCATGCGCAGGTGCTGGAGGTGCTTGCAAAATTTGGGGCTGACCTTAACACGCCTAATAACCA
>CAZGDB010000039.1:0-9152 GCA_964524705.1 uncultured Francisellaceae bacterium
TAAAAATAATTGATAAGGATATTGTTAAAGGTGGTCCTCCAAAGAAGATTAAATAGTATTCGTGATAATATTTAGAATTCTAACAACTTTAGTTTACGAAGCGCTCTGCTAAAAATTGGTAATCCTTCATCAGGTGTTTTACAAGTGTATATGCTCATTATTGTTACAGCTTGGGTGGGGCTTTGATTTTATATATAACTTTGTTAGGATTCTGCGTATTACTTAAAAAGCTCAATTGTAAGTGTGAGTTTAACTTGCCTATTTTATCTTCACCAACCCAGTCACTCAATCACAATGTCCAGTTGTTTGCTGGCTATACCTAAATCTTAACCTCACTGATTGATTTTCAATCCTTATCATCCCTTTATTTAATTGATTTCAAAAGAGGATATAGTGACATGTTACAATTTTTTCAAGCTGCAAAAAAAAGATTTGCAACTCTCTTATTTGGAAATGAAGATGCACCAAGTGCAAGACAAAATAGATTATTAAAAGTATTTAAGTTACACGCTCCAAAATTTTATTTTTCACTGTTTGGTAAGCTCTTAGTTTGGCTCGGGATATCGGTAATAGCTAGTTCATTCGCCAATTCCACATATAAATATTTTATTCTCGGCGGCGGTGCAGTAACAGGACTCGTTTCATCCCTTCTTCGAATAGTCAGGTTTAACCTATATTTAAATTATGTGGGAAAAGAAGATAGCGAATTAATTGCGCTGAGTACAAAAGAGCAATTGGATTTTGGTGCAGGAAGCAAAGACGCTTTAAAGTTATGTCCAACCTTAACTTGGAATTATTCTGAGGCTTATTCAGCAGGTCTTCAAGCCAAAGAGCTTGGCGATCAAGAACTCTACGATAGGGTTGTTACTAAACGTTGCATACAACATTGTCCTCCTAGACCTAATTGAACTTCCTTTAGTGATTATTGGATTTAATGTTAACTGACTAGATTTGCTAAAAAGTCGAGGGTAATTAATGAAGCATTAATCTGAAACAGTGCTACTTCCACTGAGCTACCTGTCGCGCGAAGCCTTTTAGGCGTAGGGGGAACAATCTTCGGCGTGGCATAAGATTTTGTAACGTTAATGGATTTTATTGAGTCAGTGGATTGCTGATATAGTCCTCCTACGCTGAAAGCTTCGGCGGACATAAGCATCACTAAATCGCTTCGCGATTAAGTGCTGCTAATGGCGTCCCCAAGGGGATTCGAACCCCTGTTACCGCCGTGAAAGGGCGGTGTCCTAGGCCTCTAGACGATGGGGACAAAATAAACAGCTATAAAACCACTTTGGTGGAGCTAGGCGGGTTCGAACCGCCGACCTCTTGCATGCCATGCAAGCGCTCTACCAACTGAGCTATAGCCCCAGAGATGGTGAGCATCCTATAGCTTCACCCCGACGCTGTCAAGTGCTTTTTGTAAACGTTCAAGACTGCGTGTTTGACCCAGCATCGCAAGCGTAACATCAATGGGTGGAGAAACCTTAGAGCCTGTAATTCCTAAACGAATAAATGGCGCTACATCTCCCAACTTTAAGCCATGCTGCTCCACCACATTTTTTAATACAGCATGCAAAGTTTCTGCTTCCCAAACGGTACTAACCGTTAATTGTGCTACAAAATCTTTCAATGCCGCTTCAGATTCAGGCTTGTAGGAAGCTATCAAACTTTCTTTATCTTGAACATAAGTAGACTCCCAATAAAAATGACTTTTATCGATTAACTCTACCAAGGTTTTAGAACGCTCCTTTTGCGCGTGTAACAACGCAGACCAATCTTGGTCACTACACTGCACCTGAGGTAATAAATGTGCTAATTGCCACTCTAGATAGGGTTTTAAGGCCTCTAAAGGTAAGGTTTTTAAATAATGCTGATTCAACCATAACATTTTTTCAGGATTAAACATCGCAGGTGACTTACTCAGATGATCCAAAGAGAAATGTTGTACCATCTCTTCTAATGAAAAAATCTCTTGGTCTTTATGAGACCACCCCAAACGAACCAAATAATTTAACAAAGTAATAGGGAGATAACCTTGATCTTGATATTGCATCAAATTCACAGCCCCCTGTCGCTTAGACAGTTTTTTACCATCTCCGCCTCAAATCATTGGGATATGTGCATAAATAGGTAATTCTGCCCCTAAAGCTTTAAGCATATTAATTTGTCGAGGCGTATTATTCAGATGATCATCCCCACGAATAACATGCGTCACTTCCATGTCCCAATCATCAATCACCACCGTAAAATTATACGTGGGTGCACCATCTGTACGAACGATGATTAAGTCATCCAACTCTTGGTTGGCAAAAACCACATCTCCCTTGACCGCATCTTCTACAACAACAGTGCCGTCTAAAGGATTACGAAAACGAATCACATGTGGCACATCTGCGCCTAGATTTTTATCTCTACAATGATGGTCATAACGTGCTTTTTCTTTATTAGCGATTTGAGCTTCTCTTAAAGCATCTAAACGCTCACGTGTACAATGACAACGATAGGCTAAACCCTTTTCTACCCACTCTTGGGCGACTGCTTTATAACGATCAAAACGTTGCGTTTGATAAAAAGGACCTTGATCCCAATCTAAACCCAACCACCGCATACCCTCTAAAATCACTTGAACTGCTTCAGGCGTAGAACGTTCTAGATCTGTATCCTCAATTCTTAAAATAAAAGTCCCTTGATGATGTCTTGCATATAACCAACTGAATAATGCCGTACGGGCACTACCAATATGCAAATATCCTGTTGGACTAGGGGCAAATCGCGTGACTACTTTTTTGGCCGTATTTACCACAAACAAAACTCCTTCCACTACTGTAAATTTTCAGTTATATTCCACGCCAGAACTTTAGGGCGGTTAGCTCAGCGGTAGAGCATTACCTTCACACGGTAGGGGCCACTGGTTCGATCCCAGTACCGCCCACCATCTTTGACTTTAAAGATGCACCAGTTCCACAGTTTGATTCCCCAACCCTTCCCCTAAAAAGTACTGTGCTACTTTTACAAAACGAGAAGGTGAATCTGTCACCATTAACCGCACCTTACCAGGGTTACCTGTCTGGTTATGTAAATTTTTATCTTCCAACAGTGCTTTGACCATATGGGTAGTTTGGATCGCAGGATCTACCACATACCGATCTCCCACGACTTGCTGGATACTCTTTTGTAAAATCGGAAAATGCGTGCATCCCAATAAAATAGTGTCCACTGTCTCAAAACTGGGATCTTCCCATAAAGGCGCTAAGCCTTTACGAATAATATCTTCTACTAAAGGACCTTCTAACCACCCTTCTTCTGCCATCGCCACCCACAAACCACAAGACAACTGACTTACTTTAAAGCTTGGCTCTTTATGTTGAATAGCATTGATATAGGCTTTGGAGGCAATAGTCCCTTCAGTCCCGACCACTAAAACGTGTTTATTTTGGCTATGGTGCATCGCTGAAATAACGCCAGGCTCTAAAACGCCGAGTACTGGAAGTACTTCAAAATGTGCTCTTAAGATTTCCATAGCCACACTACTTACCGTATGGCAGGCCACTAATAATAATTTTACATGTTGGTCCGCTAAATATTCAGCGACTTTCAAAGCGTACTTACGTACAATTTCAGTACTTTTAGTCCCATAAGGTAACCGTGCTAGATCGCCCAGATACAGGATATCTTCATGCGGCAACTGTTCATGTACCGCTTTTAATAGGGTTAAACCCCCTACTCCTGAATCAAAAATACCAATTGGGCGCTTCATTTTTAGTCAATCACCTTACATTAATATAAATACTTTGTTATTTTACACAAAATCAATTAGACTACCACCCGAGGATGGTGATTATACGTCATTTTTCCTCAGATAACTGTTTTTTTAGAGCGACTTAATGGATACCTGAATATATGCAAAACAAATTATACATTGGCAATTTACCTTTCACTGCAAGTGAAGACGAATTACGTGGTGCTTTTTCTGAATTTGGAAATGTAACTGACGTAAGATTGCCGCGTGATCGAGAAACCGGACGTTTTAGAGGCTTTGCCTTTGTAACTATGGCGAGTGAAGCTGAGGCTGAAGCAGCTTTGACTATGAACGGAAAAGACTTTGGGGGCCGTCCTCTAAAAGTTAATTTCGCGAATACAGATCGCGCAAACTAATTTTCTATTGGCAACAGTAGTAAATACCCCCGGTTCGATTTACCTTAACCGGTAAATCGAGCTAGATCTAAAGTGCGACATAAGTGGATATTGATATGCAAAACAAATTATACATTGGCAATTTACCTTTCCAAACCAGAGAAGAAGAGCTTCGCGAAGCCTTCCCCCCTCATGGATACACCACCGTCGTACGTTTGCCGCGTGATCGTGAAACAGGCAGACTTCGCGGTTTCGCCTTTATCACTTACGCGAGTGAATCCGATGCACAAGCTGCATTAGATATGAACGGAAAAGACTTTGGGGGCCGTCCTTTAAAAGTTAATTTCGCGAACTCCGATCGCGCACAAGCCTAATTCTAATTTAGTGCTAGGCTAAAAACCCCGTTTAACCATGGTTATGCGGGGTTTTTTTATATCAGCGAAATTTGACAAAGGCAGCACACTTAAATTATAGTATGACGCATAACTAAAAATATAAATACTTGAGAATCATCATGCCCTTCTTCTATGACGCCCTGTTGAAAACACCTGAGCCTACACGTCTTTTACGTAATATCCAACGCTTAGAAGCAGAGGTGTATCAGGGTCAACCTATCATAGATTTTAACCCAACCCCTCCCTCAGTCCCACCGACTACTCCGACTGCAGCAGCTGAGGTTCACCTGGAAAGGTGCCGTGCACAATTATTGGTTTTGGTACAAAGTTATCAAGAAAAATTTCCAGTATTACGGGAACCATTAGAACAATATAAAATACATGGCGTACAAAAAGTCCATCTTACCCTAACCAGTGTAGAGCTCCAAAAAATCATTCTCTTAAGCACAAAACAACTATTAGAAGAATATTATGAAGTGCTATGTGAAAACCATGAAAAAGCAGATACCGCAACTATCAAAAACTATACTTTCAACGTCTGTTTCCCTGGAATTTCTTCTAATTTACAATTCATGCTGAAGCTTTTTAAAGACCAAGATTTACAAAGTTACATAGCACAGGCAAAAATAAACTTTTTAGAGCAGCATGCGCTTGAATTTTACAAAAACTTAATCATTCCTGACAACCCGCAAAATCAAAATCTCATAGGAAATGAAATTCATATTGTAAACGGCCTCTTTAACGCTTTAGCGGCGGACTATGGGCTAAATTTACGCAAAGATGTTCATGTTAATGTCGAACTGACATCTGCCTATTATGATCGCTTTCAAGACTTTATTAACTCAAAACTCAACCTGCATAAAATCGTCGATAATATTATAGCACAAGTACCACTTTACACCCCAGGCACACCACAAACATCCTATAATGGGCTAGCCGTTGAAGATTTTTTCAGACAGTTTGACAATAGAGCGCACCATGTAAGCGAGTATGCAGTTTTATATGAATACAATGAAGACGAGATGGTTTTTAAGCTTAAAGAAAACCCAGAAGACAATTATCGCCTCTATTTGATGTGCCTACTGGAGAAAAAAAACTATATCACAGATCCACACTTCATCATTCAGGGCAGAAGCTTTATTGCTACCAAACATGAATATTTTGAAAAAATAAAAACAAACACTGATAGTGGCGAGGAGGATGTAGAAATCAGCCACCGCATGCTTGACGAAAACGATCTGAAATTCATAGAAAAAAACGTAAACGCGTTCTTAGAAAACACAGCTCCTATTTTTAAAAAAGGAATCGACCACATTACGCTTCCGCTGGACATCGCAGCCTCACCACTGACTTTTCCTTTATTCTCAAAAATACCAACTGAAAAATTAAGCACCAGCACTATTATACACACCGACCTTGGAACCTGTATTTTATTTAGACCTCTCCCAGAAGCGCTACAAAACAACCTCATTCATATTTTTTACGCTTTGAACTATAAAACAAAACAAACGCTTCAAGAGCAGATCGATAATGTCTGCATCTCTAAAAACATAGTGTTCTTTCAAGGCATTCTAGATTATAACTCCCCAACCCCTGAATTCTTAACTATACTTGAAAAAAACCTGGTGCGTTTGATTCAAGAGAACAACTTGGCTTTTTTTAAAATCGTACTCAAGACATTTATTTCCGCCGCCGCAACAAGAAAAAAAAACAATTGTTTAACACAGTTACTTAATTTATCCCTTGAAAAAACAACCCCAGAGTTCTTAGATGTATTGTTTTCAGAAAAAACGGAATTAGCAGACCACCCTCAACTAAAAACGATAGATTTGCTGTTCAGCGCAATCAAGAAAAAACAGACTGCGCTCATAAAATATATCTTAGAAAAAAATAACACCATAGACATAAACGCCATAAAAGATAATACTACCGCCTTAATGCTCGCCGCGGAGACAAAAAACTTAGAAGTTGTAAAACTTTTAGTAGAAAAAGGCGCAAACTTAAACACCGTCGTAGAAAACAATAACGCCCTATCTATATCAATAGAAAAAAAAGATATCGCAACTTTTGAATACCTGATAGAAAAAGAAGTAGAATTATCAGTGATTAAAAAGACGATAATAACACCAATACTATTTGCACTCGCATACCACATAAGCCCCGAGGTTATTAAAAAAATACTCGAAAAAAAACCAAGCGATATCTATGTTGCCACCATAATGCCCGAAAAAAAATATTCACCACTAGATCTTGCAATATCAGTTTACAAAAACAACCCTCAAGATATAGAAAAAAAACTTTCTGTAATAAAACTTTTAATAGAAAAAGACCTGGGAAAAAAAATAAAAACCAAATTCACTCTACCAATACACCTTATCACAAAATTTAATTTACCCTTACAAAGTCTCGACAAAATAATAGAGTTATTACTTCAAAAAGATCACTCCCCTTTTGGTTACCATCCTGAAGGAAAGACCTCACTGCACGACGCCGTAGAGCACAACACAGCCATTCTGATCCACCTCTTGGGTCTGAAAAAAATAGACATCAATGCTTTAGACCAGAACAAAGAAACCCCTTTGATATTAGCGTGCAAACAGAATAACCTTCCAGCCATAAAAGCATTAGTAGAGGCTGGCGCAAATATAACCCTATGTAACGAAAAAGGCCATAATGCCTTACATTTCGCCATACTCTCTGCCGTAGAGAATGAAGATTTTCAAGCTGTACATTACTTAATAGAACAAGGCAAAGCACTCAATACCACTGAAGGAAAAACAAAGGCTTTACATGCAGCCGTACTCAACAGAAACCCTGAGGCTTTCAAATACATCCTCTCTAATATAGATAACTTCGAAGCGTTCACACCAGAATACAGAGCACAACTGCTAGAGCTTTGCATACAAAGCATCAACCCATCCATAAATTCTGAATACACCTTTACAAACGAACTGCCCGTCAATAACGAACTGCAAAAAAATGTTATTTATGTAATAAAAGATGATCAAGAACATACAAGATACACCCTTTCCACAAAAACAGACAAAGGGAATTTTAAAAGGTCAGTCCATGTCTGTGACCTGTTTAAAAAAAATGTTGACGACCTAACAAACCAAGATGCACAATCTAATATTTTACACCTGATATTTCCAGAAGACTGCGCTAAAAAAGAAGCAAAAACAGTCAGCATAGTTGAATATTTATTAGAGAAAAATATAGATATCAACCGAAAAACATCAGAAAATGCAAAACCTTTATTGCATATCGCTATAGAACAAAAATCAATCCCATTAATGACCCTGTTGTTTGAAAAAAAAGTGGACATAGAAGCAAAAAACTCACTGGGGGAAACTGCACTGATGTTCGCCCTTCATAAACCAAACATAAAGGTTATTGAACTTATTTTAAAAAACAAACCAAACTTACAATGCGTCAACAACGCAGGACAAAACCTTCTATTTTACGTTAACTTTCACTGCACGCTTCAAAACCTGCTTTCAGATGAAGAAAAAAACACGATAGACGTCAATCATGTTTCTAACGAAGGAACCACCCCTTTAATTGACTCCATCATCAACCGAAAATCATTCTTTTTTCACATACTAAAACATAAAAACATAAATTTAGAATATACTTATAACGGTAAAACGGCACTGTTACACACGGTAGAAAAAAACCCCGACCTCACAAATATATTTATCGAAGAAGGAGCCGATAAAAAAGCCCTAACCCCTGAACAGCTTTCAGCCGTAATGCTACTCGCAAGAGGACCAACGCACATCCTCAGTAAAAATCAAAAACTCTTCGGCTCAAATGATTTTGAACAAAAAGATGGCGAGGGAAAAAACATTTTATGGCACCTGCTGTACAGCGTACACAATGCAGAATATAAAGCTCTCAACAACAAAGCAAAAGCAACAAAAATAAAAAATTTTATTGACATAATCCATATACTAAAACAATACAAAATAGATTTAGATTGGAACCTTAATGTTAATGGTGAAACACCTTTACTATATGCATTAAAACATAATGCCCCGTGGGAAGCCATTGAAGCACTCATTAAAAATGGTGCCCAGCTGAACACGGTGATTGATTATATCAACCCTACGAACGGGCAAAATATAATCTGGAACATCATAGAGAACTATGACAAAAAAAAAGACCTCGCAAACCTTTTAGACAAAGGATTTAATCTTAACCATCAAGATAACACTGGAATGACGCCTTTAATGTATGCAATCACATGTCACAATACAGCGGCGATCAGCACTTTAGCGGCAGCACCAAATATAGATCTGACACTCAAAAATAATGAAGGATTAACCGTACAGGATATGCTCAGAAAAACAGAATTTGCACGTCATCGTAAGCTAATCTCCACCCAAGAGAAGGGTAAAGGAAAGCATAAAGCACCTGTAAAGAATACCCCTGAATTCTCTTCCGAAGAGGCACGCCATCCTCTCAAAAAACGAGCCACGGGAACCCTATTGTTTTCCCAGCCAGCTCCCTCTCAAGAGAACACTGCCCCATCACAACAAAATAATAAACGTCGCCGCCCATCAGGATCTGGTTCTGATGCTGACTAAGGGAACGAGCAGCAACAGAAGCTGCGGTTATCAAAAA
>CAZGDB010000040.1:0-8152 GCA_964524705.1 uncultured Francisellaceae bacterium
AGGTCATGGCACGACGGTCAAACTCTATTTACCACGCGCCACGATAACACAAGACCCCGTCACTGAAACGACACTGTTTTCCCCTGACGTAACAAACACTACTTTGCTCGTGGTAGAAGATGAAGCGGCCCTACGAGAAATTACGGTAACTTATTTAAAGCAAGCTGGCTTTACCATCTTAGCAGCCAATAATGGCCCTGAAGCGCTTAAACAATTACAAGCTCATCCTGAAATTACGCTGATCTTAACAGATCTTATCATGCCTGGTGGCATGACCGGACTAGATCTGGCTAAAGAAGCACGACGCCATACCCCCTCACTTAAAATAATCCTGATCTCTGGGTATGCGCCCGACACGCTAGATTTAAGCCAATACCCAGACCCTAAACCTGAAATTGTCAGTAAACCGTATATCATAGAAGATTTAATCACAAAGATTAAACGCTTACTGAGTTCTCCGGCTACGTAGGAAGTCCACCTTGTGGAATTTTAACTATAAACTTAGGATGCGGGCTGTTTTCATCATAAAGAAAGACCCCATTATGGGCTTTAGTAACAATTTCATTACAAATACTCAATCCTAACCCCGTTCCCTTACCCTCTCCTTTGGTTGTAAAAAAAGGCTGTAGCATTTTTTGTTGTATCGCAGCTGGAATAGGCGCACCACCGTTTTCCACCACAAATGTTACCATCCCCGGTGCGCTATCCACAGAAAGGTGAATCCACCGTTCCTCCACCGACAAACCACTCACTGCATCCACTGCATTACTGAGGAGGTTGACTAAGACTTGGATCACCTTATCGGGAATACAAATAATCTCAGGCATATCTTCAGGGATTTTTTTGGTTAACGTAATATCATAACCCACTTTATTTTCAACTAAGACTTCAGTGGTCTCTAAAATTTCATAGATATTTTTGACAACAAAATCCCCTGCTTTACCTTCTCTAGCATAGTTTCTTAAACTATTATGGATTTTTTTCATATGATCTAAAGCTGTCCGCATATACTCTACTATGCGCGCAGCTTCTGGGGTTGCGGGTAACTGTTGTTGCGCTTGCCCTAACTCTAGTTCTAAGACCGATAAAGGGGATGCCATATCATGGGATAACCCAGCCGCCATCACCCCTAATGCGGCCATTTTATAAACCCCTTCAGCTTTTTTACGGAGTTCTACTTCTTTGGTAATCACCTCAGAAAATATAATAATTCCGCCAATCACCCCTTCAAAATCACGCCAAGGCCCAATCGTCCATCGAGACCAGATCTCCACCCCTTCAGAATGCACCACTAAATCTTTCTCACGCGTGGCAACCTCACCATTTAAACACCGTTGATGAATTTTTTTCATCGCATCAGTAGTCAAAGGAAAAGTCTCGTAATACTCTTTACCTATGACATCCCCTTCTAAACCATAATCTGCTGTCCATCGATCACTCACGTAGAGATATCTCAATTCTGTATCTAACATCGCAATAGCTGCTGGCGTATTTTTAATAAAATAGTTCAGGAAGTTTTCAGTGCTTGCTTCTTTTTTTTGCTCTAAAGCGACGAGTTCTGTGATGTCACGCGCTACCGCATAATAATACCGATCCACCACCGTAGAGCTCCATAAGAGCCACTTATAGCTACCATCCTTACAACGGTAACGGTTTCTAAAAGAAACTAATTTTTCACCTTCCAGTAAATGCTGCACAACACGCAAAGTATTTTTTTTATCTTCAGGATGCACAAAAGAAATAAATGGTTCCGTCGTTAACTCTTCTAACGTCCATCCCAATGTTTTTTCCCAGGCTGGATTAAGTAATTTGTAATATCCATCTACACCTGCAATCGCGAGCATCTCTAGATTAATATTAAAGAAGGTCTCTAAGTTATAACCTATTTCCTTCGTCTTCCCTGTCGTTTCATTGTCGGTTAACTGAGTCATAACAATACCGTCCTGGTTTATGCTCGTTTTAGCCTACACCAGTCTATGAATGTTGTGAAGCAACCCGACTCAACCCGCTAGCAGCGCTTTAGACTTTTTGTAACAACGCAACACAATGCACTGCAATGCCTTCACTACGCCCAATAGCCCCTAACTTTTCAGTAGTCGTGGCTTTAATGTTAATACAATCTAAAGCTATTTTTAAAACAT
This sequence comes from uncultured Francisellaceae bacterium, assembly GCA_964524705.1. Classification (GTDB taxonomy): domain Bacteria; phylum Pseudomonadota; class Gammaproteobacteria; order Berkiellales; family Berkiellaceae; genus CAZGDB01. Next base: position 2,142 of record CAZGDB010000040.1, read on the forward strand.
CTGCTAACTTTTGTTGCATTGCTGTTTTTGCAGGCGAGATTTTAGGGGTTTCCGCTAAGATAGTCAGATCGACATTCACAATCCTATAACCACGTTTCTCTAAGAGCTCCAACACACGAACTAAAAGCGTCACACTGGAAATTCCCCTTAAGGTAGGATCTGTATTCGGAAAATGCTCTCCTATATCCCCAGCCCCCACGGCCCCTAACAACGCATCCATCAAAGCATGTAAGGCCACATCCCCATCAGAATGTGCTTCAATAGGATAAGTACAAGGTAGTGCCACCCCACATAACATGACCTGATGGGTACCCTGTTGTGTTCTATCAAAGCAATGAATATCAAAACCATGTCCAATTCTATACATGAAAGGTTCCTTAAAATGTTGCTGAGTGTGTACGTTTTATCTGATTTAAAACAGTCTTAGCAGATGTGTTATCTGCACTACCGCTTCTAAAAATAGTCGGTTCTGGCATATTTTTAAAACAATCATGCAAGCGAATCAGTACCGCACTACTATCTTTTGCATCAAGCGGCATCAGTTGCAACGCTTTTGTATAATCAGCGGCTGCATTTTGATAATTTTGCTCCATATCTTGCGCAAAAGCCCCTGCATTAATGTACACACGTATTTTAGTAGGCGTGGTAATCAAGTGTGCAGGCGCTTTGGCAATTAATAATTTTGCGGTTTTTATATATTCACCCGCCAGGTCTTTTTGACCCAAATTTCTACATGCTGCCGAAAGCAACGCTAAACTACGGGCCTGCAGATCTACGGCAGTCACATTCAATTTTATTTTTTCCAAAGCGATCTGGATCATTTCTACTGCCGCCTTATACTGTTTTAAAGATAAATAAGCGTTCGCCAAAAAACAGCGTAATTTTGCCTCATCTTCAGGCGTGGCAGCTTTCTCTAAAACAGGCACCCCTAAGTCCACCAACTGCTGCCACTGCCCTTGGGCCTCTAAAGTTGCAGCTTGCGCAAAAAACGCATAAATGGTACTAGGAATATGCACTGGTTCAGTCATAGGTGTCTGTTCCTGGCGACCAAAGAAATTTCCGAACCCCAAACGTGTGAACATACTTACTCCCGCCTCATAACAATGCCGGTCATTGTACCCATGTTGACAAAAAAAGCTTCCCCTTTTAGGCTTGGTGCATGACTTTTTAGGATTTCACCTCCTTATGCACCTACGCTCCCCGGGCAAAATTAATCTTTTTTTAAATATCATTGGGCAAAGAGAAGATGGCTATCACCTTTTAGAAACTGCTTTTCAATATATAGACCTCTGCGACACCCTCATTTTTAGTTCACACACTGACATTACTTCTAGTTTTAGTCCTGAACTTTCTATCCCTGCACAGGATAACTTAATTATAAAAGCAGCACAGCGCTTACAAGCCCATACCAACACCACCCAAGGGGTCCATATTCATTGTGAAAAACAATTACCGCTAGGAGGCGGATTGGGTGGTGGAAGCTCCAATGCTGCCACCACGCTTTTAGGGTTAAATAAGTTTTGGAACTTAGGGTTAGAATTAGACACGCTACTCTCTCTCGGCTTGCAATTAGGAGCCGATGTTCCTTTCTTTTTATTAGGGCATGCTGCCTTTGGACAAGGCATTGGTGAAAAACTCACTCCTAGTAACTTTCCAGAACGTATTGCATTACTTATCGCTCCCCCAGTGCATTGTTCCACTATAGAGTTATATAAGCACGCTAACTTGACCCGTAATACCCCCCCTTTAACTACGCTTGCATTACCTAAAGCCCCACAAAACGACTTTTTAAAGTTATTAATCGAACTCTATCCAGAGCTCGAAAAAAGCTATCTGTGGCTACAAAATCACACCCCTGCTTTTTTAAGTGGGTCAGGGGCTTGCATTTTTGGTTTTTTTGAGACATATTCTGCCGCACAACACGTGCAAGCATGTTGTCCTTGGAAGTCATGGGTCGTGAAAACACAAAACACGTCCCCTCTTCTAGAGACGCTGATTATGCGGTATAGTTGACCTGTTTTTGGGGTGTAGCCAAGTGGTAAGGCACCGGGTTTTGATCCCGGCATTCCTAGGTTCGAACCCTAGCACCCCAGCCATCTTTCTACAGGAATAATAACATGTCTGACTGTATGATTTTCTCTGGCAATGCTAACCCCTCTATGGCGCTCGGCATTTGCAGAACTTTGGATCTCACTTTAGGAAAAATGACACTCTCTCGTTTTAGCGATGGAGAAATGTTTGTTGAGATCTTAGAAAACGTACGCGGACAAGATGTTTTTGTATTACAGCCGACCTGTCATCCTACTAACGATCATATTATGGAGCTTTTGCTCATCGTAGATGCCTTACGTCGCGCCTCTGCCGGTCGTATTACAGCGGTGGTACCTTATTTTGGGTATGCACGCCAAGACCGTCGTCCAAATTCAGCGCGTGTGCCTATTTCTGCCAAAGTTGTTGCAGATTTATTCACGACAGCAGGTGTAGACCGTGTAGTGACTGTTGATTTACATGCAGACCAAATTCAAGGCTTTTTCTCTATCCCTGTAGACAATCTTTATGCCTCTCCGTTATATATTGAAGATATACAAGCTCAGCCTTTTGAAGAGCCAGTGATTGTATCCCCTGATGTCGGGGGTGTATTACGCGCCCGTGCTTATGCAAAGCGTTTAGGGTGTGAGTTGGCGATCATCGATAAACGACGTCCTAAACCGAATCAAAGTGTTGCAATGCAGATTATTGGTGAAGTACAAGGACGCGCCTGTATTATTATTGATGACATGATTGATACCGCAGGCACCCTTTGTGCTGCCTCTAATGCTTTAAAGGCGCAAGGTGCTAAAACGGTGATGGCTTATGCTACCCATGCGATTTTATCAGGGCAAGCGGTAGAGACTATTGAAAATTCCACCTTAGACACCTTGGTAGTCTCCGACACTATTCCTTTAAGTGCTGCAGCTCAAAAATGCAAAAAAATTCGCGTCATCTCTTTGGTGGGATTATTATCTGAAGCTATTCGTCGTGTAAGTGAAGAAGAATCTATTAGTTCCATGTTTCAACGCTAATGCGTCGTTATCGACACTGGCAACGTTGGTTACAATTATTATTTTTTTTAATCAGTGCCGCCAGTGCTGGTCTACTTGGACAGGAAGGCTTGCCTTCAGAGGATGGGCCGAATTACCAGCTTGCCTTACTTTCTCTTATCCCTATAGCGTTTGCAGGTTTTGTGAATGTTGCAGCCCCTAACCGTTTTTGTTGTGCAATTGCGCATATTGAAGATGCGCGACGCTGGAACCGATACTTTTTAGGTCAAACGTGCTGTTTTTTGATTAACACAGCGGCAATAGGAGCTTTAGGGTATTTACAATTTAAAGAATGGGCTTGGTTGCTTGGAATTCCAGGATGTCTATCTACACTGACCTTTGTGGGGCTCACCTTTAAAGACCGCTGGGGTAACCCAGAACAGGCACCAAGCATCCTCATTACCTTCCATGAGGCTCCTTCTCCTTCTACAGTGCTGACAGCCTTACAAGCGCCTTTATTGCTAAGTTACACTTCCGCTGATGCCCCTACCCCACAAGCTTTCACACAAATAGATGCACCCTCACTTAAAAAATAACCAAGAGTGCCCATTCATAGCCTAACCTTAGACTAAAGGTTCAGTATGAATGAGGAAATACCATGCCCACCAGAAAAGCACCTACCGCCTCTATTTTTGTCTCCCCAGAGTTATGGTATCAGCACTATCATCAAAAAAGTGGGGTCATTAGTAAACGTGTAAATATTGGCTTAGATACAGAAAAAGAAAATATTGATGCGGGGCAATTAAGCGAAGTCTCTATTATCCGCAAACAACCTAAATATCTGGGCGGTGCATTTCAACCCAGTAATGCCACTGGTACCACTTGGTTCATGAAGCGCGACACCTCAGACCCGTTTCATAAGATCGGTAACACACCTCAAGGTTATAGTGTTATTCAGGAACAAACTCTATTAGAAGATTATGTTATGGAGGCAACTTTTGCAGAGTTGATGCGAGCTTTAGATCCACATCATCCTAAAGCACGGGTAGTCATGCAAAAGGATAAAATCCATTTAATGTCCAAAGCCATTCCAGGATTTTGTCCTTTAGCGGATGTTGTAAAAAATAAACACCCTCGTATTCGTAATGGGGAAGCTTTCAAACAAGGCGTCAAAAATGGAAAGATTGATGGTTTTGCTAAAAGCATGGTAATGAAACTCTGGATTGGAGACAGAGATTGGCATCCCGGGAATGCAGGGTTGCGTACCAATGAAGATGGCAGCTATAGTGTGGTCAGTATAGACCATGGGCAATCCCTAGGGTACCTCTTAACGCGTGGCCATGGCAATATTGATTATTCTGTGAGCCCCCAAGACTGGAAAGGATTACCCTATAGACAGCCCCATCAAGTGATTAACCATCTAGACCAAATCAAACATCAAATGCTTACTCCCTATCACAAAGCTGGAAGGCTTACCAGAGACACACAGCTCTTAGATACAGAAATGGCAACTAACCCCAATTTTTTAAATGAAAAAAATGCCACTTTACTGAGTATTGCCTTATTACCGGAGGGCGTCATCCATAAACATTGTTTTGCCTGTATTGCGAACCCACAACAAGCCGAACAAGTATTTCAAGGCTTATTACAGCGTCGTGCCATGATGCTAGATGCAGCCTTTAGTTGTGATACTAGCTTTGCGCGCTATCTCACCAGTCCTGCAGCACAAACGGTGTTACAGCAAACGGTGAATAACTTAAAAGCCTTTAAATTAGCGGGCAGCACTGCTTTAATTGACCCAACATATCATGTACAGCTACAACAAGAGACCAATCAGTTGTTCGAAAATTTAAAGACAATCGCACGCCAACAACTGCCAGTGCAACCGCCGACACATCATCAAACCCGATACGTCTCTCAAGATTTAGGGCCTGTTTTTGCACAAATCGGGCAGCAATTAAATATTGTGGGTCAAAAAGCCGTACTGCATTCGCGGGGTGTAATACAAACCAAACCACTCAAACAGCAACCACAGTTCACCCCCCCACCACCACGTGATGCACAACCGCAACGCAAACAACCCCTTTATCATCCACGTCGTGGATAGTAATCTTCTCTATAAGGAGCCTATATTATGAAACGTAGACGTTCAGCAGATAGTAAAGAACCCTCGAATTTTAATGCACCGCAGACGCCCGTGCATCATGCGCCATTACAAGATGTTTCTTTTTGGTCTAAGTTTACGGATGCAGAAAGAATACAGGTCACAGCCTTGTTGGCTATAGATCCACAACTAAAAATAATTCGTGACCACTATAATGACGCTATGCAAAACCAGACACAAGAGAAAATAACAAAATTAGACCAAGACACATTAAAAATGTGTGAAAATCACAATCTTTATGTGCAATATCCTTTTTTAGAAGGCGTTCACGGCGCTTATGATTTTATACAACGTATAGAAGACCATAAACGTGGTTTAGAAAGGGCGAAAGGATTAGATAGGTTTACGCTATCCCCTAGCATGACGCGCTAAATTTTAAGAGGGCGTGCAGATTGTAGAGCCTGATAAGGAGGCTCTATAGTCACAATTATCGAAGTAAATCTATCTGTTACTCATAATGCGTCCACATTCTTAAGATCTTTATAATTTTTTCTGTTTCATCTACAGTGTATACCAATCTATGTTGTATATTAATACGACGAGAATAAACGCCGTCTAAATCTCCAACCAATTTTTCATAAGGAGGGACAGGAGCAAAGGGTTCTACAGCAATCAAAGCTAACAATTTTTTACATTTACCTGCCAAATTTGATTTTTTAAGTTTATTAGCATCTTTTTGTGATGCCTTAGAAAAAAAAATCTTATACATTATCCTCATCATTCCAATCTATTTTGTTAGAAAAATTTTCTATTGGTTCTTGCATCGCGCTTAAAATCGACTCTTTCATACCAGGTACTGAGGTTAAATACAAAGTTTCCACCATCGC
>CAZGDB010000041.1:0-7966 GCA_964524705.1 uncultured Francisellaceae bacterium
CATTGTCTACTGTAATTATTAATTTAGCTTCAGGATACTTTGAAAGCACATTATTTTAAAATGAAGGCGTACAAAATGATCTATTATAAGTTTTAGAGTATTTCCCTACACCGACGCATTTTGTGTTTTGTAGTATGCGTTCAGATTTTTTATTACCCACTCTTAAAAGTAGATGCCAGACATTGCGTTTGCCACGCCCGACACGTGATGCCGCTTTAGCTTATGTTAGGGCAAGGGTAGAGGGAGACGACTTAGCTGCTGAATTGCTTGATTTTGCAGCTGGTAAACCTTTAGACGCCCTGGTACAACAAAAACAGTCTCAAACCAAAAAAGAGGCCTTAACGGTACCTCAACAATTACAGGTGCTGGCCAGACGGTGTCGTGCAAAGGGGGAGTGGCAGACTTATAGGTATATTTTAGAGCAAGGCTTATCTTTTCAAGAAATCCCACACTTAAATGCAGAGCTGTTTATGGCCATCGTCAAAGAACATTGCCAAGGAGTAGTATAAAAATGTTAGTTGATTCCCATTGTCATATTCAAATGTTAGAAGAAGATCCTAAAGGAATTTTAAAACAAGCCCAAGCACAAGGGATTGAACATGTTTTATGCGTGGATGTGGATTTTACTGAAAACTTAGGTACTGCTACGTTTTTACAATACGCTGGGATTAGTATTTCTACAGGATTACACCCTAATAATATCGTAGCGGTTGAGCCGACTTTTGATGAGATCTTAGCTCGTGCTCAAAATCCTCGGGTTGTTGCCATTGGAGAGACAGGACTGGATTGTTATAGAAGTGATAACCTCACGGTCCAAGAGATACGTTTTGCTACTCATATTGCTGCTGCCAAAGCCAGTGGTAAACCTTTGATCGTGCATACTCGTATGGCTAAAGAGGCGACTATCGCAGTCTTAAAGGCTGAGGATGCTCAAAGTGTGGGCGGCGTATTACATTGCTTTACTGAAGATTGGCCAATGGCGCAGCAGGCTTTAGATCTTAATTTTTATATCTCGTTTTCAGGTATTGTGACTTTTCAAAATGCTAAAGCGCTACAGGAAGTAGCGCATAAAATCCCCTTGGATAGGATTTTGATTGAAACCGATGCACCTTATCTGGCGCCTATTCCACATCGTGGTAAAAGTAATCAACCTGCTTGGGTGAGATTAGTGGCAGAGTTCTTGGCAGAACAAAGAGGGATGTCCTTGGAGGCCTTTGCCCAGGCCACTACCCAAAACTTTTATAGATTGTTTCAGGGGGCCCAGGCGTGGGGCAAGTTAGAGATTGCTTAGCAGCAATGTCCACATTTTTTATGGGCACGACGCTTTAAGAACCAGAAACTTAATAAAAATACGATGACACCAGAGCCTATAGTCGCAGAGATGCCGATTGGGCTCATAAGAAAAGCTTCTCCCATCGGTGGGTAACTATAGACCGCAGCTGCATATGCTGCAGCACCAATGGCCCCAAAGATTAAGGCTTCTACAAAAATACAGCATATTTTGAAAAAACCAACTTTGCCAGAACTTGTTAGTAATTTTTCGAGATCTAAATATTCATGTTTTTTAGCAAGGTCTAATGGGGTTTCATCATGGGAGTCTTTGAGGTCAGGGTTGGCTTTGCGAGACATGAGATATTGTACCATTCTGGGGCGATGATTTTTAACGGCTAAATGTAAGGCAGACTGCCCAGCAGGGGTGAGGACATCAATATTGGGGATGGCGATCATTAAAGCTTTTAAGGCTTCTATCTTGTCGTCTATTGCTGCAATGTGTACAGGAGTTAAACCTTCATTATCAGGTTCTGTTGCTGAAGCACCGCATTCTAATAATTTTTTAACAATAATGGCATGACCATTTCTTACAGCTGTATGCATAGGGGTTTGACCATCTTTATCTTTTTCAGTCACAATTGCACCGCATTCTAATAACTTTTGTACGACTTCAGGGTTACCATTGCGTACTGCAGAATGTAGAGGTGTACGACCATATTGGTTTTTAGCGCGCACAGAATCATAAGCACCACTGCGCATGAGTACTTTAACAATTTCAATGTTTCCATTAATCGCCGCTAAGTGGAGCGCGGTGTTGCCATCAGGATCTGTATGGTTAATCAATCCCGCTTTTACAACGGTTTGTACCAATGGGGTCACTTTTGCAATAGACCCTTGGTTTTTAATAAGTTCTAATAATTCAATTTCAGGTGCTACGTGTGCCATGTTGTACTACTCCTAACCAGATGCTCAATAGATATGTTCTGGTTAGAAGTCTAGTACAGAAAGAAAGGTGTTTGTTAACTAAATGTGTTGCGCTGCACAGAAGTAGGGAGGGCTATAACATCGTTTATATGTGCATATTTTTCATGTAATTGAGCTAGTGTATCGATCCCTTGCGCTGCTGCTGCAAATAAGTCTGCAGACCCTGTATCAGGAGAACAACCATATTGTTTACTTTGGGGATGAGTATTGGAGGCGCTAAAACGTAGGATGGTTTGCATTGGTGAAATTCCCAAATTTTCTTGTAGAACTACACCATAGCATAGACAAAACAAGCATTGCAACTACGCTGATTATGCTTTGTTGGTTGTGCGACTTGTTTTTGTGTGTAGACGAATACAGTCCGGAGTAGTTAAGGGTAATTCTGAAGCTTGAAGCTGAGGGTTTAAGGCAGCTTGTGCAAAAAAGTTGGCATGTCCATCTAAGGCAAAAAGTGGTTGAGTCGGTGTTGAGACTACGGGGGATTTTCGTTCAGAAAAGCGCTTAATGGTCATAATTACTTACCACTTTTAATTGTTTTAATACAGTCGAGCATACCATGAATAAACTGCCAGCGGCAAGCAAAAAATGAGTTATCTTTACAAATTAACAAAGATTATGCATATTGTGCTGATACACCTAAAAAAAACACATAAAAGAGTAGGGTACCCTAAACTTAAAATATGCATTAAGGAAGAATAGGAGCGTGTTATGCCAAGATTGGAAACACGTGCAGCACAGTGGGAAAAAACACAGGCTCATAGTGGGAATTGGATTTTATATAAAAAGGGACTCACCCCTATGGAGCGAGCAGCACAAAGACGCAATGCTGAGCATCATGTGCAAGAGGCATTATGGCTATTAGCACAAGGTGTAAATTTAAAAATTAATAAAGTCAGTCAGGATGTGCCTAAAATTACAGTACTACATTTAGCGAGTCATTTTGGCATGACGGCTGAAATTAAACAGTTACTAAAATATGGTGCAGATCCAAAACATCTTACCAAGGATGGCATGGCACCTTGGATGGAAGCTGCGATTATGCATCATAAAAAAGCCTTAGATATTTTACTGCCTGTACAACCTTCATTTGGCTGGTGGAATAAATTTAGAGATTGGATATACCCTCAAAAAGATTTGCAAATTCAAACAGAAATGCATCTGCGTACCCCTAAAAAAGCACTAACTCTTGGGGGCTCTAAATCCAAGATAGTACACGCTTCTGTGCCTTCTGCTAAACCCAAGAAAAAAACGACCGTACATATAAGCAGATATAATAAGTGATTTAATCACAGCAATCTTCACACTCTATATTAGAAACATACCTCACGCACTCAAAGCGTGTAGGGGTGTTTTTTTTATGCTTAAAATCCACTTGCAACGTACAAACAGACCCGTTAGAATGAGTTAGAAAACTTACATCAAACAAGTAAGCGTAAATACAAGTATAACTTATAACTCAGAAGGTGGGGCGAGATGGATTGGATTGAAGAGACGCAGCAACAACTTGGGATAGGTATGATTATCATGTATGCGGGACTAATATTTGCCGCTTTGTCGTCTTTGTTGTTTGGTACTCTCGGTATTATTATATGGTCCGCACTGCATCTAAGTTTAGGTGTGATGTATAACCAATTTAAGTTTTACGCGGTCATGGGAGTGGTGTGCCTGGCGCTAGTTTTTGCACCCACGTTAGGGTTAGTAGGTACTCCTTACTTAATAGCAAACCATGCATGGACAGTATTATTTTTAGGAAACCCCATTTATCGCGCTGTAATGTTTTTCGAATGGGTATCAGTGACTCGATGTAGATATATAAGTGCAGTACAAGCAAAAATAGCAGGTATGTTTTTAACAGTAGCTTTTACCGGTTTAGCGTGCGGGCTCTGTTTTCCTATTACATTGACGATCGGCAAAACGTGCATGATATTGGCATCTTTTGGAGCGCAATTATCGTTTATGCCAATCTCTTTAATTAATAAATCGTTATTTTTGCCACGAGTTGGCTGTTTAGTAGGAGGTATAGCACTCACGCTGAAGGGGGTTGCTATCATGTTCGGGTATGCTACAGCTTGGACGATAGGGTATTTTGTGTTTAGTGCAGGCTATAATGTTGTTGCATTTTTACGAGTTATTGGGCAAGAAGATCAGATACGGGTCTTGCAACAGGTTCGTTATCCACTTCCTGATGCATATACGTTTGAAGATATTGAAATTGGTTATAAAGTTGCTGTAGAAAAAAGAAAATCGATGCTGGCTGCTGAAAGTAAGCTTGCTACAAAACTAGATAGGCTCTCTGCAGGTAGCCTAGAAGAAATTAAAGCCTATTTAAGTCATAAAACTACAACCTCTGAAGAAAAAGAAAAATTATTTCTGAAAGTCATGGAAAAGAACCCTGCTGGTCGAGAAAAAGTTGTTGCGTATGTATTGCAGCAAGAAAAAAATCCAGCGGTACATATTAAAGCATTGTCTAGATTGACTCACAAGGAATGCTTAAGATTAGTGTACAATCAGATGGTGTGGTTGAATGGAGATATCGAGGTTGCATTACAAAAGATTAGCGATACGCCTTTATATAGGGCGGCTTTATCGGATCCGGATTTTGTAAGTGTGCATCAACCTTATGTCTCTCCGGTCAGAGAGCAGCTCCGGATGCGTGAATTATTAAAAAAAATGCGTTTTAGACCGAGTCATGCAGAAGATCACGAGGCTCAGCGACGTGCAAAAGCAGTTTTGGAAAATAATAATCAAAATCCTATTTTAGTACAGATGTTGAATTCAAAAAGCAATCAACTCAGAACAACTGAAGAAGAGCTTATTGAGATTGTTCATAAAGAAATTAGAGCACGGTTATTAGATGATATTAAAGCTACGTTAAAACTAGAGTGTGATCCTGCGCATCAAGATAAAATAAAAGAGAAAACGCCGCATGCTAAAGAAATCCTAGAATGCATAGATAATAATCATCAGGGCTTGATTGGCTGTCAAAGTGGTGCTTTGGCTAAATTAAGGCCGTTGATTATTAATAATAATACTATGCAGGCTGCGGTTGCTTGGCGTATGTATGATCCTTATGCTCCAACCGGGACTTTTCCTAGTTTATTATTACCATCTAATGATACGAGTTTTCATGTTTATTCTACGCGTGCTGTTGTTAATGGAAGTGTGACTCAAAAACAAGTTGCAGATATTATTCGTAAAGATACCGCGTTCTGTTATTTAAAAGCGGTATATTCTGATAAAGAAACCAGAGGAAATGATGCATGGCTGCGATTTGTGGGAGTCATATCCTCCGCTGGGCGCGCAAATAATAATGATGATACTGGTTATGGTCCAGATCTGAGAACTTGTTTTCCTGGATTCAAAACGCGATTGGGTGAGTTTTTAGGAGGAGATTTTGAAAGTAAATTGAAACAAGTTATTGGTCAATGTATTGAACGTGCATTTGGAAACTGTATGAGGGATACTCATTTGAGTCTTGCTGAGAAGCAGTCGCTGTATAATGCGGTGATGCTCTTGGAGGGAGTGGATGCTCGCACATTGAAGATAGGTGGGTATTATTTGGCGAGTAACATTAGTCAGGAAGAGAGCGAGAAGGTTAAGGTTGCAGATCCTAGGATTGCTGATCTGATGTACAGGAGAAAAGAATTTATAAGTAAGGCTTTTGGGGTTGCAGATGCTGACATTACAAGAGTTACAGCTAAAATAGTAAGAGTTTTACAAGAAAACTGGAAGATTGCTGTGCCGGAACAGCAGATTGTTTATTATGTTGAGTACTATCTTTTACAGATGTATTGTAACAAAGCCAATCTTGCGAATTTGTATCAGCAATACGTGATTAATAGAGGACAAAAAATAGTGGCTTTTACTGAGGTTATGAATCCATTTGGAAAAGAAAAACCAATTTGGGTTGTGTATAAAACTAAAGTTGGCTATGAAACGAATACAAATCCTGTTATGAGAAAAATATTGGAAGCACAGTTTGTGACAAATTATATGTCACAGGTGTTGTTTGCAGTGTTGATTGCGGCAGGGGAGTCATCAGAGGATACTGATAAAGCCGTCAAAAGTGTTGTTGAGGTGCTAAAATATGAGAATTCTGAAGCCTGGAAGCAGGATCAGGTTGATATGTTAGAATCAAAACTTTTAGATTCATATTTGTCTTATACTTTGTATGCGCCAGTGATGGAAGCAGCTTTACGGGTTAACCCGATAGATGCTGCTGATCCATATGGTTTAGACAAAATACATAATTTACGAAAAGAAAAGAAAGTGGCTGCAGATTTTATTGTGAATGCGTTTAAAGCCAAGCAGGCAGTGAACGCCTGGAAACTTGAAAATTTGAAAGCGTTACAAGAGCGACTATTGGTAGATCAACAGCCAATCTTGTCGTCTGTTGCAGCTGTTCAATTTGGTGGCACTGCACCCAGTAGTGCTGTTGGAGAGCAGGCTGTGGAGGGAATGAACAGAACGCCGATCAGTCGAGCTCCTGTGATGCCGTTATAGTTGTTTAATGCCGGCGTTCAGGGTTAGCTTGTATTTGTATTTGATTATTTAAAGGGTGTAACTATGAACCTAAAAGCGGGTCTTTTTAAAGGCATCCCCTCAAAAAGATTTGCAGTTTCAGACAGAAATGCATCTGTGCGCTCCTAAAAAAAGCAGCTCCTGTGTATGACGCTCAATCTAGGGCTCAAAATCCACAACTGTTAGCGTTAAATAGTAATCTTCCACTCTTGCCACATATTAACAGACTTGTTAAACTACAGAAAGTTTGGAGACTTACATATAAAAGTGTGCGTAAATACAAGTATAAGTGAGCGGAAGGTGAAAGATGAATGACTGGATAGCCCAAGCATGGGGCAGGTTCTTAATAGGTATGGGTGTCATATATGTAGCAACATTTGCAGAGTTAATCGGTCATAGCATGATTGAAACTGTTATTGTGTGGGCGGCATGCCATGGAGCCTTAGGCATTATGTATAATCAACCGAAGCTTTATATGGTGATTGGTGCTGTCAGTATCGCTTATTTTTTTGGGCCTATGTATGCGATAGGTCTTACACCTTATTTAGTAGCGAAACTTACGTGGCAAGTATTAGTTTTAGGTAATCCCATTTATCGCGTGGCAAGCCTGCTGGAGTGGGCAGTTACCCACCATAAATTTGTGAGTACAGTACAAGCAAAAATAGCGCGTGTATTATTCACCGTAGGTTTAGCAGGTTTGGCTTATGGACTTTGTATGCCGATTACAGCGACGATGGCATGGGGTGCGTTAGGTCTGGCTGTTTTTGGGGGGCATTTATCATATATGCCAGTGTCCCTCATCAACAAAGAATTGCTTTTAACAAGAGTTGCAATTTTAGTGGGTGCTGTGGCGCTCTCATTGCTAGGGTGCGCAATGCTGATGTCTCCTAGTTTATGGGTTATGCTGCCTGGGGACATTTTATTGGTTCTAGTTTGTATGGGTGGTCCGTTCCTACGACATCTTGAAAAAGAAGGTCAGATGAAGGCATTGGAACAGGCTGGGGTTCCTATTTTGGATGGAGCTACGTTTGAAGACCTGGAGAGGAGTTATAATACTATACCTGCATTCATACAGGAGCGGCGTCAAAATGAAGCAGAACGTGAAAGACTGCAGAATCTTGCACAAGAAGAATTGAGAAGACAGGCAGCAGAAAGGGAACGTGTTGAAAAAGCACTTGATCTCAAACTA
>CAZGDB010000042.1:0-143 GCA_964524705.1 uncultured Francisellaceae bacterium
GTGTTTTACCATTATTATCAGGAGGGTTACAATCCGCACCCTGCGGCAGTTTAGCTAAAATAGCTTCTACGAGATAAAGCGCTCCATTTTTAGCAGCGAGATGCAAAGGTGTGTCACCATCATTATCTTTAGGGTTACAATCC
>CAZGDB010000042.1:243-6903 GCA_964524705.1 uncultured Francisellaceae bacterium
TTACAATCCGCACCCACAGCTGATAGTTTATCCAACATAGCTTCTACGAGATCAATCCTTCCAGCTTTAGCAGCGAGATGCAAAGGTGTGTCACCATCATTATCTTTAGGGTTACAATCCGCACCCACAGCTGGCAGTTTAGCCAAAATAGCTTTTACGAGATAAAGCGCTCCATTTTTAGCAGCGAGATGCAAAGGTGTTTTACCATTATTATCTTTAGGATTACAATCCGCACCCACAGCTGATAGTTTATCCAACATAGCTTCTACGAGATCAAGCTCTCCATTTTTAGCAGCAAGATGCAAAGGTGTTTTACCATTATTATCAGGAGGGTTACAATCCGCACCCTGCGGCAGTTTAGCCCAAATAGTTTTTACGAAATCAACCCCTCCATCATATTTAGCAGCCCAATGCAAAGGTGTTCTACCATTATTATCTGGAAGGTTACAATCCGCATCCGGCGGCAGTTTAGCCAAAATAGTTTCTACAACTTTAAGTTGAAGGTGTCCGCCAGCAGCCCTAAGGTATCCGCCAGCAGCCCAATGCAAAGGCGTTACACCCTCCTCATATTTAGGGTTACAATCCGCACCCGCAGCTGATAGTTTATCCAGTATTTCCTGAACGCGTTGTATATCCCCGTTTAACATCGCCTCAAGCAAATCTTTTCTATCTTTTCTATAGTCATCATTCATGTAACATCCCTTATTAAAAACAACACCTACCACTTAATTTAGTACACTTAAGATGCGATTGATGATTTCTTTCCAATGCCGAATAAAAAACAAAATGAGCTACATGTATTTAAGCAACCTCTTAATAATACATAACCACAAAGATGTGTAATTGCACTCATTAAATAAAAAATAACCGTCAAGAAGGGTTGAAAAAATTGAGATCATAAAAAACAAACACTGCCCAACTTTTAAAAAAACTTAATCATACCTTACCGCAACCCTTTCAGTATTTCTCAATATGCAGGGTGCGATTACGTAGCCTATTGACCGATAACTTTAGAATCACCCATCCAACTTAGACCTATTTTCTATTGGCTACAGGTTTCTTTACTTCTCTAGCATTAGGCTTGTTTTTTTAATAACCTACAATTCAAGATCCACAGAAGACTTAACAAGCTCTCCAAAATACAGTACACTACTGAAAACTAAAGGGGAAACATATGACTCCAGAACTTATCCAGTGGTTTAAACAAAACGGAATCAAAACACCTATGCTTACCAAGGCAGACCTCAAAGCGCTCCCGCTGGATACGCGTAATAAGCTTATTTTCAAAACTCAAGGAAATGAAGCAGTTTTAGATTTACTGCTTGCTACTAAAGTTTCAATAAACCAAAAAGACGAATATGCGTTCACTCCTTTACATTATGCAGTCCTTGTAGGCAACCTTGCTTGTATTTTTAAGTTAATCCACAATGATATTAGTGGCACCACAGTCAATGCTCCTAACCTGAACGAAGACACCCCTTTAATATTGGCAGCAGATCGATTAAGTGCCCATCATATACTGCGCATGCTCTTGGCCGGTGGCGCAAATGTGAATCACCAAAACATAATAGGGATGTCAGCTTTACATGTGGCTGCCGCTAAAGGTTATACAAACAATATTCGTGCGTTAGTAGAACAAAAACGCCCTAATAAAGAAAAAATCAACCTCAATTTACAAGATAAGGAAGGCTGGACCGCACTACACCATGCCGTACAAAATGAGCATTTTGAGACTGTAAAATATTTAGTAGAAGTTGGCGCCAATGTCTTGCTGACCACGCACATAAACCCGCTATTCCCGCAAATCAAACCAGAAACCCCACGACATTTTGCTGCTCAGTTTAAAGATTCTAGGATGTATTTGTATTTACTCAAAAAAGAACTAGAACTGTTATCTTTACCTTCACAAAAAACAACCCCTCCTATAAAAAAAATAGCAGCACCTGTGAGATTTAAAGATCAACACCCCACACGACACATGGCAACCACCTTAAATGACACCAACCCTGTTGTTAAACTTACATAAATAAAGTTGATTTTCACGAAAAAGCCTTTCACCCCTCAAAAGAGGTAATGTCACATTCTCTTTGCGAGCCTACACCTAAGATTTCAACACCTTTGTGTTTCCATAGTCTAAGCTTGTGATTGTTTCTCGTTCCTAATGATTTTTTGAATAACAAATTGGAGTAAATACATATGAGTAAGCATTCACAACCGACAACACAAACAAGAACAATAACATCAACAGGCAGCACAGGCACTAACGCCTCTAGAGCTACTTTAATGACTAGCCTAGAGACATTAGAAGGCCTAATTCGAAACGACAATACTATTGACCAAAACGCACGCAGCAGCTTAAAAACTTTTGCAACCTTGTTGAGCAAAAACCAACAAGTAAATAAAGACATTATTGCAGAACAACGTCAAACCTTAGCAACTTTACAAAAGGTAAGTAATTCTCACCCTGCTATGACCAGTGCATTACAACCTTATGCCACTGCTTTAGAATCTTTCAGCAACAGCCAGGGTCGCTCCACCAGCGGTATGAATAACACCTACAGTGCAACCCAAGGCCATCATGGCTCTGACATTAAAACTGTTGGCGGTAAAACCGGGCATGCCGCACAAGGCCATAAAAACACCATGAACACCACCGGTGGTCGTGAACAAAACCAACGTAGCGGCACTCGCGGCAAATAAGCCCTAGCTTCCATAACTGAGCCAGTACGTACACTTTATAAAAAGTGTGCGCACTGGCTTTATTTTATTAGTAGCGTTTAAACTTTAGAGATAATAAAAAAATAGTTATTCTATGGCGAACAACTCATTAAGTTTGGTAACGTTCAAAATCTTTTTTATATTCGGATTACAATGCTGGATCGAAATCTGACTCTCATCTCCACCGGCATGATCTCTCAATGCCAATAACATCCCCAACGCGGAACTATCTAAATATTCTGCCTGTGCAAGGTCAATCACATAACGCTCTGGATGTGTGTTGGTTTTCTCATATGCTTGTTTAAAGGCAGGTAACAACCCAAAATCAAAACGCCCCTTAATCACTAAGGTTAACTCTTGTCCATCTTGAGATAAATGACTAGCAATCGACATATCCAACTCCTTTTGTAAATACCTGTGCGCCACTGATAATCTAATTAAAGGCACATCCTGAAATTACTGTACCTATTCTCAAGGTCTAGGGCAACCCATAAAATGCTAATTTTTATAGGTTTTTTACAGGTTTTTTTACCTATTTTTCCTTGACGAATATCGGAGCATGCTCTACGGTCGAAGCCTACTTTTCTTGTAAACGCGGACAATGCATCACCCAGGCTGTCTCTGAATTCTGATTCATCGTTGTGCCCATTACCCAAAATGGTAACTCTATATTTTTGGTTTGTGATTTAACTAAAAACTGATCCTGAGTCACTATATCTTCCACCAGTAACAAAAATCGCGTAGTCCCCTTCAACGCAATCACATAACGACAAGACTCTAACAACATCTTAGGATCTAAACCCAACGTCAACACCGGTAAATACTCTTCTTTCCAATCATAAATCAACTGACCCGATAAGTTCTGTAACCTAGAAGGCTCAAATACATCATTATGTTCTATCCACCGTAAAGGAATAACATAAGACTGGTTTTGAAACCTAACCCACTGTCCATCAATCAATGATAACGTATGCGGAATCATGCACTGCAACCGTGTAAAAAATCCCGGTTTGCTTTCTACCTTAACTTTACCACCAATCCCCTCTAACGTACGTAAAACCATATCCATCCCAATCCCTCGCCCTGAATACGTGCTCACTTGCGTACTGACACTTAACCCCGGCTGAAATATTAAATTGTAATCCAAGGCTCCCGTCGGTAAGGTCATCCCCTGCTCTGCTGCTCTTTGAATCAAAGCTGGAACATCAATCCCTCCACCATCGTCCTCTATGGTAATTAACACAGAGCCCGCTTCTGAGTGCGCCTGTATGGTTACCTGACCTATCGCAGACTTATGGTGAGCCGTACGCGTGGCCGCAGACTCTATTCCATGGTCTATCGCATTCCGCATCATATGCTCTAAAGCGGGTTGGATCTTTTCAATAATATCTTTATCTAACTCCACCTCTTCCCCAATAACATGAAAGTTAACTTTCTTGTTAAGCTTTTCAGCAATTTCTTCCCCTAAACGCTCTAAACGCCTAAAAGAAGCCTTTAAAGACACCATGCGTAACCGTAAAATCGAAGCCTCAAAACGGTAAAACTCACTTTCAAAGTTGGTGAACTCTACCTCCCAATGCTTTAAATCCTGATGACGCCAGTGCTGCCTTAACCGCGATTGGTGAAACCTTAAACGCTCAATAGAACTTAATAACCCATCAATCTTCTGGGTAGGAATACGTAAACTATTAACCGTCGCCTCTTGCAAAGGCCCAGCATCATTGGGTTTACCAACCGTCGTAGTTACCACGGCCGATGGTGCCGTAAACAGCGCCATGCGCTTATTAGGCTCTAACCAAGGTTGTGGGTCAAAATCCAGCTTCTGCTGTATACAACCTAAGCCATGCCTAAACCCTTTTAATAAATAAGCAAACTCCGCTGCAACAGCCTCTGATAAAGGCTGCTTTTCAGCCAAGACAGCACTCAATCGTGTCTCTAAACAGACCAACAACGAAAGTAACCCCTCAAAAGCCATCTGCGCTGTATTGCCTTTAATAGAATGCACCACACCAAACAATGCCGGCAACAAATTAGGGTCTTGCGTGCTCACACATAACCCCAACACACGCTCTACTTCTTCTAAACCACTTAAACTTTCTTCTAAATAGATTTGTAATAAATCCAGGTCTTCGGCCATAGGTCACTCACTTTAAATACTAGGTATTTAACTAAGTATAAACCTTATTTAGATAAGAGCACTCACAGCACAGAGGGTTAATCAAAAAAAATAGACCTAAAGCTAACTCTGGTATCCACTGCATTTACCATGATTATCTGCCATGTGCAGATCAAAGACGCATGGCTCAATATATATTTTAGTTTATTTAATAAACTTTTAAGATAGCACTACGCTATTGACTTTGGAGTAATCCCTCTTGAATTTCCTTCATCACATCTTTAGATATCATCGCATTCGCATTATTAATCTTTTGAATATCTTGGACAATCTCAGTTAAACGAACGGCTGCTTGACGTGACTCTACCGTATTCTTAGCATTTAAAGCCACAATCGCCGCATTCAACTCAACCTGAATAGGATCTTTAGCTACCACCACAAACCCAGCACCATTAGTAACCGCAGTAATCGCAGTGTTTAACGTAACATTAACCGGTAATGCTGCTGCATTCACATCAGGTACCGTAATAGCAGGTGCTACAACATTCGTACTAACCACCGCCGTATTCACAGCGGGCAATACCGCAGTAATCGCACTCATCGTTGCAGCATTTAATACGATAGTCTCCGCATTCACTTTATCTATATTCTCTACAATCCCTTGCAAAATAGCTGCCTTCTTCAACGAAGCCTCCGTCCCCGTCGCCGTTAATGTCTCAATCGCACTACTTAATCCAGTCTTCGCTGCCGTTTTTAAAATGGCTACATCCTGATTTGCTGCACTAGCAACAGCCTCACTAATTGCAGTCACTGTAGGAATACTTACTCCCTCAACTGGCGCTGTTACTGTAAATGCTGCAGCAGACTGTGCCGTAATATCTTGTACCGTTGCTTGTAAGGCTTCTTTTTGTTCCGTCGTTAATGGCGTCGTACTATTACTACTACTCGTCTCCCCTAACACTGACGATACCTCTGTACCACCAGAACTCGTCCCCCCAATACTAATAGTCTCACCCGCTGCAGGGGCCGTACCTCCTCCAGAACTCGTCGTAGTACTAGGAGCACTCGTCGTCGTTGTACTAGAAGTCGTAGGTGCCACTACGCTTGTAGGTGCGATAGGCGATAAAATAGGTAACACCGAAGTCGTTACCACTGGCGTAAAACTCACAGGGGCTACCACTGGGGGTGGGGCAGAAATTTGTGCAATCAGATCTACAGTAGAACCACTACTGGATTGTGCAGGCGATAATAATAACTGTATCAGTTGATTAACCAAAACAGCCACCGTTGGCGTTGTACTTGTCGTTGTAGTGCTAGTCGTCGCTGCCACTACAGGCGCAGGCGCTACCGTGCTCCCTATTAACTCTAAAATACCTTTAATATTTAAAGTCGCATTTGCTAAATTAGCTACTAAAAAAGAACCCCCATCTGCTGTAATATGCGCCTCTATCGCATTAATCACAGTACCCGTATTCCAATCCCCATTAAAGGTCATATTCAATCGAGGTAAATTTAATACCGTATTCGCTGCTAAGTTACTATTTCTAATATCTAAAGTTAATTGGGATAACGAACTTGCAGCCGTTCCTGTACCATTCACATAACGTACAGCACTAAACCCTGTGGTCGTAATAGGACTGACAGGACCTGTAATCCCACCAACGGCTGTAATCGTATGCGAAGCACTACTCAAAGCAGTATTAAATACCGTAGGAAAGGCTAAGTTAATCGTATTGGTTGCCCCTAAAGCAATAGACTTCACTTGGAAGCTACCGCTAGGTTGGATCTCAACAGCAGAGTTACTTTGATTAAACACAAAATCCATA
>CAZGDB010000043.1:0-1620 GCA_964524705.1 uncultured Francisellaceae bacterium
GTGAATTGGCAACGTACGCCGGCGTTAGACGGAAAAGGTGTCCGGGTTTTTAAAGAAGAAGTGCGCCCTCAAACGCGCGTTACGTTTAGTAGTGAGGCTATGCCAGATGCAAGTGAGTTACGTAATGATCTAGATTCGTCATTATGGCGATGGGAAAATGGTGACTTTTCTTGTATTAATCAGTTTTCAAGATCTGCCGCTCTTGGAAGTGAGCTATTAGCAGAAAAAATGGATAAAACGGCGTTGAGCAATGTTTTTAGTAATAATCTTAATAGCTTAATGCACCAAGGTTCTTTGACGCCGCCTGCAATAGGGCCTAAATGCTGTTATTTGACGTTGTTAAGTCCTATCGATATAGATGGTCCTTTGCAACGAATAACACAACAAACTAAACCTATGGTTGAGTCTGGTTTTTCAGCAGCACAAGAGCACGGGGCTTTGTATTTAAATCATGGCGTTAACATGGAGCGACGTTTGTTTTCAGATTTTGAGGATAAAATTAACTGCAAAGCTATTCATGAATTATTTTGTATGGTCGTGGATAAAACAGATCCTCAGGAAGTTCCTGAAAAATTTAAAGTGTTGCGTGCTATTAAAGATCCTGATGTTGAAACAATAAACAAAATCTTTGAGTATATGCAGAAGTTGATAGATTTCGGGGGTGGTTTTTCTCCAAAATCAGCACCTGATTTGTGGGTTAAGTTTTCACGTTACATAGAGGTTTTGTATAGGCAACATCATTTCTTATATCGAAAGGTTAAGGAAATGATTGGGAAAAACAAGAGTGATCAAGAAAAGGCTGTAATGGCGCCTTTGTTTTTAGCAGATTTGGTGAAGGCATTAGGGATCCCTTTACATGTGACTTGTAAAAGTGGCAAAGACAGAACGGGTTATTTTGATGAGGCATGGAAAGTATACCAATCCTTATTGTTAGAAAAGCCAACCTTAGATATTCTACATAACAAGGCAGATAGGGCTGTTTGGTTAGATCGCATTGATGTTTTTATGAAGAATGCGGCTTCTGGAGATGTTTGTCGTCATAATATTTCTGGAGTATTGCAAGTGAAATCAGCAAATTATGCTGGAAAACATGAGTATGATATTGGTAATGAGTTTGCTAAATTATATAAACAGGTGCGTGTAGGGCCGACTTCTAAGAAAAAATATATAGTGGGAGACCGTGTGCCTGATGCCTATCAACAGAGTGTTCAGCATCTTTTTCAACCACTCGATTGGGAAAAAGCCTCTGTTGCAAAATTATCAGAATATTGGAAAGCACAGTTGAAACAGTCAGAACAATTAATACAAGCTGATGCCGTGCTAGAAAGTGCTCCCACTGCGTTGGTTCCATTACAAAAACATCAAACGCCTATAGGACCTATATCACCTATGTTAACACGGCAGAGAGAACTTCATCGGGTGAATACTACAGAAGCTAGTATGCAGTTTTTACCATTAGAAGGAGACAAAAAAAGCAACCGTTATATGGATCATAAAAATGCAGAACGACCTACTCGTGCAGTGATACAGAGTCCTTTAGCGCATATACGGCATGATAGCTGGGAACGTATTTGTGCAGTGTTTAATAAAAAGTTTTCTTTAGAAAATCTTGAATGGAAA
>CAZGDB010000043.1:1630-6187 GCA_964524705.1 uncultured Francisellaceae bacterium
CATAAAGAGAATGTACATGATCTAGATGTACAGGGAAAGAATACAAAAGCGCTTGATTATAAGTTGAGTGTGAATACAACAGAGCCTGTTACAGTCTTGACTAAAATACCAGTCACCTCTGTGGAATCAGAACAACAACTTGAAAAATTAGTCATACTGAGTAGCCAGTTGATAAAAGAAGAGCTGATTTCTAAAAATAGACAGGCTGTTATTTATGGAGGTAAAAATTTAGATAATGCGATTGTGTTGTATAAAAAGTTTAAGGCCGAACATCCTACGATGCCAATTGTCTGGGGTTCACAATATACGGAGGAACAAAAGGCAGAGCTGAATAGTAGATTAGGTAATGTTTTAAGTCCGACGGTAAGTAGAGCGGGAAGGTGAGCGTAAGATTGCATAAAACCAGTTTTCAGGGAGCGTGTTAGCTGATTGGCAAAAGAGCTGGCTTATCCTTCAAGGACAATTACCTTGTTTATGACATCTGCGGGATGCGCAATAAACAGAAGGGCGTTAAAAATATGGTGGCTATGGGTGGACTCGAACCACCGACATCAGCATTATGAATGCTGCGCTCTAACCAACTGAGCTACATAGCCAGGCTGAAAATTGTGACTATTTTCACAAACTTTGTCAAGCACTTATTAAACATTGAATAAAAAGTGCAAGACGTCGCCGTCTTGCACGACATAGGTCTTACCCTCTAAGCGCCATTTGCCCGCTTCCTTGGCGCCATTTTCGCCCTTATAACGGATAAAATCATCATAGCCCACAACTTCTGCACGAATAAATCCATGTTCAAAATCAGTATGAATAACGCCTGCTGCTTGAGGAGCTGTGCAACCTTTATGGATGGTCCAGGCACGGACTTCTTTCACGCCTGCGGTAAAGTAAGTTTGCAGGTTAAGTAACTTATAGGCTGCTTCAATTAAACGATGTAAACCGGGTTCTTCTAAACCGACACTATTTAAAAAGTCTTGGCGTTCTGCTTCTGGTAAATCTACCAGTTCAGATTCTAAAGAAGCACAGATGGGAATGACATCACTGCCCAGTTTGGCTGCCAAGGCTTTGACTTCATCCAGTAGGGGGTTGTTTTCTAAACCGCCTTCTTCAACGTTTGCGACAAAAAGCTCAGGTTTTGCGGTAATGAGATGCAGTTCGCCAAGTTCTTGAATCTGGCTAAAGGTACGTGCGGGTTGCCCTTTATCTAAATGGGCAATCAGATCTCCTAATAACGAATGTTGTTCTTTAGCATCTTTTTGGCCGCTACGTGCGAGCTTGGCTGCTTTGTCATAGAGTTTTTGGCAGCTTTGTAAATCAGCTAAAATCAGTTCGGTATGAATGGTTTCAACATCATCGGTAGGAGAGACTTTACCTGCGACGTGTACAATATCGGTGCTGTCAAAGCAGCGTACAATATGCACAATGGCATCGGTGTTACGAATATGTTGTAAAAACTGATTGCCTAAACCTTCCCCTTGAGAGGCGCCTTTAATGAGTCCTGCAATGTCTACAAATTCTACGGTCGTAGGTAAAATACGTTGTGGTTTGACAATATCTGCCAAGGCCACTAACCGTTTATCAGGCACCGAGACGATTCCCACATTGGGTTCTATAGTGCAAAAGGGATAGTTGGCAGCTTCAATTTTAGATTGTGTCAGGGCATTAAAGAGGGTGGATTTACCAACATTGGGGAGCCCGACGATACCACAGGTTAATGCCATGTGTGTTTTTCCTAATCTGAGTGTAAAGTTTGCATAGCTTCTGCGATTTTGCCTTTGCACAGCAGAGGCAAAATCGTTAAGGCTTTTTCTTGTGCGCGTGTAATATTTTGTTGTTCTGCTACCGTTGGGGTGTGCAGCACAAAGTCAGAGACCAGCTCAGGGCGCCCTGGATGGCCGATACCGATACGTAAACGATAAAAATCTTGGGTGCCTAGACATTCAAAAATGTTCCGTAACCCATTGTGTCCTCCGTGTCCGCCACCTTTTTTTAGGCGTACGGTTCCGGCAGGTAAATCTAACTCATCATGAACTACTAAAATCGCGGTTGCAGGAATTTTAAAATAATGCGCAACCTTTTGTACGGATTGTCCAGAAAGGTTCATAAAGGTGGTATTGATAGCGAGCAATAAATCACACGCTGCTTGCGTGGTCTTGCCGACCACTGCCTGAAGGGCAGGCGTGGGTTTTAAAGTGGCATGATACTGTTCAGCTACCTGTTCCACAAACTGAGCACCCGCGTTGTGGCGGGTGCCATGATAGCGTGGGCCAGGATTTCCTAGCCCCACAATCAGTTGGATCATTCAGCTGGCGCATCCGCAGCAGGTGCTGCATCTGAACCTTCAGCAGAGGCTTCTGCTTCCACTGGAGCTGCCTCTTCTTCAATACGTGGTTTATGAATACTGACAACCGTCATATCATCACCATGTTTCAAAGCTAAGAGTTCCACATTTTTAGGGATGCTTAACTGAGAAATGTGAATTGCATGGTCTAATTCCAAGGTGCTTAAATCTACATTTAAGAACTCTGGGAGATCTTTTGGTAAGCATTTCAATTCAACTTCAATCAAGTTCTTAGAAAGAATACCGCCGGCTTTGATTCCAGGGCAGCTTTCTTCATTTAAGAAATGTAAAGGTACGTGCATGGTAATGGCAGCGTTTGCATTCACACGTTGAAAATCAATGTGCAATAAACGTGGCTTAAAAGGATGGCGTTGTAGTGCTTTTAAAATCACTGCTTCTTTTTTGCCATCAACATTTAAGGTTAAGATGTGAGAATAGATCCCTTCGTTTTCTAAAGCCTTGACCATGTCTTTATGGCTTAAGGAAACAGTCAGCGGGGCTTGGGCATTTCCATAAACAATGCCAGGAACAGATCCTGCTTGACGTAGGCGGCGGCTCGCTCCTTCCCCAATGTCAGAACGCAGTTGTGCAGCTAATTCGTAATGCACAGGTTTGGTACTCATAATTTTTCTCCGTAATGAAACTAACTAATTCAATCGCTCGCGACCAAGCGATGCGGGCCCATTTTAGCGGAAGTCATGCTTGGGTGCAAAGAGTATCGTGGCCCTGGAAGTTATTTTGTGAAATCGGGAATACATTCCCGATTAAACGGTATTATATTCCCGATAAATCGGTATTGTATTACCGTTTAATCGGAACTGTACTAATAATATCTCATTGAATTTACTATGTTTGGTGGAAGGTTAAGATTATGTATTCTAGATATTGTATCCCACATATTAAAGAAGCTCTTGCAGATACACCGGTAGTCTTTGTCATGGGGGCTCGGCAAAGTGGCAAGACTACTTTAGTGCAGTCGATTATAGATCCTACTTGGGAATACCTTAGTTTTGACGATCCCGCACAATTAGAAATTGCCCGTTATGATCCAGCAGGATTTATTCGGAACTTGCCCGCTAAAAACATTGTGTTAGATGAGGTGCAGCGATTTCCAGAGCTGTTCGTGTGCATTAAACAGGCCGTGGATGAAGATCGACGTCCAGGACGATTTTTGTTGACGGGTTCGGCAAATGCACTGCTTTTACCGAAGCTATCAGATTCTTTAGCTGGGCGCATGGAAGGGATACGGCTATTTCCATTATCAGAGTGCGAAATTCATAATACACAACCTAATTTTTTAACCTGCCTATTGGCAGGACTGCCCCGACAACAAAACAGATCCGTGTTAGAGATCTCTTGCTCAACAGAATTACTATGGGGTGTTTTCCGGAACCATTACAGCGTGTATCAGAGAGACGTGCAGTCGTATGGTATCAAGAATACGTGAATGCCCTGATTCAGCGTGATATACGAGATTTGGCGAATATAGATCATCCCGAGTTGATGATTAAGCTTATCAAACTAGTGGCGTATTATAGCGGAAAACTCGTTAATTTGACTGAACTAGGTGGAAAGCTCGGTTTAGATCGTAATACCATTAAAAAGTATCTAGGGTTACTAGAACAATTGTTTTTAGTCGAGCAACTACCCGCATGGCATTCTAATGAATACAAGCGACTCATTAAAACGCCTAAAATGCATGTAACCGATACCGGATTAATTTGTGCAGTGCGAGGGTTAACGAAGCAAAAACTATTAGAACAACCAATGGAATTTGGTAGTTTGCTAGAAACCTTTGTGCATAACGAACTGAAAAAACAAGCAACCTGGCTTACAGAACCCTTAAGCTTTTATCATTATAGAACTGTAGATAAGGTAGCGGTGGATGTTGTCCTCGAAAATGGGATGGGCGAGTATTATGCGATAGAGGTAAAAGCGACTGCTTCCTTAAAAGCCTCGGATTTTACGGGATTACAGCATTTTAAAAAGACGGTGGGCAATCGCTTTAAAATGGGCATCTTGCTGTACGACGGAGATCACACGATATCCTTTGGCGATAATTTGTTTGCTGTGCCTATAGGTGCATTGTGGGCCAGTTAAACGTTGTAGGATTAGAGGTGAGTCAATAAACTTATATTTTTTTACCCAAAAGGTAAAAAAAACATACATTTTTTGCCCTTTTGGGTTAAAATAGTAATATAAGTGGCTAAAAAGAG
>CAZGDB010000044.1:0-5934 GCA_964524705.1 uncultured Francisellaceae bacterium
ACTTCCGCCTTTCGATACACAGGCAATAACTTTTCTTTTTCATGTTTTGGAAGCAATTGTAAAACCTCTTGATTAAGATAAGCATTCCACTGCTGTCTAAACCCAGGACACAATTGCGCCAACTTAACTAAAACAGGGTTTTTGACCCATAATTCTCTAATACCCACCTTAGTATTCACCTGCAGCCGTTTAACTTTATTTTTTTGCAAATACTCAGATAACTCCACCCGTTCCAATAATGTCATTTTATTTAAGGTGACAATTAAAAAATCATTGAATGTCTTTTTTAATAAAAAAACTTTCAATCTGTCTGGTACGCCATGATACTCTATAGTACCCATTGCCAACCGAAGCATATCCTGTGCCTGCGGCCCAAAATCTTTATACATATCCTGTAAAGTTTGTTCTAATGCTAATTCAGGTTTTTTATATAACTCCTCTGGCATTCCACTTTCTTTAATCCATTTTTTTATTAAGTCGATCTTGTTATTTTTTTCTACATAGTCAGCAACTAAAGCCAATGCTTGGTAGGTGATTTGTCCTTCATTAAGCATTCTAATTTGAATCCCTGGATAATTACCATCAAACAATGCAATAGTCGGATTCACCATTGCCTGCGCACACCCCTGTCGAGTCCCAGGTAATACAGGATTTTTTTGAGGGTCATCATAAGCACTACCCACCTCATACATCGCATAAACCCAAGCATTCAATAAATTATCTCTCACTATTGGTGTCATATGTTTTGGATCCTGCAAAGATTGCCACGCAACCACAAAGATATCTAACATACTAAACTTACGATGTTCTAGCTCAGCACTATACGCAGCATATAAACGCACACGAGGATCTGAATGCGCTGCCGCACCTTTCTCTGCACTTGCAAACGCTGCCCTAAAAAAATCTAATGCACCCGCCGCCGTTTCTGGTGTAAAACCTTTTAATTTACAATACTCCGGGTTATTCAGTTGTTCCACCCAATTCAACAACTGTCGCTTAGCAACTTGTTTTTTTAATGTATGCACATATTTTTTAATGGGGCCGTGATTTTTGAAATACCCTTGATCAGAAAACAAACGATGCATCGCTTTATGCACTGAACTTAAAAAAACGGTGTTCTCAACACTTTGGGCAGGATTAGCCGCTTCTTTTTGTTGCTCTTTTAAAAATTCTTCTTTGCAGGTCACCCCATAAGATTTAAATTCTCTACTTAGAGCCTCATAGTTATGAATCCGCTCTTTAAACGCAACGCTGTTGTCTAATTTCTTTTCTTTCAAATACTTATAAAAAAAATACATCAGCTCGTGCAAATTCCCTGTTTTGTTTATTTCTATAGCAGTATAAGTTTGTGTTAACAAAGACGGGTCTTGCTTCGCTAGCGCCCGAACTACATCTATTAACCCGTAACGAACAGCCAACCACATCCACTCTTGGCGATCCTTAGTTGCAATCTTCGTCCATATCCCAGGGTGAAAACTGTATTCTACCCAATCATTTATATATTTTTTAGATTGTTTTTCAGCATCCAAATCATGCTGAAGGTCATGCTCATATGTTTCTGATGAATCAGGTTCTGTCATAGCATTCCATAAACACTTATCCAGCATTTCTAAATCAGACCAACCTTGTTGAATATGCTCTTTAGTACTCAACACAGGATCTGTTTCTACAGGCTCTATTGCAGCCGGCTCAACAGATTGTTCTAATTCATCATCTGGATTCATACTTAAAACCTCTACTTCATTTTTTTTATTTTTTCATACTGGCTTTGAACATACTGAGGGGCCGCTAGTCATTTAACATCCCTACTTGATAGTATATATATCATTTCAGCACACAGTCGACAATCTTTTTATTCGCATATACACTGAATTATTGCGTGATCATGCATCCAATGACAAAAAAACCACACCCCACATCCACTAATAAACATACTATATTTTAAGGATACGTGGTCGAATTTTAGGGAGTCTACATGTCCGGAACACCTCCAAAACAAGATGATAACTTAAGTTCTCTAGAGGGAGCTCCCTCATTGCAGAAAGGCCGGGGTGTCTTCGGTCATGCCGCCCATCTCAAAAAAGAAGAAGATAACAAATTACTGGGAGAAATCGTAACCCATGCAAATGCCCTATCAACCATCAACCAAGTAAAATCGCTTTTAAATATTGGCCGTTCTGGAAAAATCCCTTCTAAAAACAAACAAAGGTTCGTAGATCCAAAAAACATAAACGCTCCCCAAGACTTTCAAAAAAATCTTTTCATGGCGCTTAATGTGGCGGGCCTATTGAATCCGCCTCAATACACCTTCAAATCAATCTCAGAACTCCCTCAAGATGGGTGGCCTGAAAAAAACATGATTTACGTGGGGGAAATGAATGATGAAGAAGTCAAATATTTTATCATGAACCCAACAGGGGGGTACATTGAGGCATCCATCAAAAAATCAGACTTAGACAACTCGAACTCTCTCGAAACATTTATCACCACTAAAGAGGGTCATTCAGAATTCAATCCCGCATTGAAATCAAAATTCTTACAGATCACATCACAAAAAGGACATACCCTGCAACAATACGGAATGCAAACAGCATTCATCTTACAACATTGGTACGCTGAAACAAATACAGATGGAACTAAATTAAAAAATGAGACAAAAATAGACAACCGATTTTTAGAAATTTTAAATCTGACAGAATCAACTTTAAACACATCAAAATCAAAACTTATAGACGCGTTACTAAAAGATAAGAATGAAAACGAAATATCGGATATCAAGCAGTATTTAAATAGCATTGAGGGTTCTCAAAAAACCTCACCAAAACCTAAACAAATAACCCCACCACCTGAAGTCACCCCAAAAAAAACACGCGTTACTGAACGTACAAAAGCTGCAAAAGAACTAGATGCCATTCTATCGATCCCTGAGGTCTCCCCTATATTAAAACACATTAATGTATTAATCTATTTATACCAAACCAAAAGGATGCTACTCCCTATAAACCCCACAGAAAAAGATATAGATTTGTTATACAAAGAAGACTATCTCATGGATCATCCTCTCTTAAGTTTTAAAGATAGTAACCTATCTTTTGCTCAACAACTTATACCAGCAAAAATGATGCCTGTTATTAAAAAACCAGAAGAACTAACAAAAGATCTTTTGGTTAATAAATACTATGAAGTATTAAATGAGGCAAAAAAATTAGACCCTAAGCACGAAAATAAATATTCAAAAATAGAAAGTGAAAGTCGACTTGTATTTCAACGATGGAAAGATGAAATACATGGCAAAGAACTACTTACGGCAATACCAGAGGAACTCTCAGATGCAAGTTTTTTATATAAAATTGATGAAGTCACCACTCATTTAATAAACTCTATACAAACGCACATCAGCACTCTCATTTTAGAAAAAAATGAAACAGAAATCTTAAAACTAGAACAGGGCATAGAAACCTATATCGAAAGTCTTGATAAATCACAGGCCGACATAATAGACATAAAAGAGATATTCCGTAAAGCCGTCTCTGAAAAATTAAAACGTCAATCATTCGACAATATTCAGTTAACAGACGCAGAGAAGGTCACTATATCCCCTATTCCACCTGGAGCAGTGTATAATAATCGTTATGGGAACACTGACCCTGACAACCGCACTACTTCTTCAGTTGAGTCAACCTCTAGTGGGATATCGACTCCTAGCACCACAAGCCCAGTCAGCCCTCCAATCATTGCGCAATCCGCTCAAACAGAATTAACCCCTACTCCGCCTCCGGTTCCAAAACCAACTAGAAAGCGTCCAGAAAGAGTTCCAAGTATATTTTTTGGAAAAAATACTCCTCAGCCAACTGGAGTGGTTTCAAGCAAAACAGCTATAAACCCCACCCCCACACCACCTGCCCGTCCTATCAAAAACAAATAAAACTAAAGGGTGTTATTATTTTGTGGTGGAACTATAGTCTGTTTTTCTTCAAACTGTTTCGCAAGCGCTTGCGCTTGTGCGATCTCTTTTTTAAATTTACCAATCATAGATACTTTTTCTACTATTGACTGAAGTGTTGAATCACACAAAAATTTCTGCAAAGCGCCCAGTTCCGCTACTTTGTATGTGTCGCGTAATGCTGCTGCACGTTTCTTGTCGGCATCAGGGGACTGAGCAGACACCTTTGGTAAATGAGAAAGTACTTCTTGTTCTAAATATTTATCCCACTCTTGCTTCAAGGTCGGTATTTTTTGTACTAAGGCCTGCAATAAAGGATTGGTGTCCCACAGTGTCTCTATTGTTTCTTTAGGCTTAATAACCTTTTGGATACCCCAGAAGTTGGTCATCTGATCAACTACAAATAGTTTATCTAAGACTGATAAGTCTTTCAATTTTTTTATAAAAAAATCAGAAAAACTCTTTTGAACAACAAAATCTTTTAACCGATCTGGTACTTCACGATACTCTATAAGCTCCAATGCCTCTTGAATCATTGGTGTCGCCTTATCCCCGAACTCTTTATATTCTATCTCAAGCTTGCCTTTTAAATCCAAATCCTGGTGTTGATATAAAGTCTCGGGCATACCACCTTCTCGCATCCATTGCTTAATTTCTCCAATACTGCTGCCTTTTTCTATAAAGTCCATAACCAGTGCAGTGGCACGATTAGCAATATACCCAGCATTTAAAAACTTAATTTCAATTCCCGGATATTGCCCTGCAAACAATCCAATAGTAGGATTCACCATTGCTTGTGCACATCCTTCTCTCGTTCCTGGCAGCACACGATTGGATGTAGGATCATCGTAAGCAATCGTAGCTTCATACATGGCTTGGATCCAAGAACCTAATAAATTTTCACGCACTTCAGGATTGATACGATCCTTTCGATTCAAGGCTTGCCAACACACCACAAAGATATCTAACATATTAAATTTTTTATGTTCAAACTCTGCACTGTACGCTGCATATAACTTCACCCTTGTATCTGAAGATTCACGTGCACCCTCAGCACCACTGGCTATTGCTGCCCTAAAGGAGCCTAAAGCTGCCTTATACTTGGCTAATTCTTCTTCATAAAGCGCTGCATACTTAACAGGGTCACCCTGCAGGTGTTTAGCAGCTTCCTGAGCTTTAGCTTTACAATATTCAGGATCTGCGAGTTGTTCAACCCAGTTTTCAAAGGCCTTCTGATCTGATTTTCTCCTCAATGAATGTAAAGTTTCCCGAACCATGCCTTTTTTAAAATATCCATTATCTTTTAACAATACATGCATCCCTTTATGCACCGAACTTAAAAAAACAGTATTTTCTACACTTTGCGCGGGATTTAAACTTTCTTTTTGTTGTGCTTTTACAAAATCAGAACCCAACCTCAACCCTTTTTCTTTAAATAATTTTTCTAATACTTGATAATCTTCATGCCTCTGTTTAAAAAAACCTTGCTGCATCATTTCATTATCTTTGATAACCGCATCACATCTCATCATTAGTTCATACAAATTCTCTGTATAACCATAAGCTGTATATTCTTCTTTTAATAACCCAGGGTTATTCCTTAGTAAATTTTTAGCCAAATCAACAAAACCATGCTGCACTGAATGCAAAATCCACTCTTTAAGCTGCTCTTTTGTAAGATATGACTTCATAGAAGGCTGCACCAAAAAATTAACCCACTCTTTCAAAAAGAGCTTATTGCTTTCTGCTGCATTTTTTAATTTTAAAATTTCACTTTGTACAGGCGCTGAGGTGTCCCGCAAACGCTCTAACTGCCATAATGCATTATCTTGTTCCTGCACCGCACTCCAGCCTTTCTGTATTGCTTCTAGACCTTCAATCACATCAGGATGTACGTGCTGTTCAACTGTTGTTTGTGTTGCTTTTTTCATGAGGACTCACTTATTTTTTTTAGACGATTACACCCTATGAGTACTTAGGATATACCATTT
>CAZGDB010000045.1:0-4916 GCA_964524705.1 uncultured Francisellaceae bacterium
AGAACAGGTTAAGGTGTCGTCCTTAATAGGATGGTGGAATGCGAGCTCTTTATTGCGATCTTCATTGTTTTCCTTGTTCGTAATAGGTGGATGTGGATCCAATAACTGTTGAGTCGGTGCTTCGATCTGCTTAAAGAAGTTATTACGTAAGTCACTTAAAAAAGCATGATCTGCGGGCGAGGGCTCTTGTCTAAAACGAATATATGCTGTCTCATCTGAAGAAAGCAGAGAAGACGTTTGACGAAGTTTGCTTCTTTTTGCAGCCTGTTCATTAGTTTGAATATCCGCTGATCTTTTATTTGTATAGTTGCCTGTATGTTGTCGAGAACCTGAGCTCTCATTGACGCTAGATGGGTTAGAGGAAGAAGTTAAGGCCTTTAATCTCACGTGAGTGCTGCTAGAGTTTCGTGGTTGAGGAAGAGAAGCATGCCCACTCGGAGCGCTACTAGTGCTACTGCGTGAGGATAAGGGGGATGAGGGGTGCGTTTCTAATATTTCATTCTGATTTGCTGGTGAATGTAGGGCTGTATGCTCCAAAACAGAAGTGGGGGTACTATCGACAGCAGAAAGTAGCGCATCGATGGGGGCTTGTTGTTTAAAGATCTCTGGATAAGACTCCTCTATCAATTGTGTGAGCGTGATGTTGGAGCCTTCTATACCCGTAAGGCGTATTAACTGTTTAAGGTGAAGCTTGCATGCCTCTAATCTGTCTCGAAGGGCTTTAACGTCGTCATTATTGGGGCGGTGCAAATATGTAAGTGTTTGATTATCTGTGGTAGAGACGGTAGAGAGTAATTTTTCTAGTGCATTGAATACGCCATCAAAATCATGACTGCGCAGATTAAGTTTTTCCTTTAACATATCGCTAATTTCATCCCGAGATATCTGTTGATTTTCTTCTGGTAATAGCGGCGGAAACATACCATCCTGAGGTATCATGTCGAGGGTGTCGTTTGTAAGCGCATAGATGCCGTTTATAAATTCTTTTGTGTGTTGAACGAATTTAGAGTGGTTATCTATAAATGCTTGTTTGTTTTTTAGGTCCTCGTTTTCTTCAATCAATGCAGCTATTAAACTAGATAATTGCAATGTTGCTTGAACTTCGGATTCGACAGGGGAAGGGGTGCGAGGAGAGCTCTGAAAAGAAAAGGATTTAAAATCTTCTAAGTCTGAATCAGTTTTGTAACCAAGGGGAGTTATGGCAGTGTTGGCATCAAAGGTTTGCATGTAATCGCTAAGTTGTAACTCTATTTCGTTGAGAGCAGTTAAAACATCAATAAGTTGCTTGCTTTTATCATCTACTTCTTTTTTCTTCTCTGGAGTTGAATCGTTATATTCTTCTTCAAGGTTTCGTAAACCCTCTTCTTGATTATTCGATAAATCTACATATTTAAAATCAGGAAAAAGCTCTGAGTGTTGAGTAGGGAATGTGGTGATTTCTTGGGAAATCGATAATAAATCAATATGAGGTGTTTCTGGGGTAAGCGCTTTTCTGAGGTTGACGATAGCCTCTCCCAGAGGAAAGGTGTCGTCATCATGCGTAATCTGTTCTAATTGATTTATGTTTGCTTGAAATATATCGAAATAAGCAGCTCTTTTTGTGGCTAATAAAGTTGTTGACAGTGCTTCTGGAGAAAAATCGGTGGTTTGTTTTTCTAGAGTTTTTAATTGTCTATCTATTTTGTCAAGGCTTTGT
This sequence comes from uncultured Francisellaceae bacterium, assembly GCA_964524705.1. Taxonomy (GTDB): domain Bacteria; phylum Pseudomonadota; class Gammaproteobacteria; order Berkiellales; family Berkiellaceae; genus CAZGDB01. Next base: position 1,697 of record CAZGDB010000045.1, read on the forward strand.
AATAGTGGATTGGATTCATTTTTTCCCGTTATAAATGCGTCTGGTATTGCTATTGCAGTGCCTAGAGTTTCTTTTATGTTTTCTATGCGGCCCGAAATGTAGTCATGAAATTCTCTAATTTCTCTAATATATTCTGTTGGATCTTCAACTGGCACACTTGATGAAATGGGTAATGGTTGTTCGTCAAAAGTAAAACTGCTTGAACTGATAGTTGAAGCGCTTCTAGAAGAGGTCGCCCATGGGCTGGCAAGAGGGGACGGGGAGGTAGATTGTGGCAAGCGCAGATTTAGATGGCTGAATGCTCTGCTTTCATCATCTTGTTCATTACCCATGGCTGTCTGGCTGCGTGGGCTTGTATCCATTTGTACTAATTTTGGAGGGGTAGTTTGAGGACGTTGTTGTTTATAGGATGAAATAGGGGTGATTAAAATATTGTGAATAGTGTTACGTTGGGTAGGGGTCATTTTTTTATAATTCAGGTTCATGACTCTCATGTAGTGATAAAGTTTTCTGTGGGTGTCTTGAATATCATGCTTCTCAAAGGACTCTGTCCCTAATAAGTGGTTGCTTACGAGTAATAGAATTTTCTTGTCTGTTTCGTCGAGTGTGCCGAATTTTTGTGTTATTAATTCTTTTTTTGCATCATTCAAAAGTGTTGTGACAGAGGCTGCGGAGTTTGAATTTAATAATTTATAAAGTTTTTCATGGTTTGTTTTTTTTGCGCGATCTTGTAAAATCATAATAGGATCGGTATTGATTTTTCTATTGTTTCCTGTGGAGACAGGTTTGAAACCATTGATGTCCGTTATTGTTTTATTCTTAAGAATGGCCGCCATCTCTGCGTCTGAAAATAGCGGTTCAATGATAGTGTTAGGGCTTGTGTCATCAAACGCTTGAGTTGCAGGAGGTCTTCTGCCTTTGTTTTTTCCAGACATAATTGTATTTCTCCACTATCTATAGTTGTCCACAGTTATAGCATAGGACACATATGCTAAAATATGTGTGTATAAGTAGTGGCGCTAAATATGTATATACTCTAAAGTTAAGCGCTTGGTCTTGAGGTTGTTGGTTTTTCATCGATGACCGTAGGTGCGGGGTTTGTTATTTTTTCCTCACGATTTTTTGTTCTAGAAGAAAGGGTATCTAAAGTTTTAAGATCACTTAATACGGGTACCTGCGTTTTAGGGTCAAACTCGGTTTTATGTTCATCTTTATAGAGGTTACCCGCTTCCGTGATGGCTTCAGAAAATTTTATACGACTTTCAGGTATGCCAACTGCTATAAGCGCAGCTTTTTGTTCATGTGCGTATTGTAAAACAGCAGTAGCATTTACCTTGCTAATAGGATGAAAACTAATGGTGGCAATAGGCCCCGGTAAGCCACCTGCTTTGATTGCAGCTTGGTGAGCACCATGAATGGCTTTGGTTTGTGCGATCAACGCATCACCAGTAGGGGGCAGCCCAGTGGTGCTGATTTTAATCTTGGTATTCTCTGCTTCACTTGTCATGGTGATGGAAATTAATGGAATTTTAGGCGCATGTTCGTCAGCACTGTTTTTATTGAAATTGGCAGTAATGACTTGGTTATCTTGTTTGACACTAGTACGTTTTGCGCGATCATCCCATTGTGCTTTGACCTGTGCATCTTTGGGTGGGTTTGTGAGTGTTTTACGTTGGTCTTTTACAATTTGTGTTTGAATATCATCTAAACTTACATTAGCAAGCGTGCTACCAGAGAATTCCGCGGTAGTCCCAAAAATTGGGATTGGTACGATCACAGGAGCTTTTAAAGGTATGCCTGTTTCGACCAGGGGCAGTGTTGGTGACTGAGCGGCAGCGTCGGTGAGAGCCTGCTGTTCTTTTAAGGCTTGAGTAGCCAGCTCTTGTGTTTCCTGTATCTGTTTTAGAATATCGTTGGAGGTTATCTTGGTTATATCCGCTGCAGTTGTTGCTTTACTGAGCTGATCCCTGAGAGAGGTAACTGCGGCTTCTAGTAGTGCCATTCTTGCGCGTAAGTCTGAAAGGTTTGGCCCATCTACTTGTGTAGCATCATTTGCAGTGGCTTTTGCGTTCTTGAGTGCACCTTCTAAGCCTGAGAGTTCGATTTCTTTCTTTGCTTTTTCTGTTTCAAATTGTGCTTTTTCTTGTTCTGCTGCAATGCGTGCCTGTTCTGCTAAGATTTTTTCCCTGTCTGCGGCTGCAACAGATTCTTGTTCTTTTTTTGCTAGCAATATTTCATTTAATAGTACTTGTGCAGCCGCCTGTTGAGTTGTTAAGGTAGTTAACATTGTTTCAATGTTTTCAGTATTTGCGTCGTTTAGATGACGTCCACTATTTTCTAGTGTCTCAATGGTCTTCAGAAGCGCAGATAATCGGTTCTGATCTGCTTCTACTAGCGGGCCTCCAAGTTGCAGTGTATCTTTTGCAGCAGTCAGCTGATCTAACAGTGCCGATAGCTCAGTTAATTTTTTTTCTTTTTGACCATCTAAGATGGTTTTTTGTTGTGCAGCTAATTCCGCAGCTTGCGCTAATGCGGATTTTTCTGCAGCATCTAATGCTTGTCCATTTTTAATTGCAGTATCAATCTCTGTTACTATGTTTAATAGAGTATCATCAGGTGATTTTAATTCTGCAATAGCAGTGCTTTGAATAGAAGCACGTAGTTGTTGTAGCGTGTTCAATGCATTATTAACATTCGTGTTTAAATCTGTAGTCTTAATTTCTGCTTTAACAGTATCGCTAAATGGCTCCGTATCGTTTGTGAGTTTTTCCTGAGCTGTTTGGAGTTTTGTTTCTAAAGAATTGAGGTTTTTTGTAAATTCCAATAGTGCTTGTTTGTCAGCAGCAAGGCGTTCGTCTTCGGTTTTTTTCGTATCGTCACGCGCGATTAGTGTTTGTGCTGCTGTGACGGCTGCTCTAGCGGCCGCCGCCTCTTTTACAGCATTATTAATGTTTTCAAGATTGGTGAGATCTGTTTTTGCTGTTGTGATCGCAGACTCAGCAGTTGTCACCTTTAAGGAAATAGCGCGTATAGCTTCACGTGTTTCTGGTGCATAATGATCGAGTTCTGTTATAACCATATTATCAAAGGCGTAATCTCTATCTTCTTCTGCTTTTTTTAAGTTGCCCGCCGCTGCTGCTGATGCGAGTTCTTTAGCTTCCGCTTCAAGGTGTGCTTGTTTTGCTTTAGTTTCAATGTCTTTTTGTGCTGTGAGAGCCTG
>CAZGDB010000046.1:0-4785 GCA_964524705.1 uncultured Francisellaceae bacterium
AAGAATACCCCATCTGTGATCACTTGTGCTTTTTGCACCTCTAACTGCAAGGAGACTAAGTGCCCACGCCATGTCAGTGGTCTATCTACCAAACCGTGCTCAAGCGCTGTAATATGCGCTAAAATCTCGGTTTTATCCTTCTCCAACCCTTCTAGCTTCCCATCATAAATCGCATAAAAATCATTAATGAGTTGTCTGGCTTTCTCATAATCATACTGCGCTAAGGCCTGATTACAATTTTCAAAACAGAGATTACGTGCGTGCAGGATTTCACTGTGCGCAATATTTTGCAACCAAGAGATTTTTTCTTCTGCCATACCCCCTTCAACTTTCGAGCCATGTTCGACACAAAAAGTTTCCACGAGATCTTTAGCCGCAACATAGGCATTTTTTTCTATTAAATCCTTAAATTTCTCAAAAAAATCATCCTGAGCCTTCACAAAATCAGTACGCATACTTTCAGCGTCTCGGATCTGTTGTTGAACGATCTCTCTTTCCGGTTCAAGTTCCTTTATTTTTTCAACATAGGTGTCATAAAAAGCATTAACGAGCTGCTGGGCCCCTACAAAATCATACTTTCCTAACGCCTCGTTGCAATTTTGAAAAAAATCAGTATACGCTTTTTTAAAGGCATTATTCTCATTTTCAATTAACGTAATCTGCTGGTCATACCGCTGTTGGTCTGCCTCAAACTCAGGATAAATACCTGTGTATTGGGTTTTAAAATCATTCACTAAAGTTCTAGCTGCAGGATAATCACCGGCTTGTACAGCCATTTTGTAATTTTCAAAAAAAGCATGATTATCCTGATTAAAAACAACTTGCACATAAGGTTGTAATGCTTTAGCAATGGCAGCATTAATAATCGGGATATTATTCTCAGATGAAAATGTATAGTCTTTTAATTTAAAAGAAACCCTGTCAGAAAAATTCCATCGGTGTCCTTTATCGTTGAACTGATAAACATGCAGGCTCATATTCCAAAAACGACCCTCAAAAGAATATCCATATTTTCTACCATAGAGTACAACACTCCCGCTTTTTTTCTCTTTGCAGAGCGTACGATTGATGAGATCACTAATGAATTCATCTGAAACACCCACCCCAATACCCGGTACAATGGGTTGATTATGGTTTCCAAATGTGATCCCTACGTGAATATACCCAGACCCCACATTGATGGTAGGAGAGATATTATCAATAATATTATTAATACGATCACCAACAGTCGGCTTTTGTATCGGTGGTGCATTAAAAAAAGGATTATATCTTGTCCGTACTGCTGCACTATCTAGGGGTTGCGAGACCGTCGATGATTCTTCAGCATCTTGTGCCTGTTGCTGTTTTTGGCCATTTACATGCGCAGAAAAATCATCAAAGGCCCCTTCTATATGTTGATGGACATTCACAGTGTTTAACCGCTTCTGCATGGCAATCGCGCCACCCACTTCACGTGGATCTGCATAAGGATGCATTTGATAATATGCTTGCATTTCCTGGCGTATTTCATTCAATGTCGCGCCTTCCGCACGCATTCGTATTATACGTTGCTCCAGGCCCTCTGATTCTTTTGCAAACCTCTGATCGAGATCTGGTGAGCATGCTGCTGCCAAAGTTGCCAGTTCAAAGGGAATCGCCCCCCAACCCAGCGTTTTCCACACAGCCCCACCTGTCACCAGATGTGCCCCAAACTTTGCCGTACCAAGCCCCACAGCCGCTAACCTGGGATTATCATACACATCAGGCCGATACTCTGACAACACGTTCTGCGCATAAGAAAGGCCTAATAATTTATTCCGCACTGTCTGAAAAAACGCACGCACAAAGGTCGTATGGGGTGCAGATTTAAGCTCTAAAGTAATAATAGGTTTTTTGGGTACCACCGCAGGCACACGAGATCTAGGCGCTCCCCCCAAAACCTCTGGTATTATCGCCGCAGGTTCTGATGAGGATGCAATCAACCGGGTTTGGGAGGCATTTCGCCATACATTTTTGGAATCACGAAACACTAAATTATTAGGTAACTTACTTTCTCCATAAATGTATTGCAGCCAAGCTCCATTCACTGGAATAAAAGTCGTGTTCTTAAAGCCATAAGACTTAAACACCTTCTGTGTCAAAGACTCTATATGTGCTCCACGAGGTAAAAAATGCCCCGATTTATTATTAATAACCCATTGTCCATTAGAAAAATAAAATTCCCCGGCTCCGGCAACCGGACCCGGATGTAAATCAGGATGATAAACAGGTGTGCCTTGTAAACGGTGTTCGGCAATCAATAATTGCCCCTCATCGGTCACCACATACAAATATGTCTTTGAGGGATCTTGGGCGAGCACTTTTGGATTAATACTCAAAGAAACCTGTGGCATTCTAACGCCATCCACACTATGCGTATTGGTAAATAAAGGGAACTTAGAAGGCACTGCCCGCGCTTTGTTGATCTCTGAAACTAAACTACTATCCAATGGTGTGGGGGGGGTGGTAAGCACATCCTGCCTAACCATCAGGGGTCTATGGGTGGATTTTGAAATTTTGTCTAAGACTGCAAGTGTGTTAGGGACATAACGCAACACAAAATCAGGCTCTCTAATAAAGACATCACTAATATGCGCGACAATTTCCGTGCGCATCAGCTTCCAAGCCTTATCTAATATCGGCCTGAGCTTCCTATCAATCTCATCCACCTTTTTAAAAGGATGCTGTGCAATTTTCTGATGCAACCATGTCATTAAAGCTTCAGAAGGTTTTGCTTCCCCCTCCAGGAGCATGTCATGAATTTTCCGCGTTAGCGCTATTGAAAATGACACCTCTGACAAATCAAACTGGTTTTTGATAGCCTCTGTAATAACACGTCTAAAATAAAACGTAGGATTATTAAAAATGGTATGTGCCGATGACCGCGTTTGGCTGAAATCATTGGTTAACCATGCCTCAGCACCATGCACATTGAGATATTGACGAAAATCTTCAAAAAATGCTTTGTAAAATTCAGAACGCGGCAAATGTTTGCCGTAATAATGCAGTCGACGTAAGGCCATAGGATCACTCAAAAACAATGGCCTTTTGTCGTTAGGATAAGATTTTGTAAGATTCTGCACAAACCAGTAATGATGCTCGCCTTCATGCGCCAGCGTCCCCGCCACCTCTAAGACAGGCAACGCTTTGCCTGCTGCAACCCGGATAACAATATTATCATATAGCCCATCTACATCAGTGGCACGCCCCTCTATCCTTGGTCTATCTCGATCTGCAATCATTTTCCATTGCCCTAAAATAGCTCTCGTAGGATCTGAAGTACAACCCTGGGCATCTATCAAACACACCAGCAGCCCATTCGTTTTAACATGATAGCTATAGAACTGCTGCATCCTAGGGGATAACGCTTGAAAAGCAGCGAGGCCTTTTTCTGCCGCATCTAAGGTGTCCGCATATAATACCTCACCCACCTGATGCGTATAAGTAACGTCTAAAAAAGTAAAAGGACGAATTTTTTTAATGGAAGATGAGAATAGAGGCATTTACAGGTACCACACAAGACTGCTTTTATTGCCACGATTCTAATTCAATATATGCTAGCATTCAATCTATGTTAGTAAACAAGCATCCAAAAACTACTGGCAACTTCACTGTAGTTTAGATCTACACTTCTTGTAGGTCCCCCTTTATAATCTTTGTACTTTTATCATTTTTTACAAGTAGGTAAACTAACATGTCTATTCCTGCCACTAAACCCGCAAGCTTCACCTTAGAAGGTAAAACCTATCAGTACTACAGTTTAGAAGCCTTAAAACCACACTATGATATAGATCGGCTTCCCTTTGCGCTCAAAATCATTTTAGAAAACCTACTGCGTAATGCAGACAAAGGACTAGTCCCTGCGCATGATATTGAAACCTTATTAAAGTGGGATGCCAAAGCAGAACCTTCACAAGAAATCAGCTTTGTCCCTGCGCGTGTTTTGTTACAAGATTTTACAGGAGTCCCCTGTTGTGTAGACTTAGCTGCGATGCGAGAAGCAGTAAAAGCGCTGGGTGGAGATCCTAAAAAAGTCAATCCATTAGTCCCTGTTGAACTGGTCATTGACCACTCAGTAATGGCGGATTACTTTGGTAACCAAGAAGCCCTTCTTAAAAACACTACTTTAGAATTTCAGCGTAATAAAGAACGCTATACTTTTTTAAGATGGAACCAGCAAGCTTTTGAAAATTTCAAAGTGGTTCCTCCTAATACCGGTATTGTGCATCAAGTGAACTTAGAATACTTGGCACGTGTTGTGTGTAATCAAAACAACCTACTGTTCCCTGACACCTTAGTAGGAACTGACTCTCACACCACCATGATTAATGGTCTAGGCGTACTCGGATGGGGTGTAGGGGGCATTGAAGCTGAAGCCTCCATGTTAGGTCAGCCTATGACCATGCTACTGCCACAAGTAGTGGGTTTTGAGATCAAAGGCGCTTGCTTACCCGGCGTGACAGCTACTGATGTAGTTTTAACCGTGACTGAAATGCTACGTAAAGCCGGTGTGGTAGATAAGTTTGTAGAATTTTTTGGAAGTGGCCTAGCTGCGCTGCCTTTAGCAGACCGCGCTACCATAGCCAATATGGCACCTGAATATGGTGCGACCTGTGGTATTTTCCCGATTGATGCAGAAACCCTTAAATTTTTAACCTTAAGTGGAAGAAGCCCTGAACAATTAAAACTCATCGAGCATTATAGCAAACTACAAGGACTCTTTAGACAAGACCGTGTCGCTGAATACTCTAGCGTCATTACCTTAGA
>CAZGDB010000047.1:0-4682 GCA_964524705.1 uncultured Francisellaceae bacterium
TTTAAATAGCATATACACCTTTTTTTTTATTTAAGATCTACTACGTTTTAATAAGGAGCCCCTGATTTTAAAGGAGTAGGGCATGCCTTATCATGGAAATTTAAAGCCTGAAAGACGGCGAGAAGATTATAAAACCATATCTATAGTCTCACAAGGACAAACACATTCTACTTATCAGGCGCATAAAGTTCCGCCCGGATGGCGTCAAAATCCAAAAGATTATTTGTTAAACGCTAAGCATCGGTCACATTGGTTTATTAAGGCTGCACACAATCCTGTTGAGGCACAGCGAGAGCGGTTGGCACAAGAGCTTTTTCGTATACTAGCTATAGGTCAACCAAAAACTCGTATTGCTAAAGAAACTTTTTCAGATAGGGTGCATCGTTTATATGAACGGTATTGGGTCGCTTCTAAAGGAGTGAAGGGATTTGTATCTTTTAAAAATTATTATAAAAATCACCATAATACCTATAGTGGTTTGATTACAAAGCTTTTATCCGGAGCGGTGTATGGCTTAGGTCATTTATTAGTAGCTGCTTTATGGGTGAATGAAATCGATGGTCATGAAGGAAATTATGGTATTGATGAATCGGGAAGGGTTATTAAAATTGATGGGGATGAGTGTTTTGCTCGTATAACCTCGGAGTTGGCTCCATTAACTGGGAAAGCGCTAATTACCACACGAGATTTGAAGACTTTACCATTTATTCAAGATTATGGTACTTGTAATTGGTTGGATATTATTTTTCATCAGCAGTGGGTGAACGGTTCTGCTTTTTCAGATCCTGCGTTACAAAAAAATGAAAAGATTCGGCAAGAGGTGTTTGAGGGGATTTTGAATGTGATTAGCATGCCGGATGTTTTTTTAGATCATATAACTAAAGCTTATATTGATAATCCTCATGAGTTGCAATTGTTAAGTAAAGAACTTAAAGATCGTAAAAAAATGTTAGCAGATGCTGCTTTTGGTATTCCAGAATTTGTGCAGTATCTTAAAACACCTGCAGCACAACTGTGTTTTCAAAATCAACTTGCTTATCTTAAAAAATTTCATGTACGTTCTAAGCAGCATCTTTGGGATCCTGCCTTTCAGGAGCATTTTGAGGCAGCTTTTGTAGCGTTACAGCAGCGTTCTGCCGGTCCTGGTGTAGCGGTGGCTATGAACAGACCCCAACCAGTGGTTACGCCTATTGTTCAACCTGTACCTGCTGTACAGTATTTTGGGGTGCGTCAACCACAACCTATTATGAGACAGCATTCTGTATTGCAGCCTCCTGTGATGAATGAACAACCGGTGCGTCGTCATAGTTTGGTTACCACACCGGCACTTCCATTGAGACCTGGTTTTATAATGGCGAGGTATTAGATGAACCGCAAACCTTTTGCATGGCTAGCAGAAGCCCCCCAGGTAGCGCCGCCGTTTGCGATGCCTGTGAGGCTACCAGTCTTGCCTGATGTGCCACAGCTTTCTTATGCTGCGCGTGTGGCAGAGCCATTGCACGTGGAAGAAGATCCTTTTAAGGTGCGCAACGGTGTGATGGCAGTGTGTAAAAATTTACAGCAACGTATCACGCGCTTACAGCTACAGATTGTTAAGGCCAACGAACAACCGCATTTACGGACATCGGTTGTGCAGTGGCAACAGGAAGTGGTGGTGTTACAGAATTTGCTGCCACAATTGTTAAAGTTAATTGAGTAATTATTCGAACTTATTGATTTGGATTGATTTTTTTGTTACGCTGACCAACTTATAAATTAATAGGTTTGACTGCACGATGTATCATAATGCTCCTCCAAAAAGAACGCGCTCCCCAGAAACATCACAACCGGATGAGCAACCAGCACAGGTTGGACGTACTGGCGCACTTCCTAAGGTCGTAGAGTTTCGCTTAGGAACCGGATTGCACGTGGACACTACCTCGCAGCAGCAAGTAGTAGCACAGACCCCACCACCAGCCCCACGAGCAGGTGCAGTGCCGACTAACCGCCCTTGGTAAGTTTTAAGGGGTCGAGTAATGTATCGAGCTCTTGTTCAGAGAGTTCGGTTAACTCTAAAGCAACGGACTTGAGGGTGCGGTTTTCTGCATAAGCCTTTTTAGCAATTTTAGCACCCAGTTCATACCCGATAATAGGGTTTAGGGCAGTAACCAAAATAGGGTTGCGATGGAGCTGTTCCTCTAAATGCGCCACATTCACTTCAAAACCTACAATCGCTTGGTCTATAAATAAGGGTAGGGCATTGGCTAAAATTTCTATGCTCTGCAAAATATTATAAGCAATCACAGGAAGCATGACATTTAACTGGAAGTTGCCGGATTGTCCGCCAATCGTAATAGTTGTATCATTCCCTATCACCTGCGCGCACACCATCAAAAGCATTTCAGGCATTACGGGATTGACCTTACCAGGCATAATGCTACTGCCAGGTTGTAAACTTGGCAGTTTGATTTCAGATAAGCCTGCAAACGGACCGCTGTTCATCCAACGCACATCATTTGCGATTTTAGTGAGGGAGACCGCTAAGGTTTTGAGATGTCCAGAAAGCTCTACAATGGTATCTTGGCAACTTAGGCTTTCAAAATAGTTTGGGCTGGGGGTAAAGGTTGTTTTTAAGTTCTCACTTAAAAAACGGCAAGCAGCAGGGGCAAACTCAACGGGTGCATTAATGCCTGTGCCTACCGCTGTACCCCCTAATGCCAGGTGTTGTAATCGAGGCAGAACATTTTGAATTCTGTCTTGAGCATGCTGCAATTGTTGGATCCAACCACTGAGTTCTTGTCCCAAGGTCAAAGGCATGGCATCCATTAAATGGGTGCGACCTGTTTTAACAACATTTTTAAGTTGGTCTGCTTTTTTGATTAATGCTTTTTGGGCATATGCTAAGCTGGGTAATAACTGTTGTTGTACCTGTAAGCTGGCTGCAATATGAATCACACTGGGGATCACATCATTACTGCTTTGGCTCATGTTGATATGGTCATTAGGATGTACCTTCACCCCAGCTGCTTTGCTAGCCAATTGCGCAATCACTTCATTGGCATTCATGTTGGTGCTGGTTCCTGAACCGGTTTGAAAAATATCCAGTGGAAAATGATTATCCCATTGGTTTTTGCTCACCTGGTCTGCTGCTTGAATAATCGCATTAGCAATTTCAGGGTCTAAATGCTTGAGTTGTTGATTCGCTTGGGCACAGGCCTTTTTAAGCTCTGCAAGACATCGAATAAACATTGGGGGAAAAGGCAGACCACTGACCGGAAAATTGCGTTTTGCGCGTTCAGTTTGGGCACCATAGAGGGCATCTTGGGGGACCTCAATAGGTCCCAGGCTATCAGTTTCAGTACGGGTTAGCATAGATTCAATTCCTTTATGGATATTTGGGGTTATTTTTTAACAAGCTCTCTGACCATATAAGGTAAGATCCCACCATGTTGAAAGTAGAGGAGTTCTTGGGGGGTATGGATCCTAACTAATACTTTAAAGGTAGTTGTTTTGCCTTCAGGGTGAGTCGCGGTGACGGTGAGATGGCCTTTGATTTTTAGATCTGTAAGATCTAAATCAAAATGCTCTAATCCGGTTAACCCTAAACTTGCAGCATTCGCACCCTCTATAAACTCTAAAGGTAAAACCCCCATGCCTAATAAATTAGAACGATGGATGCGTTCAAAACTTTGGGCAATCACCGCACGTACGCCCAATAAACGCGTTCCTTTGGCTGCCCAGTCACGGGAAGAGCCCGTACCATACTCTTTACCCGCTAGGATAATGAGCGGGGTTTGAGTTGAGGCATATCGTTTTGAAGCTTCAAAAATAGAGACTGTTTCTTTAGTTGGAAAATGTATGGTTACCCCACCTTCGGTGCCAGGCGCCACTAAGTTACGTAAGCGAATGTTCGCAAAAGTCCCACGAATCATCACTTGATGATTCCCACGGCGAGAACCATAAGAATTAAAATCAACTTGTTCGACACCCTGTTCCCTTAAATACTGGCCTGCAGGGGTTTTTAAGCCAATATTGCCGGCTGGAGAAATATGGTCTGTGGTGACAGAATCTCCTAAGTATGCCAACACACGTGCTTGCTGAATATTTTGTACGGCAGCAGGCGTCATGGTTAGGCCATCAAAATAGGGGGGGTACTGTACATAGGTAGAATGATTGTCCCAATCAAACAAGTTAGTAGGTTTCACATCTAGACCTTGCCAGAGTGCATCCCCAGTGAAGACATCTTTATAACGGTTTTGATATAAATCAGGGGTGATTTGTGAAAACAGATGTTGTACTTCAGCATCCGTAGGCCATAAATCTTTAAAATACACCGGACCTTTTGTGCCTTCCCCAATAGGCGTTGTATTGATATCGATATCCATAGTTCCTGCTAAGGCATACATCACCACTAAAGGAGGAGAAGCTAGATATGCAAAGCGTACATCCGGATGAATACGCCCTTCAAAGTTACGGTTTCCGGATAATACGGCACAGACAGCAAGGTTATTATCATTAATCGCACTACTGATTTCAGGTGCTAAGGGGCCAGAGTTACCAATACAAGTGGTACATCCATATCCCACCAAGTTAAACCCTAATTTTTCTAGTGGTGCTAATAACTGTGCTTTAGCTAAATAATCAGTTACTACTTGAGATCCGGGTGCTAAACTGGTTTTGACCCAAGGCTTAGCTTTTAACCC
>CAZGDB010000048.1:0-4445 GCA_964524705.1 uncultured Francisellaceae bacterium
CGACCTGTCCCTTAGGAGGGGACCGCGCTATCCACTGTGCCACCGGAGCTCAAAACAGATTACTTATTGTAAGTACTCGTATAGGCCAGAAGAGGCGAGTGCGAGTGCTGCAACGGTCAACATAAAGAATAAAATTCTAAAACGTTTGAATACTCGGTATTTCTGCGTATCAATTGTGACTTTTGGAGTCATAAGAGGCCTCTTATCGGGACAGTTTATCTCCCGGGTATCATACCTTAAAATTTGGCAGACTAAAAATAGACATGTGGCGATTTAGAGAGGGCGCATCTCTAATAAAAACAAGTTTGACGGATAACTTGAATTTCGCATACAGGACTGGTAGGGTGATGCATCGGAGTCTTAATAAGCCAATAGGGCACTCAAAATAAAGGTTATCAAATGATGTCACCATTCATGTTGCTAAAAAAAGCCTTAGCTTTCTTTGAAACACATCCTAATAAAGCAACGGTATATTTATTGATGTTGGCCACAGGGCTTTTTATTGTAGGTCATCCTTTTGGGTTCGCATTGGCAGTCACCTGTATCGCGCAAGTAGGTCTGCGATGGGGTATTTTAGGGATGCTGAAAATTACTAACCCTATCCAAAAATTAACCAATCAAATAGAGAAAGCGACGACTGATGGTCTAGATGAATTTGATAAAAATACAGCAGAACTTTTAGAGAACATACAATCTTTCCAATACAGTGGTTGGGGGCTTTTAACAGGGGTAGGGCATGGGCATGAATTTCTAGATCCACAGGGGGCTATCGAGAGAGAGCATGCAGCATGGGAAGCACGTTTTATAGCTAGGGAACAACAAAAACCTAAAAAATATTTAGAACAATACCTTAATGTTAAAACGTTAAATCCAGAAGTAAGCTACATTATTTTTGGATCAGCACTACTGTTGGGGGTTGCTACAGCATTCTATTTAATGGCTGGTTCTCTAGGTTTAGCGGTTGCAGCAGGCTGTGCAACTACGGTCCTGGTAGGTTGGGGCGTGTTTTTTGGTTTACGGATCACAATGCCTTTAGCACTCATCGCAGAACACCTTCAGCAGGTTACTGATGAAGTGCGCAATACAGTGAAACGCTTGAAATCACCGATTGAGCATTTTAAAACTAGCCTATGGGTACAAGTAGCCGGTATTGCACCTAACCCTATTAATTCCTTAATAACGACTCCTCCTGATGTAAGTTTTGTGAATCGTGAAAATTTAGCCAAATTGGCTAAACTGGAAACCTGGATGCAGTTCGGTACGCAATTAAAAGAAAGTTTTGCGACGGCTGATTGGGGTTGGTTTGGAAGACGTTGGTTGGTGGAACCTGTTGCAAATGCACACGCGTTTGTTGCAAATGCTACAAAAGTTGATGAGATCTATGCTGAGTCAGAAGAAGTGATAGCTGATAAAAGAAAAACAGCACTGTATGACCGGTTGCTAGAAGAATCTGAAAAAAATATTAAAGATCATCGTGAACTCATGGTACAACAAAAACAAATTACAGAAATTGCATTATTGACACGTTTAATGCTGGGGGTTGTCGGCTCTGGCTTATTTTGTGCTTTAGCAGCTGGTGGTTTTATTATAGGAACCCCTTTAGCGATTGCAGTGGCAGTTACTTTTTTATCTGCTGTCGTTCTGGGTTGGGGTGTGTTTTTTATAGCACGCACCACGAAATTTATTGAAAAACTTTCTCAATCAATGATCTTCTTAACCGGCGAAGTGTCTGAAGTTTTTTCATTAGTGAACAATACTATGGAAAACTTTAAGAACAGTTTTTGGGGTAGGGTCTTTGGGATCTCTAATCACTCGTTGATTACCGATGTGACAATTTTGGCGACCCGTCTTGGGGTGCTGCTTAAAGAAGCGTATGTTGCAGAGCCCACAAAACTTGAAAATTTAAAAAATAAATTGATTGCGGGGAAAACTCGTTTTTCGACCTTAGGGTGGGGCGTTGCAGGTTCTTCGGTATTATTAGGATTGGCAACAGGATTCTTTTTAATGGGCGGTCCAATGGCTATCGCTATGAGTCTAGGGTTTTCTACTACGGTTATATTGGGATGGAATGTTTTAATTGGACTGCGTTTGACGGCACCTTTTCAAAATTTACATGACCTAATCCAATGCTTGTCAGATGGTGCAGGGGATGTGATTCAAACTGGGCATCAAGGTTTTAAAAATGCTCAAAATAATATTGTTGGTAGGACACTTGGGTTATCTAATCGTTCTTGGTTTCAAGTTAAATTAGTTGATATCACGCCACCAATGCAAGAGGTATCGCTCACCTTGAATACAAAGGTCATTTTAGGGGTATTGGCTAGTGCTGGGATTGTTAGTGTCGCGAGTTATTGTTTCTTAACAATGGCCGGAGTGCTGGGAATAACTTTGGGTGTTGCTGGTGTGACCTCTATAGTGCTGAGCTGGATATTATTTTTTGGATTAAGAATGACCGCTCCGTTGCGCGCGATTAGCGGCTTACCAGAACGTTTATTGACGGAACTGTCAGATATTTTAAAAACCGTTGATGGTATGGTGCATAATCTACGCAACAGTAGGTTGGGGGTGTTGCTGGGGGTTGCAGATAGTTATTGGTCTCAACATTTTTTTGATTCTGATTTTGCAAGCAGAATTTTAGGACAATATGGTGGTTTTTTAGCAGATGGATTGATTTGGACACGACTTTTGGGGTACTGGAATGAGCTCCCTAATGTTTTTCCAGTACTGCGTAGTGGTTTAAAGCAGCTACTGTCTCTTGCGGAGAATGGTCGACCACAAGTGGCGCAAACATTAGAAACCTATCAGGTAAGAGAAACCTTGGGGTTAATGGAACCATCCATATGGGCTAAAATTAAAAATACAGTTGCTGTTACAGCTCGATCATTATTACAGAATGTCTTATTCCAACGAGGTCTGGCGATTTCTACAATATCCTTGTTGTCTGGGTTATCTGTTGTATTCTTAGCCTCTAGTACAGGTGCGATGATTGTCAGTGCGACGTGTGCAGTGCTGGCAGTTGCAGGTATAACGGTAGGATTAATACACTATGTGATACCGCCTTTTTTCAACGTGCGTTATCAAGCGTTGCATTTAACAGAAACGGCAGGGGCGCGTATTTTAGGTTTAGTATATGGCATTCTACAAAATCTGAAACAAGGGAATATTGGAGCGCTTTTCGGTATTGATGAATGCAGAGAAGTGGTTACTTTAGACAGACCACAACGACCTATGGGTATGGTTTGGAAAATAACTGCTGGTATTTTAGTTTCATCAGTTTTAACTGGTGTATCTGTAGGCTTATGTTTGACATCTGGTGGGTTGCTTTTTATATTGGGTGCTTCTTGTGGAATGATGGCGACGATCGGATGGATGCTAACTTTATCTCTTACACCTATAGAAACTGTTTGGATAGCTGTAGAAACTGTTTGGATAGCTGTCGTACACGATTCTCAAGGACGATTGAAAATTATGCAGGCCTCTTTACGAGGCATAAGATATTTTATCAACAAAGTGTTGCAGATTGAGGATGCTCCTACGGTGGTTCCCCCTACGACAGTGCCAACACTGCATTTTGTATGGTTGAAAGTTATTAAACTGAGCATGATTGCTGTTTTATCTTTTGCTGTGCTAGCTAGTACTTTGGTGCTTGCAAAAGCGGGAATGATAGCATTCTGTGGTTTACTGTTCAGCTCAACCTTTTTAGCAGGAATGCTCGGTTGGGTTGTTGGAATTGCTGCGGTTGGCTTGATGGGTAAGATGCTTTTTAATCCAGTTGCATCAAAAGTTACAAAACTGCTACAAGAACTTCAGAATGTCCCGGTAGAGTGTATTCAGTCGATACAGCAACCTGTTGAGCGGAATGCAGAAACTTTACGTGAAAATTTTGGAGATCTTAAAAAATATATCGATGGAGAACTGTTTGAAGATGCGGTGAATAATGCTGATTGGGCACAAGATGTACCTCGGCTTATACCGGAGAGAGTATCCTTTAATACTGTATCCATACCGGAGATAGCATCTATTAAGACACCAGGATCTGATGATGAGTGTGAAGATGAATTTTTTGATGCCCCTGAAGACCTGAATGAAGAAGTGCGTTCTACGTCTTCTCTATCTTCTGATGATGAGAGAATATCGTCTCCAGTGTAGATTATCTTTTGATCAACGAAAAAATATGTAATAAAAAAGGGAACCAGCGTTATGTTGGCTCCCTTTTTTGTAGGACAGGATAAGGATTTAGTATTTTTTATACTTATAGTCCGCCTTCAAAAAAATCAAGTAGTGATTATAAAATAACAAATGATTTTTTGTTTACAACTGCTGAATTTTTGGCTTTGTCAAAAAAGAATTACTCCCAAAAGAAAAAATTTGATTTAGAATTTATTTCGCCAAAATATAAAATTGTTTATCCAGTAAAATAACTATATCTTAACCCAAATTGCTAG
>CAZGDB010000049.1:0-4352 GCA_964524705.1 uncultured Francisellaceae bacterium
CCTTGTTTGTATCCCTTTGTTATATCTGATACGCTCATACGCCTATAGGTTTAACAAAGGATTGTATCGTGAAGTGGCGTTATTTATTACCTTTGGTGGGATTAGTTGCAGGTGGAGTACAAGCGGATTCAGATCCGTGGGAAAACTTTAACCGTGACGTTTATCAGTTCAATGACTTTTTTGATCGTAACCTCTTTAAACCTGTGTCGATTTTTTATCATCGTGCTACGCCGACTATGGTAAAAACAGGGGTCCATAACTTCTTTGTTAACCTATCTGAAATCTCTGTAGTGGCGAATGATTTCTTACAAGGTGAATTCAATGACATGGTGTTTGATACCGCACGTTTTGTGACGAACACAACGATAGGGGTGGGGGGCTTAATTGATGTTGCCGGTAAAGCGGGGATTCAACATCACCATACCGACTTTGGTATTACTCTAACTAAATTCAAATGGACTGATTCCCGTTATTTCGTTATACCATTTTATGGACCTTCAACGATTCGAGATGCCACGGGTAGATTGGTGGATTATTTTGCGTTTAGTATTTGGCCACATACGGAACGTCGTACGCGTACGCCTTTAAGAGCGGTAGATGCCTTAGATACTCGTACCCAGCTGTTGGAACAAGAGCGCGCTATGGAAACGATTGCTGTAGATAAGTATATCTTTATGCGTGATGCTTACATGCAGCATAGAGCGTACTTGAGAGATCCTACAGTGGTTGATAATGCCTTGGGTGAACCCCCACTGTAGTTTTTTTATTTGATTGCTAAAAGCACATTTTTAGAAATGTGCTTTTAGCGATAGGTTGATTTTGTTTCCACTGACCATTGGCGATAACGCATCTTTTTGATGGGTTTTCGCATACTGTAAAACGGTTTCATAATGTTCTAGGAAAGCCGTAGATAGACTCACATCCCACTCATGCCCATAACGACGGCTGTGCGCTGCTTGGGGTCTAAAGTTATAGCCTGCAAGTTGTAAGGTGGTATCCCATAAGGTTAAAGCCACACTTGCAGAGGCTGAGCGTAGGCCTTGCTGTGGAATCGTATCAAATTGTCCTGCTAACCCATAGAAGGCACCATTTTTTGCGCCTAGAGGCCGCTGGAAGCTTCTATCGGTACGGGTTTCATCGCCACGTAAGGTGTCATAGCCTACTTTCACGGTTAAAGGGTCCCATTGTAAGCCTGCTTCTAGGCTTGTAAGGGATGCGCTATAACGCAGGAGGTTATTATGGGCTGCGCGTTGGTAGGCGTATTCAGCGGCATAGAGGATGGAGAGCATACTGATTTTTTGTTGTCCATCTAAGCGTGCGCCTGCTGTATTAGAAGAGAGGTTAGCCAGGTCTTTGTTTTTGATGCTATAGACATAACCGGTGATTTTACCTACTTGATAGGCTTGCCAGCTGCCATTTAACAGATGGGCTTTGAGGCTTTCACGGCCTATGGTTCGACTGAACCCTTGATACGGGGTTTGTTGTTCGGTGATAAAGCCGTAGAAAAATTCTAGATCTGGAAAGGACTGATTCATCCAGGTGAGCCCATCGAAGGTGCGTGGCATCAGGCGTTGGGTATCGTTCCCTACAAAGCGTTGATTATCGAGTTTGATATATTGGCGCCCAAAAATAAATTGATTACCTGGTAAACCATTATATCCGATTAAAGCACGGGTCATGGCGGTGCCTTGGGCATCTGGGATCACCGTATATGAAGTTTTAGTAGGGGTTGTCCCCATGCCGCTATTGTGGCGTGCTTTGAAAAAATCAGAGGTATTGGCAAATTCAATCAGACCCCAGCCACCGTCTAAGGCAGCAGATTCATAGGTGAGTTTAGAGCCTAAGGTATTTGCTTGCCCAGTTCTTAGACCGTGTTGATGGAGCCAGCCAAATTGTGCATTAAAATTAAGATCTACTTGGCCTTGTTCTAAGGCTTGGGTAAAGGAGTCTACGCTAGTAGATAAGGTTTGATTGCCGCTGAGGTTTTCTGCTTGTACAGCCCCACATAAACATAGGCTGCTTAAAAGTCCGCTCATTAAACGTCTTGGCATAGAACCTCCTTTCCACTTTGCTGTATCGTCAGTCTTCCCTCGTAGTTTAATCAAAACTTTGGTACTTAGCCACTACCCTAACAAAATATTGTTAGTCAACCAAACTATTATAAAGATATATCTGTCTTGCACTTTTGAAATATCAACTATACTAGTTTTGAGGTAGTTCATAAGTGGTAGGGCATGTATTTAGAAAAAGCGACGTTGTTGTGTGTGGATGATGAAGCCTTAGTGCGTCAGAGTTTAAGCGCATTTTTAGAAGACTATGGTGTGAAGGTTTTAGAGGCTGACAGCGTAGAATCTGCACATGCTTGTTTAGCCAATCATCCCGTGGATATCGTTCTGACTGATTTACAAATGCCTGGAGAAAATGGTTTAACGCTCATTGAGCGTATCAATATTTTGTATCCTGATTTACCGGTGTTAGTGATTTCAGGGGCTGGGCGCATGGAAGATGCGATTACCGCATTGAAATTAGGAGCGTGGGATTATCTCATTAAACCTATAGAAGATTTTTCAGTATTGGCGCATACCTTAGAGAATGTTTTAGAACGTGCGGCTTTACGCAAAGATAACCAGCAATACAAAATAGAGCTAGAAGCCAAAAATCAAGATTTAGAAAAAAATCTTTCTCAGCTTCAAGAAGACCAAGAAGCAGGGCGCAGTATTCAATTGCGACTACTGCCCCCTGCAGAAAGTAAAATTGAGCATTTGTCGATTTCTTATCGTATTCATCCATCGTTAGTGTTAAGTGGGGATGCGATTGATTATTTTGTACAAGGGGATAATTTATTTTTTTATATCGCTGATGTGAGTGGTCATGGGGCGGCATCTGCGTTTGTAACGGTTTGGTTGAAACATTGTTTTTACAGGATGACGTTGCCGCATTTGGCTGCGCCTATAGATTTGTTAAGTCCGAATCAAACATTAAGTTACCTATCTAAAGAACTGTATAATGCGCATTTGGGTAAATATATCACGATGATTTATGGGGTATTGCACATCCCGACTCATAAGTTGAAATACAGTGTAGCCGGGCATTATCCTAATTTAATTGTTTTGGAAAACGAGCAAGCAAGCTATCTACCTGGGCAAGGATTTCCAGTGGGGATTATGCAACAAACTTCATTTTTGGAGCATGAGCTACAATTACCTCAAAATTTTAAATTATTATTAAGTTCTGATGGCGTGCTAGAACTCCTCAAAGCTCCTAATTTGGTAGAAAAAGAAAAAGAATGGTTGTATGCCGTAGAGCAGACAAAATGCTCGCTAGAGGGCTTACAGGCCTGTTTAGGGCTACAAAGTGCGCGTGTTTTATCAGATGACTGCAGTTTATTAGCGATAACAAGCCACTAAACTAAGTTTAGAAGCTTAGTTTGATGGCTTGCATTTAGCACCTCAAAAAGGTATGGTTTAAAAAAATAACTAGGGTTCCTTCATTATGAAAATGACACACGCTAAAGGCTCTAAGCTAGGCTGGTTTATTTGTAGCTTAGGCGCTTTATTCTATGCATATGAGTACCTACTACGAATCTCTCCTGGGGTGATGGGGCCGGACTTAATGCGGAGTTTTAATGTCTCTGCTGCGATGCTGGGAAACCTGAGTGCCATTTATTATTACGCGTATAATCCAATGCAGATCCCAGTTGGGGTCATGATGGATAAATATGGTCCCCGTGCTATTTTAACCTTCGCTGTACTGTGCTGTGTGGTCGGTACGTTGATGTTTGGCACGACTACTTCGGTGTGGGTTGCAGGAGTTGGTCGCTTCTTTATAGGGTTTGGTTCTGCCTTTGCTTTTGTGGGGGTTTTAAAGCTTGCTTCTTTATGGTTACCGCCTAATCGATTTGCATTAGTCAGTGGGTTGACGACTACTTTAGGATTTATTGGTGGTGGTGCAGTTGGCTACATGGTTTTAGCCCAGTGGGTCGGGAAGATTGGTTGGTCTGATACAATGCTGTACTTAGGTGGGTTAGGGTGTTTGTTGATTCCTGTGATGTGGTTTTTTATTAAAGATCATCATGAGCCTCGTATTCCTGCAGAAAAAGAAATTCACAGTTATAAAAAATTATGGCGTGAAGTGTATGCCGTATTAACCAACCGTCAAGTGTTGTTAAATGGCTTAGTGGGTGGTTTTTTAATGTTACCTACCTCGGTATTTGCCGAGTTATGGGGCGTTCAATATTTACAAGTGGTCCATCATTTAGACCATACGACGGCTGCAAGTGCCGTATCGATGATTTTTGTAGGTTGGGCAGTAGGGGCTCCGATTTCTGGATTCTTTTCAGATCATTACAAGCG
>CAZGDB010000050.1:0-4052 GCA_964524705.1 uncultured Francisellaceae bacterium
GGTGAGACCATCATTAAGTTCATGAGCAATGAGAAGGTCATGGCAGGGCCATGGCTGTCAAAGACAGCTTTAGGGGTTTTTGGACGATGCAAATAAAATAGTTGTAGTGCACAAAAACCGACTTGAAAACCAAGCCCTAATAGAGGATTCATACCCCCCAATAAGACACCAAAGAAACCAATAAATGGCAATGCGCGATCAGGTATAGTCATGAGACCTCCCATTTGGGTTGGTATTATTATTTTGTTGTTGAATATTTTCAGTCAAAACTTTTTCTAAAGAGTTCAAGATGAAACAGACCCGTTCGTGATTTTCCTCTCCAATATAGCTTAATAGGGTCTCTTCAGCGTGTTCCATAACATTAGAAATGGTTTTTGCGATATAAGTAGCAACAGTGATGCCACTGACAAGACCAGAACCCGCCAACATAAAGAGTGACCCAGGGGCCTGCAAAAGCAGAGAAAGAAAGGAAAAACACGCCAATACCCCTAATCCTGCTGCAGCAGTAAGCGTAACTTCTTTAGGGGTGTTCGTTAAAGTCGCAACAGCAACAGCCCCCACCACCCCACAACTAGTTAATCCCAAAAATAGTACGGCATAAGGTGCCGTTGTGATTAATGAAAATGCACTAACTAAAACGGCCGATAGTGAAGTAATGATAGCTGGTAACAGATGGTCTACATTTTTTTTAGACTGTAAAGCATAGAAGGCATACCCAAACCCCACGACTTCTATGGCGAGTGCGCCTAACAGACTAATTTGTAACATCAGCCCAGTAGTTACTGCGATTGCCATAGCTGTAAAAACAGTTCTATAGAGGGTTTGAGTAATCATATTGATATATCCTTCTGATTATAAGCTTAAGCTTTTATTATTAGTGGCATCATCATTATTTGGTTTCTTAGCATCATTCTGAGCATCAGGTGTTTTCTTAAACATGTTGAAGAAACCGTCTTTTATAGAGCTTAATAAACTATTGCTGCTATCGTTTTCAACAGATTGCGTGCTGTTTTTTTGATAGTAGTCAACACTGCATTTGACTGCGGCCGCTGCTAATAATAGAAAACTCATTTCATAAGGTGCTGCAAATAAAGCTGCTGGGACCACAATTTGTGCAGCAGTTTTAGCATAAGCTTGTGAACGGTAGTTATACAGGCGTGTGATAAAGGCAGCAGTTCCGATGATGGCGGCTAGGCCTACACTTATAAATGGGCCTGTCATAGCAAGGAAAGCACTGGTTGCAAGAGCTGCGAAAAAGTTTACGAATTTCGATAAACGTGTATCTCCTGCTTCTTTATTTGTGAAAAAAGCGGTAACCATCATAGTTGCCGTAATGAGGGTGCGACCTAAGAAATTATATTGGAGGAACGTTTTTAGAAATAATGCGCTTCCGGAAAAAACACTAATTGCGCTTAAAGATACGTTGGGGTATTCGTTTTCGAAAGCAGTAATTGCTTTACCCAGTGCTTTTTCTGCGGCACCAGCATAGCTAAGGAGGTTATTACCAAAATTTTTGAGCGCTTTTTTCATGATAGGGGACCTTAATTTATATTTTTTAGTGAATAATGAAAGTAGTTATTGTACTGAATTATTTTTTGAAAAGCAAGGACGATAACCAACTTTAAACCATAAAGTAGGTTATCGAAATAAGTGTATTTGCCTGTTAAGAGGTCGGTACAGACAGATTGGCGTGGCGCACAGGTGTGAGTATAGGTTGGGTAATAGCTGGTGCTGGTGCACTATATTGTACAGTACTAGGATGACGGTGTAGTTTAGGTGAGTGGGAGGGCTCTTCTGGCTGTGGCATTTCTGGTAAGCATGCGATGAGATGTGGTAACCCAAAGGTGATTAAGCCTATGATGGTTCCTATCAGTAGAGCCGCCACCGGTGACATAAAGGTGATGCACAGTGTTGTGCATAATATACCTGCAAACAGACTCCATTTTTTAGATCCTTTAGGGACCGCTGGAGGAACGGAAGGGGTGTCTGCAAAAGTGACCATAGAGAGTTCTCTTCTAGAGGGGGATGCAGTGGGCGTTGGTGCTCTAGGAGGGATTACCTGCGTTAGCTGTGGTGATGCTGAAGCAAGCACAGTTACCTGTTCGATGGGGAGTAGGGGTTGTGCTATAGGATCCGCTTGCTCTAACACCGGTTCGATCACAGGTTCTATAGGTGGCGTGGTTGGCCTGATGAGTGGCCGTTTTACCAGATGGGCATTTACTAACTTTTCAATTCCGTTACGATGATTATTACTGAACCATATTTCTAAATTTTTTGCTTCAGTTTCTAAGTCTTGCAACCAGCATGGGTCTTTGCTGTGTTTATGAATTAAGTAAGCTATATTGGCGTGGGTGAGTTTTAAATCATCCGGCGTGATTGCACCTTTGTAGGCATTTAACATAGCCTGTCTTTTGTGCAGATCATGTTCCAGAATGAGTTTTAAGAGCCCACGGTGGGTTTCAGTAGGTTCCCATATTTTTAGTTCACGCGCATAACTTTCTAATTGTGCAACCCAAATGTCATGATCACGATGCATCGCAATTAAGTTTATAATCACGAGACTTTCTTTGTTAATATACGCACGTACAGCAGCTTGCATCACCCCTTGGGTATGTTGCTCGGTAAGACGTTTGATATCAGATGTGTGTTCAGGTCTGTCCCAAATCTGGAGTTCTTTTGCTCGTTTTTGATATTGCATCATCCACGCAGGATTACTATTATACTGATCTAATAAGCGAATGACTTGATGTTTTATGTTTTCAGGTATGTTTTTTACGAGATAGCCTGATTGAAAATTATTTAAAGTTGTCTCTAAAATTTTCATCTGGTATTGCTGTAACAGTATTTGAATACCGGTTTTAGTTTCATCTGGCGCTAATACTTGAGCTGCTTCAGCTTGGTTTTTCAGGGATTGTACCCAGAGCTGATCTTCACCATATAACGTAATAAAATAATTAATAACAGCTTCGATCTCTGTTTGTTGCTGTGAGTCCTGGACTTTTTGATAATCGATTAAGATTTTTGGCAAAAGATGTTGATGATAATCAGACAGCATTTTTTGTAGGCCGCCACGATGCATCATCGGGGCCCATTTGTTTTGTTGGAGGGCGATTTTTCGTAAATGCTCCATACAGGCAATATTTGTACCACATTGCTGTAAGAGATGGCTGAGCTGTTCCCGAGAGCGCCGTACTTCTTCAGGTTGCTCAGTATCGGTGTAAGCAGTTACCACGTTAGTGATGCGTTTATAGACAGTGGCTGAATGAGGCATCGTCTGGTCCTTATGAGCACGGATAGACTAACACTCTTTGTATGGTAGAGGGTTTTTAAGCAGCTTGCCAAATGTCAGCATAAAAAATAAAAAGCAATTTAAATAACTGTTTTTTTTTAAATAAAAATTGCCTTAAAACAAAACAGGGCCTTTCGGCCCTGTGAGTAAGATTAGGGTTGAGGTTGGTTGTTTTCTGAGGAAGGCTGATTGCCAGATACAGGCACAGGCTTGAAAGGGGGATGGTTTTTGCAACAACCTGGAGCTGGTGCAGTTGCTGCAGCAGAACCCATGGTCTGTGTTTTGCTAAAGGCATTATCAGCAAAGGTGTTGAGCTTTTGGATAAGAAGATAAGCCAGTATGCCTGCTGCTAATGTGGTCATCAGTGCAACCGTTGCACTTGCCATCATAGTGGATACAAAGCCAACGACAAGCAGTGTTCCTAAGCCCCATTTAATAGCGGAGCGCGTTGAGATTTCTTCTGCGTCTTCAGTGTCAGATGTTTGAGTGTCAAAGTTGGAAGGAGCAATACTTTTTTGCATTTCTCTGGGGGCTACAGGGGAGGTTTCACGACTATGGGATAGATATTTTGGCTTATCAATCATGTCTTGAACGTCAACCTGAATCTGGAGGATGGTTGCAACACGTTTTAAATGGTTCAGCCAGGTGGGTTCTTTATCTGAACGGTGTTTATGAATTGCGCTGCGTAGAGCTTTATAGTCAGCTTTTTTTGGGTCAGGGTTCTTCTTATAGTTGTTGAGTAATTGAGAAATTTCTGTTTTTT
>CAZGDB010000051.1:0-3774 GCA_964524705.1 uncultured Francisellaceae bacterium
CTGGTAGCGGCTTCTTCAGGTTTTTTAGAGGCTGTAGATCATTTTGCACAAGAATCCTACAGTACGGTGTTTGGTCGTGAGTATGCTTTAATTGAAGCTGCCCGTAAGGGGCATGCTTTGGTAATAGCATCATTATTGCAAAGATGCACCTATCAAATTGCACGAGACTGTGCGTTAGTAGAAGCATCAGGCGGGGGGTATTTGGACTGCGTACAACAGTTGGCACCATATTGCTCTGAAAAAACACACTCTGTTGCTTTATGCCGTAGTTTACAATCACAGATATCACCACAGATGGCATCCGTGATTGATTATTGGCTGATGCGGAGCACCTTAGATGTCACACCTGAAGACTTGTCGGCGCTTTCAGGATCGACTGTAAAAGGGACACCTGTAGCGCATCAATATGCTTTGAATGATGCTGCTATTTTGGGTGACTGGGGAAAAATGCAAGGGTTGTTTGCTTTTTGTGATCCTATTATGCATGGAGTCGCTTTAGTGCAAGCTGCGGTAAGAGCTAAGTGTGTGGTTGTTCAAAATTTAGCTCCCATATGTTCCGCTTCTGCTATAGTGATAGCCTTAATACAGTCAGCTAATAAAGAACAGACACAGAGTGTGGCGTGTTTAAAAAAAATGTGTAGTGTTGAACTTTTAACACAAATTAAACATTGCGCATTATTGCAGGATAACTGGAAATTGTTGGCGGAGTTAGAAAAAATTCAGCTTGCCCCTGTTGTTTCTTTTGGTGGGGGGGGCTGTGGCGCTCACTTCGGGGAGCTGTATGAGTAACCTCCATAAAAGCAATCTAACTAAATCAAAGAAACGATAATTGGCTTGACCCTCTTTGACCAAGAGTATAGAGTTAGCTGCATATTTAAGTATAGGAGCCGTGGATGTTAGAGAATTTGATTCTGAATACGGATTCTTATAAAACATCGCATGTATGGCAATACCCGCCTACGACCCGTTATCTTTCTGCTTATATCGAATCCCGGGGCGGGAGATTTCCTCATGTGTTGTTTTTTGGGTTACAGATGTTCATTAAAAAATATCTCTGCAAACCTATTACGACTGCAGACATTGAGGAAGCAGAAAGTTTTTGTGCTCAACATGGGGTACCTTTTTACAAAGAAGGTTGGGAATATATCCTAAAGGAACATGGCGGCTATTTACCCTTGGCAATAGAGGCAGTTCCAGAGGGTACTTTAGTCCCTACGCAAAATGTATTAGCACAGGTGGTGAATACAGATCCTGCTTGTTTTTGGTTAACTACCTATATTGAAACTGCTTTATTAAGAGCGATTTGGTATCCCTCTACGGTGGCAACTGTGTCCTGGACATGCAAAGCGATTATTGCGCGCTATTTAGAAGAAACAGCGGATAATCTAGATTCTCTTGACTTTAAGTTGCATGACTTTGGTGCCAGAGGTGTGAGTTCCTTGGAAAGTGCTGCTATTGGCGGCGCTGCACATCTGATTAATTTTCAAGGCTCAGATACCATAGCAGGCATTTTACAGCTCAGAGAGTACTATGGAGCCCCTATGGCGGGGTTCTCTGTGCCTGCTGCAGAACATTCAACGATTACGAGCTGGGGGGTTGCCCAAGAGGGGCAGGCTTATGCCAATATTTTAGAGCAATTTTTGAACAAATACCCTATTGTGGCTGCAGTCAGTGATTCTTATGATATCTGGAATGCCATAGATAATCTGTGGGGGAGCAGCCTTAAAGCCTCTCTAGAAGCCTTTAAAGGGACGGTCGTGATTCGTTTAGATAGCGGAAATCCTGTACACGTCGTCTGTGAAGCAATAGAACGATTGATGCATATCTTTGGATTCTCTGTGAATACTAAAGGTTATAAAATGTTACCTCCTTTTTTAAGGGTATTACAAGGGGATGGGGTAAATTCTGAAATGATAGAAGCTATTTTGTTCGCAATGAAACGCCAACAGTTAAGCGCAGAAAATATCATTTTTGGGATGGGGGGAGAACTTTTACAAAAAATCAATCGTGACACTTTGAAGTTTGCGATGAAAGCGTCTGCTGCAGATCTTAATGGTACTTGGGTGCCTGTGTTTAAAGACCCTGTTACAGATCCTGGTAAACGCTCAAAACAAGGACGTTTGGCTTTAATCCAACAAGAACATATTTATAAAACCATACGCTTGGATGAGCTTAAAGGAGAAAAAAATCTCCTGAAGCCTGTATATAAGGATGGAAAGCTATTATCTACAACAGATTTAGCGCAAATCAGAGCACGAGCAGGGCAAGGGTTGCTCCGCTAAGCTTCGTTTGTTTGTGTCTTTAAAAATGCAGTCATTTCATCTTCGGTTTGGGGGAGCTGTAAGAAATATCCTTGCTGTAAAGGGCAGCCCAGTGAGGTAAATAAATTGCTAACTTCCTGGTTATCAACACCTGTTGCGATAACTCGAGCATTCATTTCTTTAGCGATTGCAATTACAGATCTGACAATATGCTCTTGTATCGGTTGTGTCAAAATAGTTTGCGCAATAGATTTATCGATTTTTATAGTATTTAAAGGTAATGCAGTTAATGTGCTTAAACTCATGTTGCCTAAACCAAAGTTATCTAAGGCTAATTTAAATCCAAGTTTTTTTATACCCATCAAAACCTCTTTGATGGTTTCAGTATTTTGTGAAAAAATATCAGCAGATAACTCAAATTCAATATAAGGGGCAATCGCCGTGTGTTTTTTTAGGCGATCTAAGACATCCTGATGGTCTATTTGGCTACCTGCCACATTGAGTCCAATTGAAAAAATAGGCAACTCTGCTTTTTTCCAGGTTTCAAGTTGTAAGGCGCTAAGTTTTAAGGCTTGTGCAGTGAGGGCTTTAATCGTGCTGCCATCTTGCACGACACTGAGAAACTGATTAGGCATTACCAACCCAAGTTCGGGATGTTGCCATCGTAAAAAGGCCTCTAGACCTACCATTTTATGTTCTAAAACATTAAATTGCCCCTGAAATAGCAATTTAAATTCATTGTTTTGAAGGGCTGTTTCAAAGTCTTTAAATAAACTATTTTGAAAAGATATTTTATCATTGAGTGCTGGGTGGTAAAAAGAGAACTGATTTCCACCATTTTTTTTGGCAACATACATGGCTTCATCGGCATGATGAATCAGGGTGTCTTTTATTAATGCATCTCTAGGATATAATGCAATCCCAATGCTCACACCAATTTGGAGGCATTCTCCAATAATTAAAAATGGTTCTTTTAAAATTGCCACAATTTTTTGTGCGATTTTTATTACGTTTTCAGGATGTAATACATTGGGTAAAATAACTCCAAACTCATCTCCCCCAATACGTGCGACAACGTCCGTACCTCTAATTACCGTTTGTAAACGTTGCGCGACTTGTTTAAGCAGTTCATCCCCATAAGCATGACCATGTAAGTCGTTAATAGGTTTAAATTTATCTAAATCTATGAAAAGCACCGCGAATTGACCATGATAGCGTTCACAAAAACCAATCGCATAAGAAAGTTTTTCAAAAAAAACCTCACGATTATACATCCCCGTTAAGGAGTCATGTGATGCCTGATAGAGGAGTTGTTGAGAGAGTTTTTGACTGTCGCTCGCGTCTCTTAAGGTGAGCAACACTAAAAAAGAATTATGCGGTTGCGTAGGCGGAACGCTCATGGATAGGTCTATCTCAGTGATTTCGCCAGCATGATTTTTAAGTTTAATACGCTCTTGTACCGGCTCTAATTGTGATAACTTCATCCGGGATTCAAACCATTCTTGAAACGATT
>CAZGDB010000052.1:0-3726 GCA_964524705.1 uncultured Francisellaceae bacterium
TTTACAAAGAGACGTCTTTGGGTGGGGTGGCGGTAAATCATCCTGAGTGTTAAGGTGATGCTGTGCCCTTTCAATGACTGTGGTTACACGCATTGGCATACAACGGGAATTGTCTTCTGCAGAGATGTCAGGCTCCCTATACATTTTTTTTCTTACATGATACCATCATAGTTAGTTAACGGACACTTTTGTTGTGTCTGCACAATTATCGGAGGTAAGTATGCGTAAATATGTAGTAGCTGGCGTTTTAGGGTTTGCTTTGGGTTGGTCTTATCAAGCGGCATTGGCTGCACAATTTTCGCTTTTTAGTGTCTTGCCGATCTTAGCGCCTGTTGCAGGCGTCATGTTGGGTTTAGCGCTTGCAAGAAACATCTCTAATTTTTTCAGAATATTTTCAATGGTTAAGTCTTTTATAGAATGGGTTCAAGAAATCAGGTATGTGTTTCAAAAGATGGAACTGAAAATGATGACTCACAATGAGTTGGCTAGTTTTTCTCACACAATAAATGGATATAACTATAATTTATGTTCTGAATCATCACAGTTAACTCCCGAAAATTCCGTTGTCAAAGAGATACAGGCAAAAATTAATCAATTAAGAAAAAAGGCCCAAGAACTACAGGAGACAGAACGTAAGGTTTGGCGTAAGCAAGATGTAGATTTGCTCTTCCTGCAAGTTCGGCAGTGTCAGTTGCAGTTGGGTAACATTGAACAACAAGGTCTGCAAGTGTTTAAAAACTTTCATGAAGCAGTAAAAAACAATCTGTGCTCAACGACGGATATGCAAGCGTATTATACGCAAGCAGAGGCGTGTATAGAAATATCTATCGCAATGAATCAGCCGGATCTTTTAGAGGGTTTTAGAGATTCATTGGTGAAATTAAAGCGGAGTCGGGAATTTTTAGATGATGTGTGTCAGGTCAATGAATTAAAGGTCTCATTTTATAGTCCTGCAGATTTAAAAAATCAAATAACTCGTGCTTCGAGCGAAAGGTTACAGGAAGATTTAAAGGCTATTTTTGAATTATTTGAAAACTTATATGGGGAATATATTAATTCATATCGCGCTGCAGGTTTTAGTGTTTCTAGGAAATCGTTTGCACCCATACAGCCTACTTTTGATTGGAGGGGTGATTGGCGAGGTGGTAACCTTTTGAATGCACAAGCGTTAGCGAAAAAAACCAAGGTGGCCGCAGACTTCACGCCGATGATGTCTAAACTCGTACAGTCTTTTAAAGATGGTCAGCTTTGGGATAGTAAAGATGATTCTAGAGTTTCTGAATATGGATTATCTTCAGATTTTGGGTATGAGTCCAAAGAAAGAATGCGTCTTGAGTGTGAAGCGGTAAAGGTATCCCCTAGTTTAGAGCATGTAGGTTCACACCAAGACTGGTTGTTACAACAACTAAAGAGCTGTGTTAATGTTGTGCAAAAAAGGTTGGTTCTGACCGAAGAAACAACAAAAAAATGTCAAGAAGAATCCGATAATTTACTTAAAAAAATAGAAGAAAAAATAAACGAAGATCAATATTTAAATTATTCTAATAATCTGTTTCGCTTAGAACATACGATTAAAGAATTTCTTTTGCCAAACGAGTTGAAGGAGTTTGATGGTTTGCGCGAAAAAGAAATAGCATCTGGTAGACAACTTTCTGGATTGACGCAAAGTTTAAGTCAGTTCATTCAGGGTAAATCTCCTCAATCCCTCCCTTCTTTAAACGTTATTAAAGAATTAGAAAAAAATGCGAATAATATTTTGTTAGGAGTGCAGGAGATTGTCAGATCCTTACAGGGTCTGGAAAAAAACAGTAATGACAGGTTGGTTGCTTTTAAGAAAATTCAGGACTGGGCTCAAGGCAATGCTCAGCCAGAAAATGATGTCTTTTTGTTTTTTGATACTCCAATGCTACCATTCTATCCTTTGTTCGACGTTTTAGTTACAACGCTTGAGTCCAGTAATCAAGAAGCTCAAGAGTGGGTTATGAGCAAGATAGAGGGATGGGTGAATGAGGATAAGGATAAGCATTTGCAACAACTTTTGGATGTATCGATTCGGCACGGGAATGAGCGTTTGATTAATGAGGTTTTGAATAAGTATAGTGCGGACCTAAAGACTCAAGTAGCGTTTTTTGAGCGAGTATTGACTGATCGTGGGTTGACTCACATATTGTTTCATTCGGCTGGAAAAAGCGTGATTGATTTTTGTTTAAACAATCACATGTCTCTATTCCGGAATAACGGTAAGTCATTTCAAAAAGCTATTAATTTTGTTAATCTTCCTTTCTTAGAGCTATTGTTGGATAAGACTGACGGCCATACAGTTGATGAGTCGATTGTGTCTTATGCGGAAAGAATAAAAAATGAAAAAAATCATTCTGGCTCAGAAGAAGAAAAAGAAAATAGCGATCTAATATACAGAGTGTTGTATAAAGTGTGCTTTGGTAAGGACGTTTCGGATGTTTCGCATAATTCAGGTCATTCAGGTCATTCAGGTCATTCAGGTCATTCAGGTCATTCAGGTCAGGAAGAGATGCCAGCAGAACATGAACGCAACGATAATTCCTTATTCGTTCAAAGGAGTAGGGGAGTCCAATCGCATTTTGAGTTTGATTTTGCAAAATTGTTAGCAGAGGTAAAGCGTAATCGCGAAAAAGATATGAAAATGAAGCAGGCTTTGCTCGAAAAACAAAGAAGAGCCCGGTTTATTCTTAATGAGATGTGAGAAGTATACTGTTTTCTGTAGGATTAGTACGTGCAGCAGAAGGAGATAGTATTGTGATCTTTTTGCTGACCGTAAATGCCTGTACCCAGCGTTATTAGTGATGATTTTAGATTTCATTTTTGGCCCAGAACATGTGGCAGTCGTCGGGCTCTTCACTTCAGTGAGAGTCTTGACGTGCTGCGGCAAGCCTTTTTTTGCTGAGAGTCTTCGTTTTTTCTAGCAGATGTAGTGATTATTACAGGCTCTGTTGATCTCTTTCTCACATTAATCCTGAGTGTTAAGGTAGTTGGAGCGTAAGTGTGGGCGCATTTCAATGTCTTAAAAGTATGTATAATTGAAACGATACGTTTCAATTATACAGGTTTTTAGATGTAAGCACGTGCCATACAACCTATTTTGATACGATTGCTCAGGTTTAGCTGATCGTAGGGATAGTGCCCTTCTTCTATATCAGAGTTGTGGTGTCCTTTGTGTACTTTAATTACGGATGGCCATAGATAAAAGCACGATTGTGGTCTTTTAAATCATCGAAAGGATTTTAGCGCTCTCCTGGTCGTGCTCCTGGCCGTGGATGTGTATATCCAGGTTTAATAGGGGGGGTTGGGGCAGGTTTTGGTTTTTCTAAAGGAGAAAATGTAGTGGTCGGTGGTTGCCCGCTTAGTGAGTTTTGACGTGCTGCTGCAAGTATTGATTCTAAGGCAGCGTTCGCTTTTTTTAATTGTTCCAATCTTGTAGCCATTATGCACTCTTTTTATCTCTTTCATACCCGTTTGGAGTCTAAAAATTCAAAAAAGTTCAATTTTTTTGATAAAAAGTTTCATCTATTTTTTTTACGATGCTTTTTTAATAATTTTTCCAATTGTTGATGTCGCACTAATGCATCTTGTTTGTATTGTCGTTCTGTGATTAAAACGGCATCCTGAATGGCTCGGAGTTGCGCGCCTGCAGTGGAAGGATATTGGGGGTTTTGATGGACCTTATTTCTTGTAGTGAACGAGCTAATT
>CAZGDB010000053.1:0-484 GCA_964524705.1 uncultured Francisellaceae bacterium
ATGGCGTAACGCCTGCCTATCTGGCTGCACAATATGGGCACGAGCAGGTGCTGGAAGTGCTTGCAAAATTTGGGGCTGACCTTAGTACTCCTGATAACGATGGCGTAACGCCTGCCTATCTGGCTGCACAATATGGGCACGAGCAGGTGCTGGAGGTGCTGGCAAAACACAGTGCTGACCTTAGTACTCCTGATAAAAATGGCAAAACTCCTGGGTTTATAGCAGCACAATATGGGCACGAAAAGGTGCTGGAGGTGCTGGGAAAATATAAGGTTGACCTTAGTACTCCTGATAAAGCTGGTCTAACGCCTGCCTATATAGCTACATTATGGGTGCGCGAGAAGGCGCTGGAGGTGCTGGCAAAATATGATGCTGACCTTAGTACTCCTGATAAAGATTGCAAAACTCCTGCCTATATGGCTGTAGTCTTTAGCTGCGAGAAGATGCTGGAGGTGCTGGGAAAATATAAGGC
Source organism: uncultured Francisellaceae bacterium (assembly GCA_964524705.1). Lineage (GTDB taxonomy): Bacteria > Pseudomonadota > Gammaproteobacteria > Berkiellales > Berkiellaceae > CAZGDB01. Next base: position 473 of record CAZGDB010000053.1, read on the forward strand.
TGACCTTAGTAC
>CAZGDB010000053.1:494-3647 GCA_964524705.1 uncultured Francisellaceae bacterium
CCAACGATGGCGCCACTCCTGCGTTTATAGCAGCACAAAATGGGCACGAAAAGGTGCTGGTCGTGCTTGCAAAACATAAGGCTGACCTCAAGACATCTTTTATTTCCAGCAGTATTAATTTAAAAAAATTTGCAGATTGCCGCACGCCAGAAATTGCTTTAAGAATGAGTGAGATCATCGCTACCAAATTGAAAGACGGTGCGCCTGAGGATAAAATTCCGGTTACTCCAAAAGAAATTGCCTATATTATGGGGCATCCTGCGATTGTAGATATGATCTCGAAAGTTACTGCTGAACAATCCACAGAGGTGGGTACCTTCAAAACCGGCGTGACATTTTCTGAGGGTTCCTCTGGAGAGAGTAGTATGAAAAAAGAGAAAATCGATGATTTAATGCTTCTTCAGACACGCACACCAAAATAAGCACGTTTGCAAGGTGATGTTTTTATTGCACAGGTAAATTCAAGGCAACTAATACTTTTTTTGCTTTGGGGTGTGCGGTTAACACCTTTGTAACAGGGCTTAAAAAACTGATTAAATACAGGTTGCGTGCCGCATCAGAGGACCACCCTCTAGATTCTATATACTGCAACACTTGTGTATCCAAGGGGCTAATGCCATTGCTATGTGTGCAACGCACTGCATCCGTATCTATATGTAATTGTGGGTAAGCTTGAATCGCGGCCTTTTCAGACAGTATTACCCCTTGATGATTAAAGTTGGCATCTGTATTTGTAGCCGTCTGCTGAATATGAATGTTTCCGACAATATGGATTTTTCCTCTAAACGCAGCAGAACGCAGTTGCTGGTCAATACTTGCATTAGGGGCTTTTGCAATCACCTGAGAATGATAATTACAAAGGTTATGATCTTGGGTTGGAAAAAATAAACTATGTTCTTCCAAACGCGCACCCTCGCCATTTAAATGTATAAACTGATGATGATGGTTCAACGTAAAAGCACCTTGAAACTGAATAAGTTTTAAAGTGGAGCCTTTTCCTAAATGAAAATGTGTACTTTGTAAGCAATGGGATTGACCAATCCCTTGCGGTAACACGACCCAGGTGAGCGTGCTCCCAGGTTCTACCGTAATATGGTTTAGTCTAAAAAACCACGCATCTTCTAAATACAGTGTATCAATGACAGTCTGCTGTTTTTGTGTAAACCGTAAATGGCGAGTTTGAGACTGTACGCCGTGGATCTTAGGGGTCTCTACATACAGTTGTGGGGTACTGGTGGCAGTAACAATCTGTTCTAACCATGGCAAGGTTGCATCTGGGGTCCGGTGTGGCACTAACGGTAGTGGTGGGGCATATGCTGCAAGATAGGGATATAAGCTTGCCGTACCTTCATTTTTAGGGCCTGGCAAAGGCAGCGGAGCACCGGTCCACCAGTTGGCGAATGCTTTCATACCGCGCCCCAGGGTGCAAAACCTTCAGATTTTAAAGTGGTAAGTAACTTCGCATCCTCATAAGCCTTAAACTGCCCCTGTAATAATACGCCAACCCGGTCAGGTTGCAGACTTTGTGCAAAATCAGGATTATGGGTAATCACTAAAAACATACGATTATCCGCCCTCATTTTTAGGATAATATCTTTAATACGTTGAAGCGCGTCCAGATCTAACCCTGAATCTGTTTCATCCAAGATGATACATTGGGGTTGTAACAGCAGCATTTGTAATAACTCTAAACGTTTTTTTTCACCACCGGAGGCATCCAAGTTGAGGTCTCTGGCTTTAAAGTTTAAATCCAATCCCAGCGCGGTTAAATGTTCATCTAGGATTTTTAAAAATGCAGCATAGGCGATAGGTTCTTGACGATGCAAGGCTAAGGTTTCTTTTAAAAAATAAGCGACTTTTAAACCGGGTAACACAACAGGCTGTTGAAAGGCTAAAAAAATGCCCAATTTGGAACGCTCACTAATACTTAAGGTTTGTAAATTTTGCTCCCTAAAACTTAAGGCGTTACATTTTATTTCAAGCGGACATAATCCAGCAATCAGTTGCGCAATAGTGCTTTTACCAGAGCCATTAGGACCTGTTAAAATATGCAGCTCTCCTGGCTTAATTGTGAAGGATATTTTGTCTAATATTTTTTTATTCTCAGCAGTCACGCTAACTTGGTCTAGTACTAAACTCATCCCGTAGTTCCTTCTAATTGCATATTGAGTAATTTTTGAGCTTCTAGTGCAAACTCCATGGGGAGATTGGATAATACACTTTTGCAAAAGCCTTGCACAATTAACGCTCTGGCTTCTTCCTCATTAAATCCACGTTGCTGTAAATAATCTGATTGTGCTTTTTGGATCCTCGTGGTTGTTGCTTCATGCGCTGCGCTTGCAGTAGGATTATGCACTTCTACAGAGGGTAGGGTATTGGCAATAGCAGTAGGTCCTAAGAGTAAGGAATCACATTGGGTATAGTTGCTTGCTTCCAGAGCATTCGGACGTATAGAGACCAGCCCTCTAAAAGTGTTTTTTCCATGGTCTGCGCAGATCCCTTTTGAGATAACCGTACTCTTTGTATATTTACCAATATGAATCATCTTGGTGCCCGTATCAGCTTGCTGGTGATGGCGGGTGAGTGCCACAGAGAAAAACTCACCTGCACTATGGTTCCCGCGTAAGATTACACTGGGATACTTCCACGTAATGGCAGCACCCGTTTCTAATTGGATCCAAGCGATTTTAGCATGGTCTTCTCTACACTCCCCTCGCTTGGTTACAAAGTTATAAATCCCCCCTTTGCCTTCACTGTCTCCAGGGTACCAGTTCTGTAAGGTGGAATACTTAATACTTGCACCTTCCAAAGCAATTAACTCTACAACCGCAGCATGCAGTTGATTGATATCTCGAATAGGTGCTGTACAACCTTCAAGATAACTGACCTTACTACCTTTGTCGGCAATAATTAAAGTACGCTCAAATTGACCCGTCTGGGGGGCATTAATTCTAAAATAGGTCGATAACTCTAAAGGACAGGTGACATTGGGTGGGATATAACAAAAGGTACCATCACTGAAGACTGCGGAGTTCAGGCACGCATAAAAGTTATCTTGGTAAGGCACTACACTACCTAAGTATTTTTGTATTAACTCAGGATGTTGCTGAATCGCATCTTTCATGGAACAAAAGATAATCCCTAAGCTGGCCA
>CAZGDB010000054.1:0-3052 GCA_964524705.1 uncultured Francisellaceae bacterium
TCAGTTAAGGTGAGCCAATGTTGATAGGCTTTGAGTCGCCATTCTAAAATAAAAGGAGGTTCACCTTTGAGTTGACTGAGTTCACGAATAACCGTTTCACTTAATCCGGGTGCAAAGCTATGGGTTTCTATGTCTGTCTCAAAACCTGCCGTATAGCCTTTGGTAAAAATAGGTATACGCCGTTCACTCATGAAGCCGCTCTTTTTTGTAATACCACACCAAAGCCCATACACCATTCCCCAAATTGCTCTCTTAAAGGAATGTTTTCACAAGCCATTAACGTAAATCCTTGGGATTCCGCTAATGCAATGAGTGCGGCTTTGTTATGTTGGTAACGACCCGTTTTATTTAGTCTATAATAGGCTATCTCTGGTGGGGCTTCTTCAACGGTAAATGCAAAATATCCTTCTTTAGTTAAGGCACCATGGACTGCTTTAAAGACAGGGCGCAGATCTCCAGTATAAATTAGCGTATCAATCGCAAAAATGAAATTATAATCCAGGTTCTTAGCTAAAGTGAGCATATAGTCTTCGGTATAGAGTCTTTCATACTCATTTTTAGTCTTAGCCACATAAATCATTTCTTCTGCAAGATCGACTCCCTCTAGCCGATCTACAATGTCATGAAAATACCGAGCACACACTCCCGTGCCACAGCCTAGCTCTAAAGCTCGCCAAGGTTCATTATGGCGGGCTTTAAAAGGTCCCATCATTCTGCGGATTTCATTTGGGCCTTGTGATTTTAAAGTCTGAAATAAATGAGACTCATAATTTGGGGCATATTCGTTAAATAAAGAACGTAGGTATTCACGGGGAGCTTCAGAGGGCGTATTCGTTTGTGTGAGTGCTTGAACTAAGTAGCGTGCGGTCACATTATCCGGCAATACCGCAAGACTGGCTTGTAAATATTTTAAGGCTAGTGCCTCTTCTTGTCCTTGTAAATATAAACATCCTAAATTATGGTTGGCAAACCCATGTTTGGGGGCCAAGGTCAGGGCTTGACGGTAATAATCCTTTGCCAGCTCTATTTGTTGGGTGTGTTGTGCACTTAAACCAAGATGAAAAAATAATTCAGGATCTTCAGGGTAATAGGTGCGTGCTTTTTCTAAGTAAGGCAGGGCTTGACTGTAACGACTGCGTTTTGCAAGTAATAATCCAATATTAAATAACGCACCCGGATGGTCTCGTTTTTCATGTAATACCCGATCATAGTGTGCAATCGCATTTTCAATGTCATCATTCAGCGCATAAGTCTGGGCCAGTTGACTGTGTATCTCAAGACGTCCGGGGGCACGGTCTAAAGCGCGCTTAAACATCGAGATTGCCTGTAAAGGTTCATTTATTTTGTTATATAACAAACCAATGTGGTAATAGCAGGACCAATCATGAGGATTATATTTTAGGCTTTCTTGGTAGTGCTGTAGCGCATCGGGAAGTTGGCCGGCTGCTTTATAAACATGTCCTAAGGCTTGATGTAAAATGCTAGAGTGTGGCTCTGTCGCTAAGGCTTCTTTAAATAAGGTAATACTTTTTAAGAAGTCTCCTTGTTGATAACACTTATGCGCCTTTTGGGCTAGAGCAGAGGGTGCATTACTGGTAGTAGTCATCAGTATTACTTTTGGGTTCTCAGATTACGTATGCTATAGTGTAGCTCTCAATTTTAGTAGGTTCACGATTTTTATGCGTATAAGTATATTGGATTTATTTTCCATTGGGATTGGGCCATCTAGTTCTCATACTGTAGGGCCTATGCGTGCTGCAGATGCGTTTATACAGCGCCTTAAAAAACAAGGCATGCTGGACAAAGTAGAAAGGGTGTCTGTAGATCTCTATGGGTCTTTAGCCCTTACTGCCGAAGGCCATGGAACCAACAAAGCCATTATTTTAGGGCTGCTTGGGGAAAAACCTGAAAGCGTGGATGCGAACAAAATTCAAAGTTACTTGGACAACGTACATACTACGCATAAAATTGCTTTAGACCATCAGCATGCCATTACTTTTGTTGCAGACAGAGATTTTATTTATCACCGTAACACCGTACTGCCATATCATGTGAATGGCATGCGTTTTTCCGCGCATTGGGGTACTACAACTGAAAGTCAGGTTTATTACTCCGTTGGAGGTGGTTTTATCGTTACGGAAAATGAATCTGCAACACAAAGCGCCAGAAGTGTGCCGCCTTATCCTTTTCATACGGCTGTAGAGTTGTTGGATCATTGTACACAACAATCCGGAACTATCAGCGATATCGTATTAGCGAATGAAAGTTTTTGGTTACCAGAAAAAGAAGTACGGGCAGCTTTATGGAAGCGTTGGTTGGTGATGCAAGCCTGTGTAGAACGCGGTTGCACTTCAGAAGAAAAGATTTTACCGGGCGGGCTTAAAGTGAAACGACGTGCACCTGCGTTGTATCAACAGTTGATGCAAAAAAAAGGTAAAGAAAAAGTTTTTTCAAATGCAGATACCATGGCATGGCTCAATACTTTTGCGATGGCCGTGAATGAAGAAAATGCAGCCGGTGGTCAAGTGGTGACTGCACCCACGAATGGAGCGGCAGGGATTATTCCTGCAGTATTATATTATTATTGGAATTTTCATCCTGAAGCTACAGAAGAAAAGGTGATACGCTTTTTATTAACAGCTGGTGGGATTGGTAGTCTGTATAAAGAAAAAGCATCGATCTCAGGGGCTGAAGTCGGCTGTCAGGGAGAAGTGGGGGTTGCTTGTTCAATGGCAGCTGGCGCTTTAACGGAATGTTTAGGGGGAACCTTATTACAGGTTGAAAATGCTGCTGAAGTAGGTATGGAACATCATCTGGGGTTAACTTGCGATCCTATCCAAGGGTTAGTGCAGATCCCATGTATTGAGCGTAATGGGATGGCAGCGGTGAGGGCTATTAATGTGGCTTTATTGGCACTGATGGAGGATGGTACCCACTATGTCTCGTTAGATAAAGTAATTGCCACCATGTGGCGCACAGGCCAAGATATGCTCCCTATTTACAAAGAGACGTCTTTGGGTGGGGTGGCGGTAAATCATCCTGAGTGTTAAGG
>CAZGDB010000055.1:0-3002 GCA_964524705.1 uncultured Francisellaceae bacterium
GCAGGGCTAAAGTAGGTCGCCGCCAGGCGTTTCTTTTTTACGAATCAATATAATCATCTTGAATAATTATCCGCTTAATTGCGGATTTTTTATTTATAGAGAAAAAAATATTTATCCCCATACATAAGCAGCATTTTTAATGCGGCGTACTGTCTCTTTATATTTTTTAATAGGGCCTTTTACTATGGCTTGGTGTGGCCTATCCAGCTTTAAGTATTGTTCATAAGTGCAGCCGTGAGATCGTTTAGCACGATTTTTTGTTGCGCGGCCACATTCGCATCTTTTGGAGCAGGGTTCAAAATACGCTCCTGAGTCAGCGTGTCAAAAATGAGCGCGTGTACTTGGTGAGAGTGTAGAGTGGTAAGATCTTGCTCCCCTATCTTGTAACTAAAAATGACGGCACAATGCTTAGCTAATGGGGGAATGAGCGCTAAATCAGGATATTTTGTTTCAACGGCATTAAAAAATCGTTGTGCTGCTTTTTGTAATAAAGTATCACGACGATAGATGAGTGCGCGTGCTGCCAAACCTACTAATAAACCAGCTAATAACCCTGTTGCTGAGAGTAAAGAGCCACCCCATAAACCTAAACTTACACCTGCCACAAGTGCGAATGCGCGCTCTTTTCTATTACCAGAAAAGTTGCGCGAAAACGCTTGCCACACCAGATAAATCCCTATGCCTAAGCCGGCTATAGGTAAACTAAGACAGGCAGTAATTCCAAATAGTGCCAAAAAGCTTTTGGTTATTCTGCGAGAAGGGGATGGCGGAGTGTTATAGGCACGCAATAAGGTTTCTTTTTTATTTTTTTCTAAATGATTGAGGAAAAGCACACCCTTGAGATGATCCATTTCATGCTGAATAGCGGCGGCTTCTAAGCCTTCGAAGGTCTCCGTACGTGGTTCATTCTTATCGGTTACATACCGAAGTGTGATTTTTTGAGCACGTGATACATCACCAAAGAAGTTCCCTGGGACCGATAAACAGCCTTCATTCGAGGTCTGGGTGCCTTCTTTTGCTGTAATTTCAGCATTAATAAAACAACGCGGGGTACCGCTGGTATTGAGGACAAAAATCTGTAAAGGGATATCCACTTGTATTGCTGCCAGTCCAATGCCGCCTTTGACTTGCATGGTGGCGTACATATTTTGGATTTTTTCTGTTAAAAATTTATCAAATACGGTGACAGGATCAGCAGTTTTGTTTAGCTTTGGATCTGGATAGTGCAAAATTTTTAATACAGGCATAGCAATACATCTTTTTTATTTTTTACTAAGGTATCAAAAATGGCACCTAAAAGCTACATTTTGTGGAAGTTAAATAGCACATATTGTGTGAAGACACACATGATTCTCATACGCTTGCGAATTTTTTAAGAGTTGTATCTGGTATTACCTATAGTATTATTTTGCAAGGTTTCCAATAGACTTGTATATTGCTCAAAATAACTTGTATCTAAACCATCTTCTAGATTCCAAATCCAAGCCAATACAGCTTGTACAAAACACCATTGGTAAATACGGTCAGCAGGTATATTGAGGATGTCTGCAAAGGTTATAATACGGTGTTGAACGAGTTGCCCTGCGTTAGGGTGCTGCAGTAGTTCTGGAATAGGATTACAGATAAAGGCCGCCACTTCATAGGCAGGCTCCCCAATCACCCCTTTAGGATCTATCACCACCCAGCCATCTTGATGTTGCAAGATATTGTCATGGTGCAGGTCTCCATGTAGTAATACTGGCGGTGCCGCAGAGCTGAGCAAATGATTTTTGAGTATAATTGCTTTGTTTAAATATTGCGCTGGAATTTTTGCTGTTGAATGAATGGTATTTAACCAAGTCGTAATGGGTTTAAACTTTTCTGGTTGGGCTAGTGGTGCTTGATGTAACTTTTTGATAACTGCAGCTGCAATATTTATGGATTCATTTTCTTGTGCTGGAAAATAATTTTTTAAAGTGGTTCCCGGTATTGCACATTCTAATAAAAGTGCTCCAGGTTGTTCGGCCAAGACTGCTACAGCACCATAGTCTGCAAAAGCATTAAGCAACATTGCTTCTTGTTCTAACTCATCAGGATTTATACTGAGTTTGAGAATAATGGGTTTGCCATCTTTGACGCCAGATAAGACATAATTATGAGTTAAATTTGGCAATGGGGTTAGCTCTGCTAGCCCCCATGTTTTTGCAATAGAGGCTATCAGAGTGGGCGCTTGTTCTAACCAGTGTTGACCCGTAAGACCATAACGACTAATGAGGCTTTTAGCGAGGGCGTGCATCAGGACCACGATAGTCATAAACGGTAATCTCGCGTATAGCAGATTCAGGATGGTGCGCTAATTGTTCAGCTTGTTCTGGCGTTGCCGTAGTAATATGCAAGTGAGCGATCTTGTTTTCAGGGAGAGAAAGGTGCAATAGTTTTGATGTACACATAAAAGCGGTCTGCGCTAGCGCTAAGTGTTGTTCATTATTTTTCAAGGATAAGGAGAGTTGCTGGGTATTAGCGGTGTGGAGGCCAGGACGTACAAAAAGGAGGTTTGTTACTTGACTATTAGGGCTATTAAAAATAATGCCAGCAGAAAACTGCTCATGTTCTATAATTTCTTTTGTAAGAAAAGGACCTATTTGTTTAAACAGGTCTAACATAGACGGAGCTGTAAATGATCTGGCGAAACAGGTGTCCGCACAAATGGCGAAATTTGCAGTGAATGTAGGTTTTGCTACGGTGCTAAATAGTTGTACTAGTTTTTGCCCAGATAACATTTTTGACTCCCAAATTGCAGTAGTATAAGTAAATAGTTTAACAAAAAGTTAGGGGGTTGTGGTAGCATTCTGCTTTTGGGAACCAAATAATAATTATGTGAATTAAAGTTGCGATGTAAATGTGACGAAAATAAGGGTACAGCTTTAGGTTTTTATGAGAGCCTTTATTTTTATGCCTACCAACGATATTACAAAACACAATCCTGCACTTAAAATAATCATGGGTCCTAAGGATACATTACT
>CAZGDB010000056.1:0-1200 GCA_964524705.1 uncultured Francisellaceae bacterium
CTCTCTTTTTACCCTCACTCATATTATTAGATTTGTCCTTACCAGAAGAAGACGGTATAGAAATTTTAAGATTTTTAGCACTCCAAAAATATGCTGGCACCATTGTTATTTTCAGTGGGGTTGATGAAAAAATACAAAACACCGCTACCCGTTTAGGGACGGATTTAGGCTTAAAGATGGGTCCGCCCATCTCTAAACCTTGCGCTATTGAAGTGCTGAGCAACTTCTTGAAGCAATATAAAACAGATATCCCTGCTGAGATCAACATGAGCACTTTAGAATCCGCCTTCAAAAATAATGAATTTTCAGTTTATTATCAACCAAAAATATGTATCAAAACCAATAGGGTCACTGGTGCTGAAGCGCTTATTCGTTGGCAGGCATCCCCTAAGCATTTGGTATTTCCAGATGCGTTTGTTCCGTTAATGGAATCTTCTGGATTGATTAAATCCTTAACTTATTGGATTATCGAAGAAGTTTATAAACAACAATTAGTTTGGCAACAAGAAAACATGCATCTTTTACTCAATATTAATATTTCAGCAACAATGTTAGATGAATTGCATTTTCCAGACACCGTACATAACATGGCTAAAAAAATAGGCGTTTCTCCCCAAAGCATTTGTTTTGAAATCACTGAAAGTGCAGCAATGGCACGCCCTCAAATTGCTATGGATATTTTGACACGTTTACGGCTCAAAGGCTTCGCACTTTCGATGGATGATTTTGGTACAGGCTTTTCTTCTTTAACCGAACTTTATAAAATGCCTTTCAATGAACTAAAGATTGATAAAGCTTTTATTTCAAACATTCATAACGACCCCGTGCTTTGGAAGATCGTCCGAACGATTATTAATCTCGGACACGATTTGGAGCAACAAGTCGTAGCCGACGGTGTGGAAACTGCAGAAACCCTAAAAAGATTAGAAATGCTCGGTTGTGATATCGCACAAGGCTATTATTATAGCAAACCTATTCCTGCTGATGATTTTAAACTATGGGTGCTACAATATGGACGTTACCAACGATGAGCATTAACAATAAATATGGCGTGCTCGCCCCTAAAGTGTTGGCCAGTCTTGGATTAGTGATGAGTCTAATCATTCTTTTGTTTTGGTATATTCATTTTGATAATTTGGCGACAGTTGCAGATAATCAATTACTCCTTATCTCTTATAAAGGAGCCCTGTGTTTTTTACT
>CAZGDB010000056.1:1300-2779 GCA_964524705.1 uncultured Francisellaceae bacterium
CTTTCTTTTACCTATAAATGGGGAGTCTTCCCTATGCGCGCTTACATGTCTATAGGACTCATCTTACTTTCTAGCGGCACTTACATGCATGTCTATTATTATATTAAAGGGCAAACACCTTCTTTTTTTCCACGCTACGAACCAAAAATATTATTTGCAACCTGCGCATCAATGATTACCATTTTATGGCTTGCGCTTCGCGTGCAAGCCCAGACACTCAGCACAGACCCCAATTTTTCTTTTTTTAGCCTGCATGATACTGCAGTTTTTCATCATATCATGTGGGCTTTAGCAATGCTTTTAGCACTATTTGCTTCAAAAGCTTTGGGATTAATATACAGTTTATCTAGATATGCGAAGAAACTTCGTCAAACCGAATCTATTTTATATACCGCAGAACATATTGCAACAATAGGCACCTGGGTCTGGCGATTAGACACTAATGTCATTTGGTGCACTCCAGAAACACTGCAAATTTTAGAATATGATGATAGCAACCAAACACTCACCCCGAATGATTTTTTTGATTACTTTAAAACAGAAAAACAAGAAGACTTAAAAACAAAAGCCTCACTCCTAACCGCATCTCAACCTAGATTAAAAGGCTGTTACACCATACACACAAAAAAAGATCATTCAAAAACACTCACCATAGAAGCACAATTGAGTCGTTTTCAAGATAACACTCCGATTGAAATCACTGGAACACTACAAGATGTCACTGAAAAAAAGAAACTAGAACTTCAACTGTTACAAATACAAAAAATTGAAACTATTGCTCAACTTGCTGGCGGAATAGCCCATGATTTTAATAATCTACTCATGGTCATTCGAGGTAATTTAGAACTTTTAAATATGTCGATCACCGAACCAAAACTCACAAAATTTATCACCTCCGCTCAAAGCGCTACTAACCATGGTGCTGCTTTAACTAAGAAATTATTAGGGTTTTCACGCAAACAACTCTTAAACCCTCAAGTGGTGAGTATTCCCGAACTTCTTAAAAAATTTAATCTTTTACTCAACCCACTCATCCCTGCGACTATTAAAGTAACCCAGCAAGTTCCAGACACACTCTGGCACATCTGGGTAGATGAGGGACAATTAGAAAATGCACTTCTCAACCTTGCAGTCAATGCTAAAGATGCCATGCCAAATGGTGGAAAACTCTTTTTTGGATTTGAAAACTATACCCAGATGAACAATGACAATAGTCATCATGATTTTCAAAAATTACCAGCAGGTGACTATGTACAAATTGAAATTATCGACACTGGAATTGGTATGACACCAGAAGTACTGGAGCGTGCATTTGAAGCATTTTTTACCACAAAAGAGGTAGGCAAAGGGACTGGGTTAGGACTGGCCATGGTACATGGGTTTGCCAAACAATCTAATGGTCTGGTCACCCTTTATAGCGAAGCAGGTCATGGCACGACGGTCAAACTCTATTTACCACGCGCCACGATAACACAAGAC
>CAZGDB010000057.1:0-2710 GCA_964524705.1 uncultured Francisellaceae bacterium
TTCCAAAATTGGCGGACATTTAATGATTACCGATGGGGTACAGATTGCCGGTGGAACGAGCGTGGCGAATTCTATTAATCAAAAAGGCGTGTATTCCTCTGCAGTGACAGCTTGTGAACATAAAGTGTGGCGCCGTAATTTAGCGCGCTTACATGGATTGGATACTTGGGTGCAACGTTTATTAAAAATTGAAAAAAGTCTCACAAAAATAACAAAATCAGAGGAGTGACCTAAAAATGACTGTTTTAACGATACATGATATTTTACAATTATTGCCGCACCGATATCCTTTTTTATTGGTCGATCGGGTCGTCGCGATTGAACCTGGCGTTAGCTTGGTGGCTAAAAAAAACGTGACCATGAATGAACCGTTTTTCGTCGGGCATTTTCCACAACAGCCGGTGATGCCAGGTGTCTTGATTATAGAGGCCATGGCGCAAGCTAGTGCGATTTTGGCTTACCATAGCACTCAAAGTAGCCCTAAAGATTACTTATTTTTCTTAGCCTCCATAGAAGGTGTAAAATTTAAACTGCCTGTGGAACCAGGGGATACGTTGATGATCCATACCCGTATTGAACGCGTTCGCAATGATTTTTATAGAGTAGCTTGTGAAGCATTTGTGGAAGATAAATTAGTTTGCCAAGCGACGATCTTGAGCGTGAGAAGGAAGGTAGGGGCATGATAGATCCTAGAGCGATTATTGAACCTGGGGCTAAATTAGCTGCTAATGTCACTGTAGGGCCTTTTAGTATTATTGGGGCAGATGTAGAAATTGGTGAAGGCACGGTTATTGGACCGCATGTCGTTTTGCGTGGCCCTATGCGTATGGGAAAAGGAAATAAGGTTTTCCAATTTTCTTCTCTAGGTGAGGAACCTCAAGATAAAAAATATCAGGGTGAAGCTACGACTCTGGAAATCGGTGATAATAATATCTTTAGAGAATTTACTACTGTTTCTCGTGGGACGGCCCAAGATAAAGGGATCACGAAGATCGGAGACGATAACCTGTTTATGGCTTATGTGCATGTTGCACACGACTGTATTGTGCATAACCATACGGTGTTTGCAAACAATGCTTCATTGGCAGGGCATGTGACTGTTCAAGATCATGTGATTTTGGGTGGGTTTGTTGGGGTTCATCAGTTTTGTGTTTTAGGAACCCATAGCTTTTGTGCCGGTGGTAGTATTATTACTAAAGATGTCCTTCCCTTTACAATGGTCTCAGGACATCCTGCACAACCACATGGCCTGAATTTGGTAGGACTTAAAAGGCGTGGCTTTAGTTCTGATGTGCTGTTGAATTTGAAACAAGCTTATAAATTACTGTATCGTAGTGATTTGTCTTTAGAGGATGCATTAATCGCAATACAGAAGTTGCCAGAGAGTGAAGCAATTCAAACCTTAGTGACGTTCTTAAAGTCATCCGTACGGAGCATTACACGCTGATGCAACCCACCTTTGCCTTGGTGGCCTGTGAACCGTCTGCTGATGTATTTGGGGCGCAGTTAATACACAAGCTGCGCCAGCAATGGCCGAATGCAAAGTTTGAAGGGGTAGCTGGCCCGTTAATGCGTCAAGCAGGGTGCCAGGTCTTGTGTCAGCAAGAAGAGCTAGCTGTGATGGGGCTGTTTGAAGTACTCAAACATCTTCCACGTATTTTAAAGATTCGCCGTCAGTTGATAACCTATTGGAAAACGCATAAGCCTGATTTATTTATAGGTCTGGATGCGCCAGATTTTAATTTAGGGTTAGAGCGTATTTTAAAAAGACAGGGAATTACGACGGTGCATTATGTCAGTCCTAGCGTTTGGGCGTGGCGTAGTGGGCGCGTGAAGACAGTACAATCAGCTACTCATCATTTGTTCTGTATTTTTCCCTTTGAAGTGCCGTTTTATAAAAAGCTTCAAGTGCCCGCCACCTATGTAGGACACCCTTTGGCCCAAAAAACCAAAGCGATAGAAACTAAAAATGCACAAGCTAGCTTAGGATTAACCGTAGGCGACTATATAACACTGTTGCCGGGTTCGCGTATGCAAGAACTCAATAAAATGCTGCCATTATATTTAGAGACCGCCAGGGCTTTAGCCACTAAAACAGGGGCAAAAATTTTAATTGCATTTCATAATCAGGCCGCTTGTGATGCGATGCAACCGCTATGGTCTCAATATGCAGGGGTGCACTGTATTGTTAACCAGACGCATTTAGCTATTGCTGCTGCCAAAGTCGTTTTAGCTACTTCAGGAACCGTTACTTTAGAAGTGATGTTATTAGAGCGCCCTATGGTGGTTGCTTATAAAATGCATCCACTGACCTATCGAATTGCCAAACGAGTGGTAAAAACACCTTGGATTGCTTTGCCGAACATATTAGCAGGACAATTAATAGTGCCTGAATGTATCCAGGAAAAAGCAACCCCTGAGGGTTTAATGGAAGCGTTACAAAGAGTATGGAATACCCCTGAATCACAAGTAGACGCATTGGCACCCATCAGAGCACAGTTACAACAACCTGCAGCAGATATGATACCGGTGATTACGGAGTTGCTCGCCAAAAATTAGGATTGTTTTTTCAATAAAAGGAGTTTTTTATGAACAGGAGTTTTTTTATAAAAGGTGGTGTGAATAATGCAGCAGCAAACATTAATGGTAAGTTGATTGCCGCAGTCAGTTTTGGCGTGTTAGGTCCAGTGGTGGACTTATTGCAAAAGGG
>CAZGDB010000058.1:0-2605 GCA_964524705.1 uncultured Francisellaceae bacterium
CTATACAAATACTGGCTTTTCCGGATAAGTGTACCAACTGAAGGTGTCGGGAGGTCCAAATATCACAAATTGGACTTGACTATTAACCACTGTACTACTAAGATAGTACATTAATACGGCATATCAGGACCACATCCATGAAAAACGACACCTTGGACGAACTTTGCGACGCCTTATTGCTTTTAGAGACCCGCAGTGAAGCCTATAACTTCTTAAAAGATATTTGCACCCCACAAGAGCTCAGTGCGCTTTCAGAGCGCTGGCGCGTCTGTCAGCTCCTCCATCAAGGCAACCTATCCTATCGTGAGATCCACGCCCGCACCGGGGCAAGCTTAACAACGATAGGAAGAATTGCACGATTTTTAAAAGAAGAGCCCTACCATGGGTATCAGGCTTTATTAAAAAAAATGAATAAATAGCCACTTACTTCAATAGTGGCGTAGGAGTAGTTTATGTTTAAACAATTGGCGCTCGCAGTATGTGTATTATTTTTAGCTGGCAGTCTCAAGGCTGCCCCATCCTCTAAAGTCTTTATCAGTCAAATTGTAGAGCACCCTGCTTTAGATAGTACCGCACACGGCATACAAGATAGTTTAAAAGCAGCTGGCTTTAACAATCTCGATATTCGTTTAGAATCCGCACAAGCTAACTCCGCTCTGGCTGCACAAATCGCTAGTAAGTTTATCAGCCAAAATCCTACAGTGGTGGTGGGGATTGGTACTGGTTCTGCCCAAAGTTTTATGCCGTATGTTAATAAACAAAAAATCGCACTGATTTTTAGTTCTGTAACAGACCCGCAGAGTGCAGGGCTTGACAAAGTCGCTGGAGTTTCTAATTTCATCCCGTTAGAACCTCAGTTGGCGCTCTTTAAAAAACTACAACCTAACTTAAAACGTTTGGGGATCTTATATAACCCTGGTGAAAGTAATGCGGTGAGCATTGTACAAAAGTTAGCCAGACTTTGCCCCACCCTAGGCCTAACCTTAATACAGCAGTCAGTGAATAAAACCGCAGATGTAGCCCAAGCAGCGACTAAGTTGGCAGCCCAAGTGGATGCCATCTTGATTAGTAATGACAACACTGCTTTAAGTGCACTTCCCAGTGTGATACAAGCAGCCAATAAAGCTAAGATCCCAGTATATGTCAGCGACACAGATGCTGTAGCTAAAGGAGCCCTCGCTGCCTTAGGTCCAGACCAGTATCAAGTGGGAGTACAAACAGGCCTTATGATTACCAAAGTCTTAAATGGTACCCCTATTACTGATATAGGAATAGAGTTCCCGGAAAACACGGAGCTCTATCTCAACCCAAAAACTGCACAACAACTTAATATCAATATTCCTAGTGATCTTAAATTTAAGACTCCGAAGGGGGCGCTATGAGCTTCAATGAGCTATTGATGAGCGTAGAGCTTGGGTTAATTTATGGGATAGTGGCCATGGGTATCTATTTATCCTTTAAGATCTTAGATATCGCCGATTTAACCTGTGACGGCAGCTTTGTATTAGGGGGTGCGGTATCAGGATCATTATTAAAAGCTGGTTTCTCTCCGGTATTAGGCGTTTGTATAGCCTTAATGGCTGGAGGTGCAGCAGGAATGGTTACAGGGATATTGGGTACTCGTTTTAAAATAAGCCCATTGCTCTCTGGGATATTAGTTGCCTTTATGCTGTATTCCATTAATCTGAAGATTATGGGAGGGGTGCCCAATATCACTCTCTTTAATGAGCGAACTTTATTTGGAGAATGGGCCCCACTGTATTCCTTAATCGGTATCAGTCTGGGGCTTTGGATTATCCTAGGCTACCTTTTACGTACAGATTTTGGGTTAGCTTTACGGAGCGTAGGACAAAATCAACGTTTAGCTATTAGTAACGGTATTAATATTACAAATATTACTGTATTTGTTTTGGCACTCAGTAATGGGCTAATTGCTTTAGCGGGTGCTTTATTTAGTCAACATCAGGGTTTTGCAGATGTAGGTGGAGGTATCGGAACCATTATTATAGCGTTAGCTTCTGTTTTAATCGGTGAAAGAATACTTCCTTTTAAATCTACTTGGGTTGGACTACTCAATTGTTTATTAGGAGCGATATTTTATAGGTTATTTATAAGTCTAGCCTTACACAGTGAGGTGTTAGGCTTAGAAACCCAAGATCTTAATTTATTAACCGGGCTGCTCATTATTATTGTTATGACTATACCCAGGAGGCGCTTATGTTATACCTAAACAATATTAGCGCTACGGTTGCCAAAGGCACTCCATTAGCCCGTCAAATCTTAAAGGATATAACGCTAAGATTAATGCCTGGTGAGTTCGTTACCCTAGTTGGGGGAAATGGTGCAGGTAAGTCTACGCTGCTAAATGTAATTGCTGGTGGAATAAAGATAGATTCGGGTGCAATTATGTTAGAAGAACACGATATTACCCAAGTCTCACAACTAAAACGTGCTAGTGATGTTGCTGTGGTAATGCAAGACCCTAAAATAGGCACCATGGAACATCTAACCGTTTTAGAAAATCTCGCGTTTGCTTATAAACGCGGCACCCCTAGAAGATTAACTTTATTTAAAAATAAACAAAAGACTCTGTGGTTACAAAAAC
>CAZGDB010000059.1:0-2525 GCA_964524705.1 uncultured Francisellaceae bacterium
ACTTATCCGGAAAAGCCAGTATTTGTATAGGCGCAAGACGAAGCGGCAAATCTACCTATATGCATCAAATCATGGCTAAATTAATGGCACAAGGCGTGTCCAAGCAAAACATTGTACATCTTAATTTTTTTGATGACTGCTTGCATCAGTTGCTGCAAGTGGTGGGTAAAATATCTTTTTCTGAATAAGCTCAATGGTTTCCTCAGGCTCCCCTGTATGCATGATGCTTATACTTCTTTAATTTAACTAAAATTTACCGTTACATTAAGAAGTTTTCGACACTAGGCGCACCTCTTGTTCCTTCTGAAGGAGAGCTTATATCTGGGTCTTTAGGATTATACGTAAAATGCTTCCAAGCCAATAAACCAGTCCAGCTTACTGTTCCTGCTATAGTACTGCCGGTAAAACATACATTAGCGGCTTGTATAGCACCAGCCCCTAAACCAAACAATCCCATACCGCCAGCTAATCCTAATCCTATCGCCACAAAAGTTAGCGCTATGGTTGCGAGTTTCAGCCCAACACTCGCAAGCTTAACACGAATATCTTTAGTGTAGACTTTACCACCTTTGTTTTCTTCATAGGTGTAGCCAGGTAATGTACGATAAAGCTGAATTAATTTTTTGCAACGATCAATCGTTAGATAAGCAAATACACTTAAATGTATGATACCCAAACCAACCGCTAATCCTACTTGTCGAGATAGAGCTGGAATAAATGGGACACTTTTATTTAGCCAGGCTTGTATACCTGTAGATAAATATTTAAAACAAGGATCTAATATCACCCGAATAGTTCTTAACGCAACATTAAGTGTGGGAAGGGTTAAATTAGACATTTTTGCAGCAGGATTATTAAAATGTTTTACACATGCGTGTACATAGTCTGCAAACACAAAAACCGCTTTTAGAATACTTGCTGTCTCTGAAGAAAAGCAACGCGCAGCAACCCAAGGAATATCCCTGCAACATTCAACAAACTTACTTGGTAAATCATAAAAAATTTTGCGCTTGAAGTTTGGGATACCTGTGTTCATACACTTATCCTTTATAATTTATAATTATTAGTTAATTAGATAACATTATTAAGAGATTGTAAAGGGGGGGGGGCAGTTTTTATTTACAAAGTAACCAATACTAAGAGGAGAGTCACTTATTACAAATTTTTAAATGGTTCTCAAAAGCGAAATCCATAACCTCTTTATAAAGCTTAGGGTTGGAAGTTTCTAGGGTGGGATCCATCAGTACACAGCGTTCGCCATTCTTAACAGAGGGGTGCAATAAGTGGGAGTAATGTATCCTATTGTTCTCAAAAGTCGAAAGTGCGCCACACAAACGTTCAGCCCAATCACTAGGTCTAAACGGTTTACCTTCAATGGTGACCCCCTCGATCATGATCTTATGCATAGGTACAATACTTCGCTGCGTTCATACTCCTCCTTTTAGTATAGGGAGGAATTTGGACAGTTAGGGGGAATATTTGTATACTAGAGGGCTAAATACGTCTAAAAGTGTGACTATGCAGCCTTTAATCGACCTCAGAGCCCCCCATAACCCTAAACGGGGTATCTACTTATTGCCTAACTTGTTAACGACAGGAGCGCTGTTTGCTGGGTTCTTCTCCATCATTCTAGCCTTAAAAGGGCGTTACGAAGAGGCGGCTACGGCCATCTTTGTAGCGATGATTTTTGATAGTCTGGATGGTAGGGTTGCACGTATGACCCGCACCCAAAGTGAATTTGGGGCAGAGTATGACAGTTTGTCAGACTTGGTATCATTTGGGGTAGCACCAGCTTTGATTTTATATATCTGGGGCTTAGGGGAGCTAGATAAATTTGGTTGGTTGACCACCTTTTTTTACGTAACAGCCACCGCTTTACGATTGGCACGTTTTAATATTATCGGGTCACAAGATAAGCGTTTTTTCAGAGGCTTACCTTGTCCTGCAGCAGCAGGGTTTGTCATGTCGTCTTTATGGGTTGCCTATGATTATGGGCTACAGGGTAGGGCATATAGCATCCTATTTGCAGGACTCTTATTAGTAGCAGCAGGTTTAATGATTAGTAATTTCCTGTATTACAGTTTTAAAGATGTACACTTAAAACATAAAGTCCATTTTTACGTCATGCTAGTAATGATTACTGTGGGGTTGGTAGTACTTTTAGATCCACCAAGAGTATTACTAGCTGCTTTTGGTTTATATGCGTTATTAGGGCCAATGACTTGGGTTAGGCAGCGCGTAAAAACAAGAAAAACGAAGCATTAAGATAGCTAGGCCACCCCTAAGATTGCTCGCACTTTTCAAAGTCTCTCAGACATGCCTAGTTTGATGAAATATGCGCCGCAATTACCCTGATTTCTTGAAAGGGCAACATTATAAGTGGGCTTACATGAAACTAACGGAACTGCAAAAACAAGAAATTCTTAAACAGATAAAACAACCAAAAGGGATTATCTTCCCAGATGGTGTGAGTATCGAGGATGATTGGTATCGTGATGTTCTTGTTTGGGTAGCGCAAAAAGGTC
>CAZGDB010000060.1:0-2437 GCA_964524705.1 uncultured Francisellaceae bacterium
TTTTTGATAATATCTTCGCGTTCCCACAACAAAACAACTTCTTCTTGTGCCTCAAGCACCACATATAGATGGACAGTAGGACCCTCTCGGTCGCTCCATAATTGAGCAATAGACTCATTCATTGTTAGCTCACCTTATTCTTACGTAGCCATGCATCTTAAGTTCTGTTACACTATTGAAACTTATTTCGCAAAACTACACGACCTGTACAAACATGCATCTTATGTTAGTTAAAAGCCTAAAATCAATCTTTCATAGTATGCTATGGTGTGTAAACACACTGTCTTCATGCTTACTGCTTTTTTATATTTTAGTCTCTTTTCCAGAAACATCGTGTTGGAGTTTAGAGCAACTTTTATCTAGTGCAACCACGCATAAAGTACAGTTTGAAAGGCTATCGGGAACCTGGAAAGATAAAATCACACTCAGTGAAGTCACAGTTGCTAGCCTGTACTGTCCAGAAGCTACGCTGGCCTTACATCACTCTGGGGTCGTGTTAACCCTTCCTCAAGGATTATATCCCTCCCGTGAAGCTAAAATGGCCCTTTTAGGGCGAGCTAATTTAGGGATAGATAAAAATGGTGATTTTCACATAGAGGCAATCGCTCCATTAAACATCCCTATTACAGGCCAAGGAAATGTTGCCTGGTCAGGCGTAACAGGGACACTGAGCACCCCTGTAGTAGCGATACCTCCTCATCTTCCCGATATTATTGAAGCGCAATGGCAATCTGGTACAGCTCAGGCTACGGTCTATTTAAGTGGCACCCCTTTTGAACCAGAGTTACGATATGTCGTAGCGGTGCAGAACCTAAAAGCGCGTCTGGTAGAACTTAATGTTCCTATTGTAATTGCTGATACTCAGATCTTAGGAGATAGTGCTACTCCCCTGGCTTTACAGACAACAGGGACTTTAGGGACAGGTGCTTTTAAGTTGCATGGCTATTATGCTGATGAAGCTATCCATTTAGAGTTAGAGGGGGAAAAGCTCACTCTGGCCAATAGTCCTAGCTATAAAATTACGACTTCTGGAAAAGTAAAATTGCAAGCTTCTAAAGATGGTGTTTTTATCCAAGGAGACTTGCTCGTCCCTACTGCTAAGATCGCAATTTTAGATAAAGCGGAAATGTGGACACAATCTCAGGATGTCACGATTCATTATGACAAACCGGCACAAGTAGCCAATTGGCGTTATCAATATCTCTTTAATGTCACCTTAGGGGATGCAGTACACTTTGAAGGTTTTGGTTTAAAATCTAAAGTAATCGGAAAAATTGATTTGTCAGATCAAACAGGCTCCGTCGTTAAAGGTAATGGCCGTTTACAGTTAGTAGAAGGTAACTATCAGCTCTTAGGGCGTCCTTTTGCCTTATCTCATGCGGAATTACTATTTCCGTCAGTCCCCCTCTTTGAGCCAGTTTTAGATATTATGGCAGAGCGTAATATTGAACAACATGATGCACCCTTCGCACCTCCCATACGGGTACAAATGGGAATGAAGGGTAATGCGGCAGATGCTAAGGTCGTACTAAAATCTATCCCGTCCCTGCCTGAAGAAGATATATTGTCCTATATGTTGGTGGGGTATCCACAAAACAAGCTCAACTTAGCGCAAGAAGATGTGTTGTATCAAGCCTTAAAAGAAATCAGTGACACCGTCAAGCCTGGCAGCGCCAATAAGTTAGATGTGCAGCGCACCCTCAAATTAGATGATTTTAGGATTGAGCGTATACCTCAGACTGATGTTAATACCAAAAGCCATGCGCTCACCGTGGGTAAACGGTTTTCTGAAAGTATTTATTTAAATTACAGCGTAGGTTTAACAGAGGTTTATAATCGTATTCGGGTGCAATACCTCCTTTCTCGGCATATTAAACTAGAAGCCAGCTCAACTACTGATGGCATCGGAGCAGATATTATTTATCACTCCGAATAATGACAGCGGTATAGTCCGCTTGATTTCCCAAAAAATAGATGTTATGGTATAAGTTCGTTAACTTAATTAATGGTTTTGCTTTATGAAAAAACAAACTTTGCTGGTTATTTTAAGCGCACTTTTTATTGGAGGCTGCTCCTCTATTGAGCTGCACCCTCACGCTCATCGTGTAATTGCTTCTACACAACCTGCACCGAAAGGCTGCAAATATATGGGCCAAGTCATTGGCAATCAAGGCAATTTTTTCACAGGTGAGTGGACTTCCAACAAAAACCTAGAACAAGGTGCGATGCATGACATCAAAAATAAAGCAGCAAACTTGGGTGCTAATTATATTCATCTGATCAACAGTCGTGCGGGTGTTACCGGTTCTGTATATGGGGATGGGTCCTACACAAGCGGCGGTTCTAGTCAAACGAATGTAACCAATATTGGTAATGCTTACTACTGCAAAGAAACAGATATTGGGCTATAAGCATAAGCTCTCTGGATCTTGTGTTA
>CAZGDB010000061.1:0-2423 GCA_964524705.1 uncultured Francisellaceae bacterium
GAGCTAGAGGCTAATACTAACAGCCTATATATGTTGCCTGAGGCACAAGAAGAAGTTGTTTTGTTGTGGGAACGCGAAGATATTATCAAAAAATTATCAAATGAAATAAATGTAAAAAAAGATATTACTGATACCGAAGCGGAACAATGGATGCATCTTGCAATTATGAATTCCGCAAGTACGATTTTTAAATTTTTGGCTGAAAAAAAACCTGCTTTGTTGCAAAAATTATATAGCTATAATCAAGGGGATGCTTATACTTGGTCTGAGTGGGCGCTTCATGTACGTAATGAATTAGCTAAAGATTATCATGCAGATCAAAAGTGTTTACAGGGGATGCGTTTAGAAAATACGAATATTAAAACATATCTAAAAACGAAAAAAGTATTGGTTCGGGATGTTTTTTTACAAGAGTCTGTTAAACAAGAATTGAATCCTAATGAAGGGGTTGAAAATCCTTTTTTGTTAAAATCAGTTGCGGATTCTTATAAAAAATTATTGCAACGTTATGGGTACTTGGGGGAGGGGCGACGTAAGCCGGCCGATAAAAAATTAGGATTTTTTAATAATGAATATAGACGTTCATTGGAGGCTTTTGCGAACCAGTTAGGAGATCCTGCTTATGTTAAAGAACAAGGATGGGATATTGTTCAAGCAAGACACGCACATTCTATTTTAAGAGCTGTTTTGACAGGAAAACGGTACATCAAAGAAGACAAAGCGCACAATAAAGATGTTCGTGCCAAGCGTGTTTCTCTTTATAAAGCTTTTCAGTTTGACACCCAAAATAAGTGTTTTTCTTTAAAAGATTTAATGGTGGTCGTGTGGCGTGCGCTTAATGATGAAAAAATAATTGCAGATCCTGAAAAGCGAAAATTGCTACGTTTGGCGTTTATGCAACAGATGTATGAGGCGGATGCCTTAGCTCATGAGGCGGGTGCTAACAATATTCCTGGTTTAGAAAACACAAGCTTTGGGTGTGCGAAAGCGGTGGTTTATGGGGTTTCGGTATTAAATGGGGTACATCCAGATGTTCAGATTCAATATCTTAATGCAGCGTCCGTGGGGTTAAAGGCGATGGCTTTAATGAGTCGTTGGATCGTCAGTAATTGGAAGCAATACCCTAACTTAAGTGTTCAACTGAAAACTTGGGTCGTTGAAGGCGGTATGGATGAATCTTTATTAAAAGATCCTATTGATTTTATGGAATACCTGCAACCGCAGTTAGAAAAAGAATATGCAGAGTTTGGGGAAGAGGGTAAAAAATGCATCGAAAAAGCGATGGATAATTTGCAGTACCAAAATCCTTCATCAATATTATTAACGAGGCTTTTTAAGAGTTTTGCAGAAACGTTTTTAAATAAAAAATTTACAGAGCTGAATTTGTCGCAGCGTGGAAAAATAACATATATTGTTCAGAATAAAGGATGCTTAGAGTCACCAATATTATTAAATGCATGGCGTGATTTTTTAGAGCAGGATTTCTTTAGTGGTTTTTTAGGTGGGGTTGCGTACGTTAAAGAAAAAAAAGAGGAGTATTTGCCAGAGCTAGATAAAATCTTGCAAGATTATTTAAAGGACAAACAATATTTGTTATCAGTGCTGCAAACTGCTGCTCAATCTACTGATGTGGCGCCGGTGGTCATGGTGCCGGAATCCTTTGATGATCGAGAGGATTGTTTTGCCAAGCTCGAAAGCTCTCTACCGGTTTTAAGAAAAGAATAATGGCGTTACACTTGTAGCTAACAGGGTATGAATGCGACATTACAACAGTTGTTTCTTTTTAAGATATATCGTAAGCTATATCTACAAGTCACATTTCTAGATTAAGCTGTATATCATACGCTGTGTAGTTAATATAAAAAAGGGGTATTGCATGCAATTAGATGATTCTCAAAAACAAAAAATTCTTGAAGACATAAATAACGGGAAAGGATTTTCTTTGCCTGAGGGTGTAAACATACAGGATGATTGGTGTCGTGATGTTCTTTTTTGGGCGGCTAGTAAAGGTCATACGAATGTTGTAATTGCGCTTCTTGAAAAAGGCGCAGATGTGAATGCTAAGAATAACGATGGATATACCGCCCTTCATGATGCGGCTCTTCGGGGTCGTACGGAGGTTGTAAATGCACTTCTTGAAAAAGGCGCAGATGTGAATAAGGATAACGATGGAGATACCCCCCTTCATGCTGCGGCTTATTGGGGTCTTGCGAATATTGTAAAAGCACTCCTTGAAAAAGGCGCAGATCTGAATGTTAAGAATAATGATGGCTATACTCCCCTTCATTATGCGGTTAGTTCAGGTCTTACGAATGTTGTAAAAGCACTCCTTGAAAAAGGCGCAGATGTGAATGTTAAGGATGGCCATGGATATACCGCTCTTCATGATGCGGCTTTTCGGGGTCGTACGGAGGTTGTAAATG
>CAZGDB010000062.1:0-2311 GCA_964524705.1 uncultured Francisellaceae bacterium
TCTGAACAGGTTCTTAGCGGAATTGGGGGGTTAGATACTTATGCAAGATCATAACGTGTCCTAGACAGAACTTCGTCTGACACACAGTACTTATCCGACAGTAACTCCAGTTGTCAGATACTGTTCATCTAGCATTTTTTCTTTTGCTAAATGTTTCGACTCTAAAAATGTATCCAGGGGCGTTCTCCCAAAACAATACTTCCCTGAATGCGTTCTGGACTCATTATATTCTGATATCCAATTATCCAAATCTTTCTGTAATTCGTCAAGACTTTCGTAAAGTTTTTTTCTAAACGCCACCTGATAAAATTCGTTTTTTACTGTTTGATTGAATCGTTCACATATCCCATTCGTCTGAGGATGTCTAGCTTTTGTCTTGCTATGATCTATGTCTTCTAAGGCCAAATATAATTCATACTCATGATGTTCCCTAACACCACAATATTCTGTTCCTCTGTCGGTTAATATCCTTAGTATCCTAACATCTTGGCTATCATACCAAGGAATCACTTTGTCATTTAAAACATCTGCTGCTGTAATTGCATTTTTACGATCGTAAAGTTTAACGAAACCCATTTTAGTATATGTATCGATCACAGTTTGTTGATAGATCCTACCTACTCCTTTAATGGTTCCGACATAGTAAGTATCTTGAGCGAGAAGATAACCAGGATGTTCGGTTTCAATTTCTCCGTGCGTTTGCTTTTCTTCTTTCGCCCTTTCCAATGCCTTAAGTTGATCTTCGGTCAATATAATGTTTTGCTCCGCAGCTCTTGCTTCTAAAGCTTTAAGCCTTTTTTGAAAGGTTTCAAGATTAGATCTTAACCAAACCGATCGCACACCACCTGGAGAAATGAATATACCTTGTTTCTTTAATTCATTCGAGACTCTTAATTGTCCAAAAGCTGGATTATCAAATGCAAAGCTAATAACAGCATTCTCGATAGATTCATCTACTCGGTTTTTATGACATGGTTTTTTTCGAGTTATTTCTTGCAAGGCAACTTCTCCACCATTTTCATAAAGCTCTTTAAATCTATAGAAACTATCTCTAGAGTACCCCATAACGTTACAAGCTTGTGATACATTACCTAATGTTTTTGCAAGCTCAAGCAGCCCTAATTTTGTCTTGATTATTTTCTTTTGGTCTGTATAATTCATGTTACACCTATATATTGCGAGGCCGATATTTTGGTTTTTAAACCTGGTTTCGGTCTCAATTTTTTTTCTGTTGTTATAACATAGGTGTCAGATTAAGTTCTATCTATCTCACATTAGACTTCTTTCAAAACCCCTCAACCAGCTCTAAATTGTGAATTCCTGCAATAAGATTGAATCGCAATCCAAACCTTTTTCTGCGATTTCTATATTTATCACTTAAAATTTTAAATCTTTTTAGGCTACCTATCACATTCTCATTCACAACCCTTTCAGAAGAAATTTTTCTATTTTGTTTCTTCTCTTCTACCGTTAGAGGCTTTTTTTTACTCGATTTCTTTGGAAGTCTCGAGTTACTCTGGAATTTCTTTATCCCTGTATACCCACTATCCGTTATTCCACAACGTTCTTTTGTCCAACGAACTTTGCTTTCTTTAAACAGTTTAAAGTCGTGCTTTTTTCCGTTACTAAAATTTGTACAAATTACTTTTCTTGTCCTTTTATCCACAACAATCTGGCTTTTTATTGTATGCCTTTTCTTCTTTCCTGAATAAAAGTGTTTCTGCTTGTTGTTTCGATTCTTTATCCTCTTTTTTTGTCGGACTTTTTTTTAGGGCGCTCTATCGGTGTCTCAGAAGCATCTATGAGCAAAACTTCATATTCCATATCACTCTTCAAAAGAGCTTTTCGTCCAGGCAACGCAAAAATAGGATCTTTAATTAAGCTATCTTCTACCCAACGCACAATCTTGTAAGCCACACTTTCGCTTACCCCATAGCTTGTTGCTATGTGAAAATAGGTCCTATATTCTCGAATGTACTCTAAAGCCATCAATAATCGGTCTTCAATTGATAGCCTACTTTTACGACCTCCTCGAGTTTTTTTCTTCTTATCTGCTTCTCTTAAAATATCGACCATTTTTTTAAACGTGCTTCTTTTAACTCCTGTCAGTCTGCGAAATTGCTCATCTGAGAATTCTTCTATTTGATTGTATTTCATGATGCCTCCGTAAAGGCATCTCTTTTACATTAAATTTTTTTAAAACGCCAGTTTTGAAAGAAGTCTATTGACTTAATATTGGGCGACTTACGATCGCTCAACCGCGGGAGCTTTCGCGTAGCTGAAATGCGTCAATTTAAATGCGATGGTGTAC
>CAZGDB010000063.1:0-1958 GCA_964524705.1 uncultured Francisellaceae bacterium
CATTTTTATCTATAGCATTGGTTAAAGGCGTTGGATCTTTTGTGCATTTGGCATCTCATTTAAGTAATGTGACACAAGGTTCCGCCAGTCAAGCGGCGACTGAAGCTACAACGGGTAATTATAGCTTTGGAAATATTAGCGAAGGTAATAGGCAGATTTCCAATACCAATATGCTGAATCACAGCTATGCCGCAAGCTATCGTTCGGGATCATTTCAACAAGCAGATGGGCGATCGGATTTAATAACTTCTGCCGATGGACAGCAAATACTCAATGTGAGCAGCTCTAATTTGCCCATCACCTTAAATGTCGCGGAAACACAAAGCTCACAATTATCAAAGCAGGCTAGTCAGAGCTATCAGACTGCTATCAGTAAATCCGCTGCGTATGCTAAGAGTATGGCTGAAACGTTGCGACAAAGTGTTGATTTATCCGATCATATAGGCAATTCTCAACAATCTTCAGATCATTATAATGATGGAAAATCCATAGAACAAAGTAAATCCTTAAGTAAGTCCGCTCAAATCATTAAAGATTTTGCTATAAACAATAATTTACTAAATGAGCAAGCTTCTCAATTTATAGCAGCAGGCAGCATTGGTGGAACCATAGGGCTTTCAACATTAAGAAAAATGGGTAAAGGAAAGTCTGGAGATTCGAAAATACCCGGAGAACAAAAACCTACAGATGTAAGCTTGGGAGCCGATATTAAAGGAAACATATTGGGTAGCGCTCAAATACAAGATATTTACCAAAAGGCTGAAAAAGTGGCTAAAAGTGAAGAATTTCAGTCTGCATTACGCCAAACAGTGCAATCAGTACACAATCAATCTTTTGCAAAAAACGATGAAGAAGGTAAAAAACTGGCAGCAGGTATCGCAAACTCGTGGGACGAGTCTAACAATTTTAGAGAGGAAGCGAACAAGAGTTTTAGGCAAACAGAAGATTTACAACGACAGGCCTCATTGGTTAAAAGTTCCGCCGCTTCTATTAATGCCAATTATACTCAGGAGTTTGTAGATTGGTTATCTCAACAGAAAGCGGACAATACAAACGGGCACATAGGAAAACAGGGCGCTGCCTATATTATTGCCAGTCAACCAGAAATACGTTTAAAATATGCTCAAAGATTTTTAGCAGAAAAAAATCTATTGCCTTCTGAGCCCTCTGAATTACAAAGGCAAACGCCTGATCATTTACAAGCGTCTTATGAAAACGAAAATAGTCATGCTTTTATAAATGTCGATAAAGATTCCGCTATCAAAAACATGAGTACTTTAAAGGCACAAGCAAAAAGTGAGGGACTAACAGAGGTCAATGACAATGGGATAATAGATTTATTTAACAATCGAGAACAGGAAGCTGGACAAAAGTTAAAAACTGGCGAAGAACAGATGAATCAAGAATATAATACCAAAGAATCACTGCATAAAGTGAGAGCTAAGAAAAATTTAACAGTGCAGGCTGCTAAGCAGGGATTAAAACATGGTAGAGATGCAGCAATGATTGTTTTAGATCCTGTTATAGATATTATAGAAGATTTTAAAGAACGACTTGATGCTATTAAAGGTGAAAAACAAAGCGAATGAAAAGCTACATTGAATCAAGATTTTTTTGGGCAAACCAGGCAGAGGTACCTGGAATACAAGGGTTATTTTGCTTAGTAGCATTGTTACTCATCTCGTCCAAATATGAGGTATCTCTTGCACGTGTTGTAACAACAATCTTAAAAGGAAACGAAGGCCTTTTGAGTTTGAAAACGCTTAACCAAACCCAGTCAAACAGAACACATATAAAATACCATCCTGTTAAACCGGAAAATATTACTAAAGCCATTGAACCCCTATCGAAGTCCAAAAATGGCAAAAAAAGCAAGGAACCTAGCAGTCGCATCAGTCTGACTTTTGGTAACTGCTTAGCATATTGTAAAAGTTGCTCTGATGAGGTTTCCCAGTTTT
>CAZGDB010000064.1:0-1816 GCA_964524705.1 uncultured Francisellaceae bacterium
TGATAGTTTCTTATAATCTTATCAAAATAGCCTTTATCTTGAAGTTGCTTAGATTTTACAACCATATCATCAAAAGTCTCTTTAATAACCAAACAATGATTTTCTATAAAACTAATACCATTCAATGATTTATCTTTACTATACTTATTAAAAAAATCAGGCTGCAATAACCTTGGTATCTTGACGCTGCCCGGCTTGCTCTTGGTATAATAGTTTATAAAATCGCTTAGTTTCAGCTTCTTTAAATCTTTTATGAATTTCCCACCCGCACCAGTTTCGTTAGCTAATAGCTGCCGAACGTCGACCATCCAACCTTTTTCATATGTGAAATAAATACCAGATAAAAATCCAGCATTGTCTGGATCAAAATCGCCGAACGCAGTTGAGCCATCGGGTAATTCCTTCTTATTATGCCTCAATTTTGAAGCTTCTATTAGAACTTCCAAGATTACACTACGCTGGACAATTCCATGCAAAACATTAGAAAAATCGTCTTTTAGATAAGTTTTTCTTTTATCGTTTCCAAAATATTCTTGATTGATAGAGTCTACTAAATTTAATGATTGAAAAGTTTGTTTTGTGTTCAAAATATCCTCACGAATCTTTTAATTCTTCAAACTTTGCTTGCATCGTTGGATTGCCACAAGTTAGTTTTTTGATTGTTAGATCCTGTGCTTTATTGTTAGCGAGACGTAAGTTATTTTCAGAAGAAAGCAACGCCGCTTTTGTCTTTTCAAGCTGTTTGATAGTTTTGTCTATACCGTCAATCGCCTCAGTAAATTTTCGTCCAGCTAATTCGTAATTTTTACCAAAAGCCTGTTTAAAATCCTCTACACTTTCTTCAAAATTTGTGATATCGATGTTTTGTGCGCGCACTATAGCTAATTCATTTTTATACTTCAAAGAATTCAGCGCTGCATTACGCAAAATTGTGATAATCGGTATGAAAAATTGCGGACGTATGACATACATCTTCGGAAACTTATGAGATACATCGACGATTCCATCGTTGTAAAGTTCGCTATTTTCCTCTAGTAACGTCACAAGCACAGCATATTCGCAGTTTTTCTTTTTACGGTCAGAATCAAGCTTAGCAAAGAAATCTTCATTTTTGTGCTTGGTAGCCGTCTCATCGCCTTCGTTTTTCATTTCAAACATGATAGAAATTATCTCGGTGCCGTTTTTGTCGTTCTCGCGATAAATATAGTCGCCTTTAGTTCCGTCGGCTGCATCGTTGTCTTTTTCAAAATAAGCATTCTGAAATGCAGTGGCGCGCAAACGATTAAATTCGTATTCACAGTGTTGCTCTAGTGTTTCGCCAATCATTTTGGTAGATAACTTCGCCTTCATTTCCTTGTAATAGGCTATCATCTCATCTTTTGATTTCAGCTCTGTCTCGTACTTGTTTTTGAGAGTCGATTCTAATAATTCTTTCTCAGTATCTTTGTTTTGTAGCTTATTGGCTAAATCATCACGCTCTTTTTCGAGCTTGCTCACCGCTTCAGCTAGTGCGAGCTTCTTGTCAGCCTCGGCTACTTCTAACTTAGATTGGAGCTTAGCAATTTCGGTGTCTTTATCAGCTTTTAACTTATTTACAGCGGCATCGCGCTGCGCTTTTAACTCAGCGAGTTCTGAATCTTTTTTCGCGACTTCAGACTGCAGATGGTTTTTGGTCGTTTCTTCGGCAAGTTTAACGGCATTAAGTTTTTCCCTCTCCGCCATTTCAAGTCTTTCATGCAACTCGCGACTAAATTCCCCATCGCGAACCTGCTTTAAGATATCAGCATACCCAGCTTCGTCAATTTTGAAGGCTTTT
>CAZGDB010000065.1:0-1770 GCA_964524705.1 uncultured Francisellaceae bacterium
GCCATATAAGAGGATGTGTGATCGCCTGGTAAAAACCCATTACATTTTTAGTCACAGATTCTGTTTGCAGATTTTTTATTATGCATACCTTTTCTGCTTCACTCAACCAATTGGCATCCTGAACGCCGTCTTCTAAATAAAAAATAACTATTATGCCAAGCATAAGGGATGGGATAGCTTCAATGATAAACATGCACTGCCATCCACTAAAGCCAGCAACTCCCAGTATAGTCTGCATAATCCAACCCGACAGTGGACCACCAACAATACCAGAAAAACACACCGCACTTAAAAATAACGCTGTTACCCTTCCACGTCGTTGGGCTGGAAACCAATACGTGAGGTATAAAATAACACCCGGGAAAAAACCGGCTTCAGCAATGCCCAATATGAATCTCAGAATATAAAACGTCGTAGGAGAACGAACGAAAATCATCGCACCTGAAATGATGCCCCACGTGATCATTATGCGAGCTATCCAAAGACGCGCACCTACTTTATGCAAAATAAGGTTGCTGGGAATTTCAAATAAAAAATACCCGATAAAAAACATGCCCGCACCTAATCCATAGACAGTATCGCTCAAATTCAAATCGCTCAACATTTGAAGTGTGGCAAACCCTACGTTCACTCGGTCTAAGTACGATGCAACAAAGCAAAAAAATAATAAGGGCAATAATCGGCGTGTCACTTTCACATAAACTGTTGCTTCACTATTGCTGTATTCTGTAGTGCGCATGTTTTCATTTCCTAGACAAAATTAGAATTTACTATTCGCTTTAGATTCAGCACTTAAACATTCAACGTAGATTCCTCGGTTGGAGAGGCTCAAGTATGCGTTGTTTCGGTTTCATGGCAAGGTGCAACGCGGTCAGGGAATCGAAACAACGCGTAATCGAGCCTGTAGCGCTCTCACCCAAACGGCGTTTTGATTAAAGGATAAATTTTTCAATTAATTCATATAGTTATCGAAACTAATAAGCGATTAACCGAGAAATCTCGGTTCAAGCAGTCGTCAAATTTTTTCCCTGAAAACAGTGTTGTTTTTGGTGTAAACCTGCCGTATAGTTCTTCACATCGTTGCCTGAAGATTCTGCAAACAAATAACTGCGCACTTAAAAGCAGCACCTCCATTAGAATCAGAAATATAAATTAACTAAAAAGGAAATTATAAAATGCAAGGTCTAGGGAAGACTTATGGTTATTCTTATCATCCAACATCAACATCAACCACTAAAAAAGAAATCGCCCGCTTTTTATTACAAACTGCTAACAAAACAGATCCAGAAACATGTTACCTGATTGGCATGAAATTTTTAAAAGGTGATAATGATGTTGATAAAAATATACAGCATGCGATCACCTGTTTAGAAAAAGCGGCCTCGCAAGGAAACAAAATGGCAGCTGATGCGATGAACTACAGAACGAACCAGAAAGTTATTGACTGTTTAAAATTAGCTTCTGATCGAGGCGAATCAAGAGCAAGTTATAGTCTTTACCAGGAATATATGAAGGGAGAGCTTATCACGCAAAATGAAGAGATGGCGATGCATTATTTAGCAGTGGCTGTTCAACAGGGGAATCCAGAGGCGATAAAACAAGCAGAAGCGAACTTAGGTTCCGTTGAATCGCTGTCTTGGTGGTAGTGTTCTGCAATCATCTTTTTTAAAACTCAGAAAGCTTCTGCTCTAAAAATTAAACGTCGGCAACGAATTGACAATAGCTGGCAACAAATTGGGTTGCAAACAATCCAGCACGATTCTTTCTGGC